>CAXIBS010000125.1:0-6842 GCA_964022585.1 uncultured Colwellia sp.
ATGTTTTAGTGATAAAAAATATTTATAATCTATGTTATTTAAAATATTCTCATTGGTATCAATTAATTCAATTCTACTGTCATCTATATAAGTACTTTTCTCGTAATTAAAGTCTTTACCCGATTTATTAAAAGAATAGTGTCCTTTTTCAGTCAGAACTACGCCTTTAGTGCGAGCCACATTTAATGAGGCGATAAATTTGATTATTTTTTGGTAATTAAAAAGGTGCGTGTTTGAAAAAATCCAACCTTTACTGAAATAACCTTCGCCATGGTTAGTTAACTCAATAAAACTATTTTGCTTTAGCTTTTCTTTTAATGCGAAATCTAATTTTGATTCAGTACTACTTTGTAGGCTTTTTGTAGCGATTCCAATAATTTGTTTGGTTAGTGCTTTGCTTCTATGTTGTTGTAAAAGCCATTTAGGTTCAATTTTTCCATGCTCTATAAGGTATAAAGACTTTTCAGTTAAATCGTTTTTGTGAATAAAGCTCGATAAGTTTTCATTATCTTGTACTGAATATTTATCAGCTTTTGCGCCGATAATGATATCAGCTATGTTAAGTTGCTCAATAAATGTAGGGTGCTGTGTATAGCGTGTATCATTGAGGTTTCTTGCATCAACTAAACAAAGTATTGATTGTAAAGTAATAATATTTTGATAATTGCCTTTAGTTAGCACTTCTACAACTTCTTTTGGATGACCTAACCCTGTAGGCTCTATAATTAGTCTATCGGGTTTAGATTTACTAATGAGTTGATTCAACGCTACTTGCATGGGAACACCTGAAGCACAGCACATACAGCCACCAGGTACTTCGCGGATAAATACTTCTTCTTTATGGCTATTTTGAGAAAGGAGTGATGAGTCAATTCCTATTTCACCGAATTCATTTACCAGTACGGCCCAAGTTTCGTTTTGAGGCTTGTTAGCGAGTAGTTGTAAAATAGCGGTTGTTTTTCCTGAGCCTAAAAAACCAGTAATAAGCGTGGTAGGAATAGCTGAAATTTTTGCTGATAATTTGGTGAACATGTCTATGTTACTCAACTTAAGATGATTTTAGCTAAGATGCGACAAATTTTAATATTTGCTTATTTGGACTAAAAGTTTTTACAAGCTTATCATTTCTTTAGGTTTAATCGTTACCAGAAAATAAAAAACAAACACTAATCAGGCTATTAATGTTTGTTTTATTGCTTATCTGTTTAAATTGACACTGAGATTAAACTTTCTTCTTTATTTTACGACTAACTAACCCCATCATACCCAGCGCAAAAATAGCGAGTGTAGAAGGTTCTGGTACGTCAATGTTATTACTTAAGGTAACATTATCAATCGCCCAGTTATCCCAATTACTACCACTATGTCTTGTTTGAGTCCATTGAAATTTTGTATTGTCTGTCATTGCTAGCCCATCAATAGATATATTCACTAGGCTCCAAGTATCTTTATATAATACATCTTCGGTATCAAATATTTGTAAATTAACCCATGAGCCGTTATTTGCTGAATACTGTATTAATACATCTTCTCCAGCATCGGCATCTTCGAATGTTGCGGTATCATTTGTGCCACCAATTTTAAGCATAAATGAAAGCAGTCCACCTGTTGATAAGTCAAAGGAGTTTGTAGATGCCGAGCGAACTCCACTACCAGTGAAGTGTAATGCATTACCATCAAAAAATTCTGAAGATGGACTTCCCTTTACTGAGGCATTTGATAGTGTCCAGTTTGACGACGTAATAGGATCAAAATCCTCTTCTAAAATTAATCCTGCATTAGCGACATTAACAAAAAAGCAGCTTGATACGAGTAAGCCCATGAAAGCAGAATTTAAAAATTTCATTTTATTGCCCTATTTAATATTTTTCAAAAAGAAGATTTAATTATTTGAACTCATCATTTGTATTTAATGATGTGTTAACTGTTGAATAATTATAAATAGCTAATAAGGCAGGGAGTATGGCTAAAGTGTCCAATATTCATTAATTTGCTGCTAATTTTCTTTTTGCTGTATATAACTTTTTATTTACTTGCTATTTTGTCTACCCTAATTGTTATCTTTATTTTACTGGAAATTTAATGGATCTATTGCATTGGCTATCACTTGCATCAATCTGTCTACTTGGCGCTATGACTCCGGGCCCAAGCCTTGCGGTGGTACTTAAACATACTATTTCAGGTAGTAGAAAAAATGGTGTTTATACAAGTGTATTTCATGGCTTAGGTGTGGGTGTTTATGCCGTGCTAACCGTACTTGGCATGGCTATTATTATTAAAGAAACACCTTGGTTATTTAATTTGATTAGATACTCAGGTATCGCTTTTTTACTTTGGCTGTCATTTAAAGCACTAACATCAAGTGCAACATCGAGCGAGCAAGTCAGTAATATTAACAAGCCAACACTACAAAAGAGTGCCTATGAAGGGTTTATGATTGCTTTTTTAAACCCTAAATTGGCTATTTTCTTTATCGCACTTTTTAGCCAATTCATTAATGAAGGTTCATTATGGCAAGAGAAGGTGATTATGGTAATTACGGTGGGCGGTTTTGATATAATTTGGTATTGCTTAATTGCACTTGTTTTTTCACAATCAAATATGATTGATAAATTGAAGAGAAATAGCAATATTATTGAAAAAACGACGGGAGTTGCCTTATTACTGCTTGCAACTAAAATGCTATTTATTTAACCGTGCTAATTTTATTTAAGGGATGTTTAACAAACATCCCTTTATTTTCTGCTCTCTTAAGATAAAACCACTAACTAACGTATTTAAGTAATACTATTTAGCTGCGTATACAACTTCAGAAATAGAGTCTTGAACAAGGTGAACTACTTCTTCAGAGCTTTTGGTTGCTACTTCACAAGCATCTTTTACAGATGTAGACATTTTCTCTTGTAGTTGCTCTGAATAATACTTTTGCTCATCCATCACTTTAGTCATATCAGTTTGTGTTGATAATGTTTTGGTTTGTGCTGCAACTTCCCATCCAACGGCAGTAAAGAATGTTTTTTGCAGATTGATTAACTGTTCAAAAGATTTAGTATTGATTTCTAAAAGGCTATTAAATGGCTTTATCGATGTTGTGAATTCTTCAGGTATTTTGGTAAACATAATAAAGCGTCCTATTGTTGTGCTGCGGTGCAGTAATTAATCTAAATTCAGTATAGAGCGATAAAATATAGTCGTCAATACTTTTTATGCTGCCCAGCAGCACTTGGCTAAAAGTGTGCGTAAAATGGCTGTTAAGGTGAAATTAACCTTATAAAATCAAGGGTTAATAACATTCCTCACTTATTTTGTTTAGTAGTCATAGTCCTGTATATTCTACAACTAATTTTATAAATATGATTTTTTATAAGAAAACTTTGTAGAAGCTAGCTAAATTAGCTTTGATAGTGATCAAATGTTTTTAGTGTTTCATAATGTAAAATTAATTTTAATTTTTTGTAACCTCAAACATTATTTTGCTTCGTAAAATGGTATATTAGCGGCAATTATAGATAGTGTTAATTAAATGAATGAGAACGGCTATGACAGTACATGAAATAAAACATCCTTTGGTACAACATAAACTTGGATTGATGCGTGCTAACGGTATTAGTACCAAAAATTTTCGAGAGTTATGTGGCGAAGTAGGTGCATTACTTACTTATGAAGCTACCCGCAATTTAGCAACTGAACAAATTACCATTGAAGGCTGGCAAGGTAATAATATTGAAGTTGAAAATATCAAAGGTAAGAAAATTACTATCGTACCAATTTTACGTGCAGGTTTAGGCATGTTAGATGGTGTTGTTCCATTAATTCCTAGCGCAAAAATTAGTGTAGTTGGTTTATATCGTGATGAAGAAACATTAGAAGCTGTGCCTTATTTTGACAAAGTTGTTAGCGATATAGAGCAAAGAACAGCATTAATTGTTGATCCTATGTTAGCAACAGGTGGGACCTTGATAGCCACAATAGATTTATTAAAATCTAAAGGCTGTAAACATATTATGGGCTTATTTTTAGTTGCTTCTCCTGAAGGGATTGAAAAGCTAAAAGAAGTTCATGACGATGTAGATATCTACGTGGCATCTGTTGACGACCATCTAAATGAACAAGGATATATTATTCCGGGTTTAGGTGATGCTGGCGATAAAATTTTTGGAACAAAATAAAAATGATAGACATGAAAACGCCTCTTTTAGGCGCACAAATGCTATTTGTTGCTTTTGGGGCTTTGGTATTAGTTCCAATTTTGACTGGTTTAGATCCTAATGTAGCGTTATTTACTGCTGGTATTGGCACATTGATATTTCAACTTGTCACTAAACGCCAAGTGCCTATTTTTTTAGCTTCATCTTTTGCTTTTATTGCGCCTATTGCCTACGGAGTTTCTAGTTGGGGAATAGCAGCAACAATGTCAGGATTAGTGGCCGCAGGTTTATTCTATGTATTACTTAGTTATGTTGTAGCATGGCGAGGTGATGGCGTAATAAATCGGTTATTGCCGCCTGTTGTAGTGGCACCGGTTATTATGGTAATCGGCTTAAATTTAGCGCCAGTAGGCGTTAATATGGCTTTAGGTAAGTCAGGTGATGGGGCATTGCAACTTGTTGATCCCAGCACTGCCTTATTTATTTCTATGGCTGCATTAGCAACAACTGTTTTAGTTTCTTTATTAGCTAAAGGCGTGTTGAAATTAATTCCTATTTTAGCAGGGCTTGTAGTTGGCTATTTACTTTCTTTAGCATTTGGCATTGTTGATTTTTCAGCGGTTGGTAAGAGTCCTTGGTTTGCAATTCCAAACTTTGTTACTCCTGTTTTTCACTGGGAAGCAATACTCTTCATTCTTCCTATTGCCATTGCACCAGCAGTTGAACATATTGGTGATATTACTGCTATTTCAAATATTGCAGGTAAAGATTTCTTATCAAAACCAGGCTTAAAGAAAACCTTGTTAGGTGACGGTTTAGCAACATCTGCAGCGGCTATGTTGGGCGGACCACCTAATACCACATACTCTGAAGTAACTGGCGCTGTTGCGTTAACAAAATCTTTTAATCCCGTCATTATGACTTGGGCAGCTTTTTTTGCCATTGCTTTATCTTTTATGGGTAAAACCGGCGCTATATTATCAACAATTCCTGTACCTGTTATGGGCGGAATTATGGTGCTATTGTTTGGTACTATTGCAGTAATAGGCTTAAAAACTTTAGTAACAGCACAAGTTGATTTATCGTCTAGTAAAAACTTAGCCATTGTTGCTGTTGTGTTAGTTTTTGGCTTAGGTGGCATGCACTTTAATTTAGGTAGCTTTCAATTAAAAGGAATTGCTTTAGCTGCGATATCCGCAATTTTACTTAATTTATTTTTACCAGATGAAAAGCATTAGAGTCACTTTAAATAAAAAATAGATTAAGTATTTTAATAAGTTACTTAATTACAAAAAGGCTACTCGTTATAAAAACGAGTAGCCTTTTTTATTGTTCTTCTAATTACCTAAATGTTGTTGGACTAGCTATTGCTTGTTCAATATCTACTAGCTGTCTAATTAACTAAAGAAATCGTACTATTTTAAATCTCAATATCCTAGGCTATTTAATCATTTTATGAACCAATTGCTTAACCTTAATTTAACCTCAAGATTGTTATTATAGCTTTAATTTAGAGAGCTGGAATATATTATGAAACTGTCAAACCGTACAAAAGTATTACACGCAATTATTGGTATTAGCATGATATCGTTGCTGATTATTGGTATTTATATGTCAGATAATGAGGTGTTTTCACTATACCCTATACATAAGTCTGTTGGTGTTATTGTATTTGTTTTTGCACTAATAAGAATTTTTACAAGGATTCAAGAAGGTTGGCCTAAAGCTATTGGTAATGCGCCTAAGATACAAATGCTGCTGGCTAAGTTGGTACATTGGGGGCTAATTGTAATAACAGCCTTATATCCTGCTTCAGGCATGATGATGTCAGGCGCTGGAGGTCACGGTATTTATATTTTTGGTATTGAGTTATTGGCTTCAAATTATGATGAAGTTACAGGTAAAGCGGTAGCGTTGAATGAAACAATAGCCTCAATTGGTCATACGTTACATGACGCATTAACGGGCGTTTTAATTTTTCTAATTGTTGTTCATGTTGCAGGTGCAATTAAGCACCATATTATTGATAAAGACGAAACTATAACAAGGATGTTTTCTTTTAAATAGAATACGTAGTTTTAAGGGATAACTTCAAGGTACTGATTTAACCTCTTAGATCAGTACCTTGCTATTTTTATTGTTTATCGCTTATGCGAATTGAAGCTTTAATAATTTTTACTTCTTCTTTTGTTCTTCCTCTTCTGCTACCCAATGCCTCAATCTTCATTAAGCTATTGTCCATATCAGACACAACCTTTCCAAAAACTGTATGTTTTCCATCTAGGAAAGGGGTAGGGATAAAGGTGATAAAAAACTGACTCCCGTCAGTACCAGGTCCTGAATTTGCCATACTTAACATGCCAGCTTCACTGTGACCTATTTTTCCTTCAAATTCACCATCATATTGATATCCCGGGTTGCCTGTACCGTTACCTACAGGGTCGCCACCTTGTGCCATAAAACCAGGAATGACTCGATGAAATGTTAAATCATCATAAAAGCCAAGTTCAGTTAAATAAATGGTACTTGAAACATGCATAGGTGCAGAGTCAGTAAATAACTGAATAGTAAGACTTCCTTGAGTAGTTTGTAGCTCCCAAAAGTAATCTTTGTTTTGTTTAAACGTAAGCAGTGGTGGTTTACTTAACTGGGGTTTCCACTGTGGGTTAGACTTATCTATTGTTAGCTTGATTT
>CAXIBS010000126.1:0-6842 GCA_964022585.1 uncultured Colwellia sp.
ATTTTTTTGAACTTATTTTGGATTTAAGGTGAATTTATTACTGGGACCAGTTGGAACACCAGCTTTATTAATATGTTGAATCACTTTTAGTAGGCTTTCTCCAACCCACTTACTCTCTTTTGCTTCTTTTCCATATAAGTGTTGTTGGATGTCGTTTATTGCTTGAGTAAAGCTTTCTTCATTAATCATTTCTACTGCAACAGCTAAAGAGGATATTTCAACATCGTTAGCTTGTGCATTGATATTATTCAACCAAGGTAAAATCAAA
Source organism: uncultured Colwellia sp. (assembly GCA_964022585.1). Classification (GTDB taxonomy): domain Bacteria; phylum Pseudomonadota; class Gammaproteobacteria; order Enterobacterales; family Alteromonadaceae; genus Colwellia. The sequence goes on from CAXIBS010000126.1 coordinate 269, forward strand.
CTGAGTGCTTTTTCAGCATTATTTTGTTTACAAGCAGCCATTAAAGCTAAGTAATTATTATTTACATATTTGAATTTTACTCTATTGGTATTATGCAATGTTTTTCGCTTTAAGTACATGATATGCCCAAACCAAGCGAGCGCAGTAAGTATCCACAATGATAAAAATACCCATTGTAAATAACCTGACTTTTCAACAATGATTGTTTGCGTTTCATCAGTTGAGCCATTGTTATTTATTACTGAACTGTTTGTTAATTTATGATCGGTTACAGAAGTACTTTTTATTGGTGATGGTGGAGCATCAGGATTTGGCATCACTGTAATTGTTTGCTCAGGTAGAAATGCCTGTTGGTGCTTATTTGTGACAGTATTCCACCAAGAAATAGAAATTTTAGGCAAAGTATATTTACCTGCTTGACTAGCAACCAGTGCAAAGTTTTGTCTTTTTTGGCTAATTAAACGTTCTTTAGTTAAGTTTGAATTTAATTCTGCCTGATCTGGATACACTTTTAAGCCATTTGGTGCGTTCATTGTAATTTCAGGTAGCTGTGCTTTATCAAGACCGGCTGCTGTTAACATAATAGTACGGGTAATTGGTTCTCCAACTTTGAACATACTAGTGTCGGGTTGCCACTCTTCATGTAAGGTTAACAGTTCACTTGGCAACCAACTGTTATTGTTGTTGAGTGGGTAACTATCAGGAATAGGCCTAACATTAAGGCTAAGCTTTTCTCCTAGAATATTTATTGGCTTTGTTTCACCAAAATTTAAAAAGCCAGAGCGTCGGGTTGACTGAGTCATAACATCTCCCGAAAACATTGGAGTACTTAGAGTAAGCTCTCCACTTTGTTCAGGGGTTATTGCGTACGTTCGTTCAATTAAACGATAGCGTTTACCGTTAACAATACCATCACTTTCAATATCTTTACCTATTTGCTCAATAGTTGCATTGGCTAAACTAGGCTCGGTTAAACTACCGCGTTGAAGCTGAACGCCAATATGTAACTTTATAGTCAGTGTAACCAACTGTTGTACATAAACATCGCTGTCGGATAGTTCTGCGGTGATAAAAATATCACGCTTTTGTATAGTGTTAGCTTTACCCTGTTCAATAACTTGTAAGTTAATTGCTTTAGAATAATAGTTATCAACGCTTAAAGCGGGGATAACTATATTACCTGTTTTCTTTGGAATTAGCACAATTTGCCAACGGGTTGTTCTACTGGTTTTAAAATTAACAATACTGGTTTGGGAGCTAACTTCAGTTCTAGCTATTATAAAATCTTTTAATAACGGGGTTGTATCTAAATTGTCACGCTCAACACTGTCATCTGCTGTAACCGTTAAAACAATTGATTCATTGCTCATCATAGGGTTGTCATCAACACTTGCTGTAACTTTAGTTAGCGCAAGTGTTACGTGACTGAAAGCGAAAAGAGCCAGTAGTGTTAATAATTTAAAACTAATTTTTACCACTTTTTATTTACTCCCTGACTAGCACCATCTTGGCGTCGTTTTTGATATTCTAATTGCATTTTATTGCGTAATAATAGATAAGGATCATCAGTTACCTTGTTTAAAAGTTGTTGATGCTTTTGTGACTGTTCTTTTGCTTGTTGCTTTGCAGCTATCTGCTCAGGTGTTTGTTCTTTATCTTGCTCAGTAGGTTTCTCGTTTTGCTTAGCTTGTTGCTCTTGTTTTTGTTCTGATTCGTCTTTGCTTTCATTATTTTTGCTTTGGCTTTTTGACTCATCTTGCTGCTCATCACTGGGTTGAGGCTGACTATCTGCATCTTTTGACTCTTGTTGGTCTTGCTCTTTATTTTTATCACTTTGGCCTTTTGATTGTTGCTCAGAGTCTTTGTCTTGTTTTTGTTGCTCATTTTCGTTTGATTTATCTTTTTCAGATTGATCCTTTTGTTCTTGTTCCTTTTTCTGTTGCTGTTTTAGTTTTTCTATATTTTCTTTAGCATCTTGTAAGTTAGGTTCTTTCTTTAACGCTTGTTCATAAGATTTAATTGCTTGGTCATATTTTTGCATTTTTGCTAATGCATTACCTTGATTATAAAGACTATCGGCACTAGTGGCATGTTCGCCTTGTGTGAATGCGTCAAGTGCTTCTTGATAGTTTCCTGCCTTGTAGTGGGCACTACCTTGCCATTGCGCATCGTCAAACTGTTGAGCAGCACCTTGATATTCTTCATTATTGTATAATTGCTGTGCTTGCTGATCTTTGGTTTTCCAAAGGTTTTTCCATGTATCTTGCAAAAATGATGGAGCTGTTGTGTTTTCTACTTTTTCGTTGGCTTGAGATATTGGGCTAATAAAAGTTGCTGAACATAAAAGTAACAATGGAAGGCAGGTTAATGGTAGGGCTAAAATGCTTCCTCCACGTCTAAAGTAACTTAATGAAAGGGCAAGTACTATTAATAATAGCCAAGCACCTTGCTCTTGCCATTGATCGCCTGTTTGTTGGCTTGCTTGTTGTTTATTTTTACTGTTGTTCATTGCATCAAATGGCAAGATAAGGTTATCAATATCACTATCATCATTACTAATTGATTGATAATTACCACTTCCACGAGAGGCAAGTGATTTTAACTTTTGCACAGGTAGCTTAGGAACAACGATTGCACCTCTATCATCTTTTAGTAATTCACCTGAAGGTAATTTTATAGGTGCTCCATCAGAACTGCCTATACCTAAAATATTGAGTCGATGGCCATATTTGTTTGACCAGTCGTAAATATCACTGATTTCTTCATTATCAATATCATCTGTGAACCAATATATATCACCAGTAAGGTGGCCAGCATTAAATAGCATTTCATTTGCAAGGATTAAAGCTGCATAAGGGTTTGCGCCCAACTCAGGCATTATTTCAGGAGTTAAAGAGGGGAGTAGTAATTCGATATTTTTGCTGTCTTGTGTTAACGGACTAATAATGAAAGCATCACCAGCATAGGCTATTAAGCCGATATCACCATCATCAATTTTATCAAGTAAGTCTATGGCTTTAAAACGAGCGCGAGTTAAGCGATTTGGTTTTAAATCTGTGGCGTACATTGAATAAGACATATCCATGATCAGAACAGACCCACGTTCTGTTTGATAAACTGGTTGAGGCAGTTTTTGCCAAGCTGGTCCAGCAAGCGCAATAATACTTAATAAACCTATTAAAAAAGGCTTGAGTAAGAAAAGGCGATCGGGCAATGTTTGCATAGTAGCGCTGTTGCTAGCAGAGCCTTCAACAAGTACACCACTTAGGTGTGGCGGTAAAAACTTTTGCCACGGAGATTGATTAAAGCGGTATTTTTTTAATAACCAAAGCACTAAAAATAATGCAAATATAGCCAGTAACCAATAAGGCCTAACAAAATGAAAATTGGTTAAAAATAAATTATATGATGTCATTATTATTTAAATTCTAAGCGCTAAGTGGTTCGACGGATAAAGGGATGTAAATTAATCAGCAGTACATAGCCTAAGCTTAAAAAGAAAGCTAATGACAGTGGCCAGTAAAATAAAGCGGTTAATGGTCGCATTTGTTGCTGTTCTTGCTCTATCGGCTCTAATTGATCAAGTAAGTTATAAATTAATTCCATACCTTGGCTGTCTTTAGCACGAAAATACTTTCCATCTGTTTCTAGTGCTAGTTTAGTTAGTGTTTTCTCATCTAATTCACTAGAGGGGTTAACTCGGCGAGTTCCAAAAAGAGATTGTTGTAACATAACATCTGCGCCAATCCCTATAGAATATATGGTAATATCTTTTGCTATTGCGAGTTCAAGAGCTTGTTCTGGCGTTATTTTGCCTGCGGTATTTTGACCGTCAGTTAAAAGTAGTAATATTTTATTTGATTTTTGTTTAGCATCAAAGCGCTTAACTGCTAATGCTATAGCATCACCAATAGCCGTTTTTCTACCAACTAAACCTAGCTGACTTTCATCTAACATTTGTTTAACCGTTTTTCTGTCAAATGTCATAGGGGTTTGCATATAAGCGTCGTCGGCAAATAAAATCAAACCAAGACGATCACCTACGCGACGTTCGATAAAGTTGCCTAATACTTCTTTTAACATATCTAGGCGGTTTACCGTGCGATTATTTAAGCTCATATCTTCAATTTGCATACTGCCTGATAAATCAACCGCAATCATCATTTCTCTACCTTCGGTTGGAATATCGATAGTCTCGCCTAGCCATTGGGGTTGACTGAGAGCAAGCACTGTTAACGCCCAGCATAAAGATAGAATAATTAAAGGTGATTTTTTACTTGCAGTTGTAGCAGTAGTATTAACTGTTCCAGATAATAATTGCGGTATTATTAACGCTGCACTGGTTCTGCTTTTCTGTTTTTGTGGCAGCCAATAAACAAATAAAGGAAGCGGCAATAGCAATAAAAGCCACGGCCAAGCAAAAGATATCATAAATTGCCTCCTTTACTTTGTTGCGGTAATTGATTGACATTATTTTTAGTTAATTTTACTGCTTGTACTGGTGGGAGTGCTTTACTCAACCAAAGCTGTGTTGCTTGTATAAAATTAGGATCTATTTCGTTTTGAACATGCGCTTGATATTGTGTTTTAAATGCTTGCTCACTCAACTGGGTAAAACTTTTGCGATGTTTTTCAGGTAACTGCTGTGATAAAAACTGCTGTAATGAGTCACCGTATAGTTTAGCAAGTTGAGCACGTGAGAAGTAATGCATTGCAGCCCACTTTAACAAGCTAATGAGATCATTGTTGCTCATGTTTTTATTATTTTTTAATTGGGCTAACGCTTGTTTTTTTATTTTTTGACGCTTTCTGTTTCTTTGAACTTTAACTAGTGTAACTATCATCATTAGCAATATTAATATAGTTAATATCCACCAGCCATATGCAATAGGAAAGTTACTTATTTGTTCTGGCACATGGATGTCATTCAAAGCCAATGTGTCAGTGGGTAAAGCACTTTGTTGAGTGAGAGCAGTATTTATTGGTTGCAAAATAACCCCCTAGTTTTAACCTGTTGTTCTAATGTTTCTCCTGCACTAAAGTTAATGACTCTCGCGCCTGCTTTAGTGAGTAATGTTGAACATTGTTCAAAAACAGTTTCAGCTTTTTGTTTATAGGTTACTGCTGTTTTTCCATCACCTAAGGTTAGCTGCTGTCGATTAGAACCATCAGTTAATGTAACGTTTAGTTTTATTGAACTTTGGGGTAATGCTTGCTCAAGAGGATCGCAAATCAGGCAAACAACTAATTCACAATGTTGACTTATTTGAGTTAGATGACGTAAAGCGCTGCAATTACTTCCTAAAATGGTTTGCTCTTTAGATGTTTGAGTTAGAGTATCTTTAATTGATTGTGCGTCAGTAATTAGATAAACCAGAGAGCCGGGTTTTGCAATTTGTCTTATACGTGCACAATTTTCATCAAAAAAACTTGAATTAGTAGTAGTTGAACCTACTGACGGTTGCTGCTGTATAGCGTGTTGAGAGGAATGTAAAGAGGTTAGGGCATGCAAATAATGTAATACCCCTTCTTTTCGACTTCTAGGTTTTAACTCTAAATGTTCATGTTGATTAAATACTATGCCACCTAGGCGATCTCCACGGTTTTTAGCATGCCAAGCAACCAATGATGCTACATGGGCAGCTTGTACTGATTTAAAAAGCAGTTGACTACCAAAGTGCATGCTTGCACCTAAATCTGTGGCAATAAGTACAGGGCGCTCTAATTCTTCTCTAAATAATTTTGTGTGAGTTTTCCCCGTTCTAGCGGTAACCCGCCAGTCAATCGCTCGAATATCATCGCCTGTTTGATAATGACGGACTTCGTCAAACTCCATGCCGCGCCCTTTATTGCGCGACAAATAGTTACCAGACATTTGTCCTCTGATATTCTTTTTTGCAGATAAATCAATTAAAGCTGTTTTATTCTGATAATGTAATAATTCAGGCATGGCGAGTTCAACACCATTACTGTGAATGCTGGCTAGTTGAACTTGACAATCAGTTGTCGAAGTCGCTTTTTTATTATTCGCGTTTTTTCGGGTAAACCACATAGATAATGTCTTTTTTGTTACTAAGCGACTGCAACTAAGCTTAATAAGTGGTCTAGTAATTGGTTTGCAGTAATTCCTTCTGCCTCGGCTTGGTAGCTCAGGATTATACGGTGTCTTAATACATTATGTAGTACTGCTTGAATATCTTCAGGGCTAACATAATCTCGATTGTATAACCATGCACGCGCACGTGCACATCGGTCTAGGGCAATTGTTGCACGAGGGCTAGCACCATAAGCTAACCACGACTTTAATTGCTCATCATATTTTTCTGGTTGGCGAGTCGCAATGATTAAGTCCACCATATAGGCTTCTAGCGCTGGCGCCATGTGAATATTTAGCACTTCTTTTCTGGCATCAAATATTTCTGTTTGGCTTAGCACTCTCAGTGCTGATTTCTCTTGATTAGTATTGGTTAATGCTTCACCGCGGTTTAACTTTAAAATTGCTAACTCACTTGCGGCGTCAGGGTAATCAATTTCTAAATGCATCAAGAACCGATCTAACTGTGCTTCTGGGAGT
>CAXIBS010000127.1:0-6725 GCA_964022585.1 uncultured Colwellia sp.
TTGTTCAAACTTGCTAACATCTATCAGCTAGCGAAGGTATATGTTGGTCTACGACTAATTAAGTAGTCACAGTAAAGGCTAGTACATTTGATGCCCTCTAGTTTAAAAATTCAAAACTCTCGGTTGAAATCACTTTTATCTTTTATATTTTTAGGTTTTTTAACTTTTACTACCTTACCTACTTGGGCTCAGACCCCTATCAAAATTGGTATGCTCGCATTTCGTCCTAAAGCACAAGTACTTGAGCAATGGAGTCCTCTTGCGTTATATCTCCAACAGCAGCTTGGTCGGCAAGTTACATTAACAGCGCACACTTACCTTGAGTTAGAAAATGCTGTTTTAAATAATGAATTAGATATTGTAGTTACTAATCCAGCTCACTATATTCTATTACGACATAAAACTGGGCTGTCAGCACCCTTAGTTACTCAAATAAACAATATTGACGGGCATGAGTTGTCTTCATTTGGTGGTGTTATTTTTACCAGAAAAAACTCACCGGTAAACACGCTTGCTGACATTGAAAAATACAAGATTGCCGTCACAAAAAATGAGTCACTGGGTGGATACCAGATGCAGGCTTATGAATTATTCAATGCAAACTTAGCTACGCCCAAAGATAGACAACTTGTTATAACTGGGATGCCTCATGATAAAGTGGTTCAGGCAGTTATTACCGGACAAGCAGAGGTTGGCTTTGTTCGTTCAGGTGTAATCGAGTCATTACAAGCTGAAGGAAAGCTAAACATAGCAGAAATAAAGGTACTTAATCGAAAAAAATTACTGGCGTTTCCATTGGTTTCATCAACTCGGTTATATCCTGAATGGCCTGTGGCACTTACCAGTAATGTAGAAGATTATCTTGCCCGACAAATTACCATTGCGCTACTTTCGTTACAATCTAGATCGCCTGCTGCTCTTGAGGCGGATATTCATGGCTTTACCATACCTGCTGACTATTCAAGTGTTGAGCATTTATTACGTGATTTACGAGCAAAACCTTTCGATGCAAGTCCCAGTATATCTATTTTTGAATTTTGGCAGCAGCATACCATTGGCTTAATCATTCTTTTGGGTTTTGCGGTTATGCTGAGCATATTAGGTATAGGGTTAATTTTTCAAAACCGCTTTATAAAGAAAAAAGAGCAGCATTTATTATCAGTTCAAGATAATTTGAATAGCACCCTCAATGCGATACCTGACTCGATGTTTGAGATAGGACTTGATGGTACTTATTATAAAGTTTGGCCTTCACACTCTAACTTCCTTGCCAAAATAGAGAAAAAGCTTGTAGGTAAGCGTTTATCAGAGGAAATGGAAAAAGAGGCTGCATCGGTATGCTTGGCTGCTTTGCAAGAAGCTAACGTTAACAAGTTTAGTTCTGGTCATCAGGTTAAATTAATATTGAATGGCGAGGAGATGAGGGTTGAACTATCTATTGTATAAAGGGAAATAGGCTATGATGTGTAGTCCATATTTATTGTACTTTCTCGTGATATAACTGAAAGAATAAAGTCAGATGAAAGGCTTAAGTTAGTTTCTTGTGTGTTTTCTGACATTCAAGAAAGTGTTTCTATTACTGATACTAATGGTTCAATTATAGATGTAAACACCGCCTACTGTGACACTACAGGATATAGCCGAGAAGAAGTTATTGGGCAAAACCCAAGAATCTTAAAGTCAGGAAAACAACCACAAGAGTTTTATACTGCTATGTGGCAGCAAATTAATGAGCTAGGCTATTGGCGAGGAGAGTTATGGAATCGTACAAAAGATGGTGATATTTATGCCTGTCTGTTAAGTATAACATCACTGACTAATGAGCATGGTGTGGTAACTCATTTTATTGGTGTGTCAACAGATGTCACTAAAAGTAAGCAACAAGAAGAAAAGCTAGATTTAATGGCGCATTATGATGTGCTAACAGGTCTACCAAATAGAGCATTATTTATTGATCGCTTTAACCAAGCAATAGCACATAGTAAACGCTCTGAAACACAGCTAGCAGTGTGCTTTCTTGATTTGGATAAGTTTAAGCCTGTGAATGATCTTTATGGCCATGATGTGGGTGACCAACTATTGATTGAAGTATCAAAGCGTATTCAATCGAGCCTAAGAGAAGAAGATACGGTATCACGACAAGGAGGGGATGAATTTGCTTTGTTACTGAGTGATATAACGTCTATAAATCAGGTTGAACAAACACTAGAGCGATTGCATTATTCATTATCACAACCTTATTTAATCAATGGAAATGTCCATAATATCACGCTATCTACAGGTATCACCCTTTATCCTACTGATAATGGTGATATAGATACACTATTGCGCCATGCAGATAATGCAATGTATCAAGCCAAACAAACAGGCCGTAATCGTTTTCACCTATTTAGTATCGAGAAAGATAAAGAAATAAGTCAAAAAAATCACCGCATTGATGAAATCAATCAGGCGCTGCTAAAAGATGAATTTGAACTGTACTACCAACCAAAAGTTAATATGCTAACAGGAGAGGTATTTGGGGTAGAAGCGCTTATTCGTTGGCATCACCCTGATAAAGGTATAATACCACCATTAAATTTTTTACCTGTTATTGAAGGGACTGAATTAGAAGTAAAAGTTGGCAATTGGGTAATTGAAAGTGCTCTAAACCAGCTTGCAGAGTGGGATAAAATAGGTTTAGCAATTGAAGTCAGTGTAAATATCGCATCTGAACATATGCTTTCGAGTAACTTTCTGACTGATGTAAGGTCTGCATTTGCTAAATACTCAGAAGTGAACTCGCAATTACTGCAATTAGAAATACTTGAAAGCAGCGCTTTAGGTGATTTAAATGCAATTAGTGACATTATTAAGTCGTGCCAAAAAGAATTCGGGATTAAAATTGCATTAGATGACTTTGGTACAGGTTATTCATCCTTAACGCACCTAAGAAACTTACCTGTTGATATTATTAAAATTGATCAAAGTTTTGTGCGAGATATGCTAGATGATCCAAGTGATTTTGCCATTATTGATGGTGTTCTTGGTTTGTCAGATACATTTAACCGTGAAATCATTGCAGAAGGAGTTGAGTCAACTAACCATGGCTTGTTATTACTACTAATGGGCTGCGTTGAAGCTCAAGGGTATGGCATCGCTAAACCTATGCCAGCGGGTGATTTTCCTCTTTGGCTTACCAACTATGAACCTGAACAATTATGGTTACAATTTGCTTGTACACAGTTATCACCGAAAGAGAAAAAACTACAACTTTTTGCGCTCATTATTGAGCAGTGGCAAAGTACTTTCACCAAAAACATTCTCTCTTCATTAGAAGACTCTGAGCGTTGGCCAATAATGAATAGCGATCACTGTTTTTGTACAGAGCAGTTAAACCGTATCAAACAAGAAAAATTGTTAGCACCTGAAGATTTCACAGTATTAGCAAAAAATCATGAATTAATGCACGTGAATGCACAACAGCTATATCAGCAATATATTGATGGTGATATTGATAACGCGCGTAACGGCCTAGCTGAATTTCAGACTATTGTTAACCGCATCAAACCACTATTAAATAATATTTCTGCTACTTGAACTGAATGAACAACACAATGACTAATCAAACAAAAATTTCACCCCAGCCTTGTGAATGTACACTGTATTTAGTACGTCATGGTGAAATAGAAACAAAAGGCATTTTAGCTGGAAGAACTGACGTTGCCTTATCTGCAGTTGGACGTGAGCAATTGATAAAAGCAGTGAGCCCTTTGCAAAATATTCGTCGTTGTATTAGTTCACCTTTAATAAGGTGCCACGATGTGGCATTTGAATATAGCCAACAACACAATATTCAGCTTGAAGTTACGAGTGACTTACAAGAAATGAATTTTGGTGATTGGGACGGCAAAACATATAAAGCATTGTGGAATATAAATAAAGAACCAGGTTTATCAACAATAGGTGATTTTTGGCAAAACCCTTGGCAAAACACACCACCAAATGGTGAAGTAATGTCTAACTTTGTTAACCGTGTAGACCAATGGTGGCTTCAGTATTTGTCTAATGAAGTTTTGTTTAATACAGTAGTGTTTACTCACGCAGGCGTTATTAAACATTTACTCGCCAGAATCTTAGATTTACCTATTCCAGGTACAGAGCATATGACTTCAATTGATGTAGGCTATGCCAGTGTTATTAAAATTTCTTTATATAAGGAAGAATGTGGCAAAGTTTGGTCCAAGCTTATGTTATAAGTCATATCATTTTTGTTATGGGAAAAGGTAAATAATACTTGCTATTTATACTCATCAGTTGATAATCGCGTGCAGTAAAATATGTCATTAATTTTTTTTGTTATTGCACTTAGAAAGCGCAATATTTGGGAATGTGGTGAAAAACCACAACTGTACCCGCAACTGTAAATCACTATTTAAGTTAAGCTAACTATTTAGCACTTTTTATTTTGATAAAGTCAGGATACCCATTAAAAGTTAATTCTCTATATTAATTCGAGCGGGTTACTCGAACATTGTATTTCTATTCATTTATTGTTCAACACAGCGTTGAAAATAAAGAATCGACAGTGCTCTGTTTGACCGTTTGAACAACAAGCGAGTGAACATTGAGCCAACATCCCAAAGCATCTACATCATTATTAACTACAGAGCACTTAAGTTGGCGCGCTGATGATACTTTGATCCTCGATGATATTACTTTTGCTATTAAGCAAGGTAGTTTTACAGGTATTTTAGGGCCAAATGGCGCAGGAAAATCTAGTTTATTACGTTGCTTGTATCGCTTTGTCAAACCAGAGCAGGGCATTATAACTTTTGAGCAAAATGATATTTGGCAAGTAAGTGCGAATGATTATGCTAAAAATGTTGCTGTTGTCTTACAAGAAACGCCATCTCACTTTAATTTAACAGTATTTGATGTTGTTGCTTTAGGTCTAATTCCACATAAAGGCATATTTTCACGAGCGAATACAACAGATAATGAAAAAATTGAACAAGCCATCGAACAAGTTGGTTTAGCACATAAAAGTAAGCAAAATTTTGAAAATTTATCAGGTGGAGAAAAGCAAAGAGCTCTAATTGCTCGTGCTATTGTGCAGTCTCCTCGTTTATTGATTATGGATGAACCGACAAGCCATTTAGATGTACGTTATCAAATTCAGGTTATGGAATTAGCCAAATCACTCAATATCACGGTTATTGCTTCTTTTCATGATTTAAATCTTGCCAGTGCTATGTGTGATAATTTATTAGTACTTGATCGAGGTAAGTTGGTTTGTCAAGGAACACCAAAAGAAGTGCTTACCAAAGAAATGTTGTCAGATGTTTTTGGTGTGTGCGCTCATATTAGTGAACACCATCAACACAAAGTTCCTCATATCTCTTACTATTATGGCTATCTCACCAGTGAGAATGAACATGGAGAGCACCATGAGTAATACTGGGCAGGTAAAAAATAATAACCGTGCTTGGCTGGGGATTAAACATCTTAATCAAACTATGCTTACAAGTATTGCCGTATTAGTTTGTATCATTAGCTTTTTTTGTGCGTTGTCTCTTGGGGCAGCCGATATATCTTTTGTGGACGTGTGGCAAAGTATAACTCCTGCACAAGCCAATAGTGAAATTGGCTATATCCAACGTATCATCTGGGACTTACGTATGCCTAGAGCCATTTTAGCTTTACTGGCTGGTTCTGGTTTAGCTGTTTCTGGCTTAATTCTTCAAACTGTCACCCGAAACCCACTAGCGGATCCTTATTTATTTGGCATATCATCGGGAGCCTCATTAGGTGTTGTAATTTTGATTGCTTTTACTGGCGGAATTTTTACAGTTCTGACGCCTATTGCCGCTTTTATTGGTAGCTTGGTTGCAATGATGATGCTTATGTTAATCGCTGGTCGCAGACAAAGCCAACAGGTTGAATCTATGCTGCTAGCGGGTGTAGCCTTATCCTTTTTGTTTAGCTCTTTGACAAGCTTATTACTCTACCATACCGATCCGCAGGCCGTTACTGCCGTGCTTTTTTGGACTATGGGAAGCTTTTCACGTGCTCAATGGGAAAATTTATTGTTTCCTACACTAGTGATTACGGCTTGTATTACTTTTATGCTGGCTTATCGACGTCAGTTAAATGCCATGTTGTTAGGTGATGAAAGTGCAACGACACTGGGTATTAAGGTAAATCGTTTTCGTTTGGTGATGTTATTACTTAGTTCATTAATAACGGCTACTTTGGTTTCAATGTGTGGTGGTATTGGTTTTGTTGGCTTGATGATTCCACATATCGTTCGTTTTTTTGTCTCTCAAGGTACAGTGTTTGGCATACTACTTACTGCACTTGTTGGTGGCATTTTTATGATTTGGGTAGACATATTATCTCGCACTGTTCTAGTGAACCAAGAGTTACCTGTGGGTGTGATAACTGCAGCAACAGGCAGTATATTTTTTCTTACTTTACTCTACTTCAGAAAGAATAGACCGAGTTAACCAATGCTATTAATTAACAAATTGATAATATTATTGAGAGTAATATGACCTTTATAATTGACACAGTTAACGCGCAATTTGATGAAGAAATCAAAGCTAAAATTGATGGGAAAACTAAGCCTATTGGTGCACTAGGGCAATGACAGACCGTTGCTATTAACCGTGCGCGTGGGCGAGGATGGATGACCAATCAGTTAGACCAGAGCGTCATCCGTTGTCCACACCGTCTTCTTTTTG
>CAXIBS010000128.1:0-6664 GCA_964022585.1 uncultured Colwellia sp.
TTAATGCAATTTAATGCCGTACAACATTTTATTAACGATAATAAAGTTAACCTATTACCATTAGGGGTTGAGCAACTACCCGAGCTTAATGCATTTGATAGCGTATTTGCTATGGGCGTTTTGTATCATCGACGCTCACCTATTGATTTTATTTATCAATTAAAAGCACAGTTAGTTAAGGGCGGTGAATTAATACTTGAAACCCTCATTGTTGATGGTGATGAGAATACTGTCTTAGTGCCTGGTGAGCGATACGCTAAAATGCGTAATGTTTGGTTTCTACCTAGCGCTAAAGCCATGTGTGCATGGTTAGAGCGTTGTGGATTTATCGATATACGTGTTGTAAATACCGATATTACCGCACTTGATGAACAAAGAAAGACTGAGTGGATTGATACAGAGTCTCTATCTGACTTCCTAGATCCCAACGATAATAGTAAAACAATTGAAGGCTACCCCGCCCCACAACGCGCTATTTTCATTGCCACTAAGCCTTAATAAATTTAGCTAGTTTTCTCTTTAACCTATCTTTAAATAAAATCAAACCGCGATAAAATTAGTCGCGGGCTGATTTAATCTATTCCCTTCGAAACAAACGCTGTATATAAACTATCCATTTTTATGTCCTATATTTGGCTAACAGACATTATCAGTTTGGATAATTGCGTGTTAAGGTGAGTATTATCAACGCTTTCTTTATGGATAGCTTTCATTTAAATGATAGGTTTAAAATCTGATGGATACGATTTGGTTAGAACGACGACTTAATAAAGTACCTAAAAGGCAGCAAGATCATCGAGACCCTTTTCAGCGAGACAGGGCGAGAATTCTACATTCTGCTGCATTTAGACGTCTGCAATCAAAAACCCAAGTAATGGGCAGTGGACAAAGTGATTTTTATCGTACACGTTTAACACATTCATTAGAAGCCGCCCAAATAGGCTCTGGGATTAGCGCACAACTTCGTCATAAATATTCATCTCTTTGTGAAACTTTATTTCCCAAAACCGACAGTTTAATAGAAGCTATTTGTTTAGCCCATGATATTGGCCACCCGCCCTTCGGCCATGGCGGAGAAGTAGCCCTCAATTATATGATGCGTGACCATGGTGGTTTTGAAGGTAATGGGCAAACATTCAGAATAGTGGCTCGTCTTGAACCTTTTAGTGAACATCATGGTATGAATTTAAGCCGGAGAACATTATTAGGCTTAATGAAGTACCCCCAAGTATTATCAGCACTTAATAAACCTGCCAGAAATGGTTCTATTCAAAGCTTCAGGCAAATAAAAGCGAGTGAGTGGCACCCGCCTAAAGGTTTATACAGCGATGAAAATGATATAATTAACTGGTTGTTATCACCTTTATCTGTCAATGATCGTCAACAATTTCAGCAAATTAAAGCAATAGAAAGCAGTCACAGTAAAACAAAATTTAAATCACTTGATTGTTCAATAATGGAATTAGCAGATGATATTGCTTACGGCATTCATGATCTTGAAGATGCTATTGTAACTGGCATTGTTAGTCAGCAGGCCTTTGAACAACATGTTATCAATAAGTTATCTGTATTAAATGATCCATGGCTCGAACAATATACAAGTACATTAACTACAAAGCTATTTAGTACTCAACATCATATACAAAAAGATGCTATTGGTAGTTTAGTTAACTACCTTATTACAGCTATCGAATTAACAGATTTAAATAGCCTAAATAATGAAGTAAATTTTGAAGAAAACCTACTTAGATATAATGCTACTTTGCCAAAAACTACCCTGCAAGTTTTACAAATTTTCAAAGATTTCGTTTATAACTTTGTAATAAAGCAAACAAAAATTCAACGGCTAGAATACAGAGGACAGCAAATAGTTATGGAGTTGTTTGAAGCTTTATCTTCTGATCCCTTAAGATTATTGCCAAGTAATAGCGCGATGCGTTGGCAACAGGCAGTAGACAATAATGAAAATGCACATAGAGTTATTGCTGATTATGTTGCAGGCATGACAGATGAATACGCAAGTCGACTTCATCAAACATTATTTGTTGCCCGAACTGTCGGCTCATACCAACTGGCTTAGATTAAAAACCAAGATAAATTAATTAACACCTTCAAAACATAGTCACAAATCAATCAAATTATAAAATTAGCGATCATATTGTTCGCTAATTTGTTTTTATTCAAATTAAATTTTTTAATTCAAATAAAAATAAGTTGTTCTATTTTTACCCTAAAGCTAACTAGTTGTTTTATTTATAATCACAACATGTGCCATAACGCTTTTTTATCAACCAGCCAGCACATCTCTGCAAAGAATAATATACATTTCACGCAAAGAAAGATTTACATTGAAAATAAAATAACAAAGTAAAACATAGTAGCACTTACTTGAAGTATTTTTAGTTTTTGTGCAGTCTTGTCAGCGATGTGAATAACAGAAAAAATTAAATATATATACATTCAATATGCATATTTATACTCTGCACATTTTGTAATCAATAAAAACAATAATATACAAAATACATGCTATTTCAGCAATTTTAGAGACAGTTTAGGTTGTTTATTATACTAATAAAAATAAATAGCCGTCCTAATTGCAACCTAGTATTTACAATAAGTATAAAAAATTATAATAAAGGATAATAAAAAATGAGAGTGAAATTTAAGCAGAGTACCCTTGCTTTAGCAGTGTGTATGTCACTAGCGGGAACTTCATCAATTGCCCAAGCAAATGCAGCTGAAAGTGCCGATAACTCAGATATAGAACGTATAGTTACTGTTGGTACCCGTATGTCTAACCGAACTGTAGCCGACAGCCCTGCACCAATTGATATAATTTCAGCAGATGCAATTAAAAACTCTGGAGCTACAAGTACTCCAGATATGCTTCGTAAGCTTGCCCCTTCTTTTAATATGGCAAATACAACAACTTCTGATGGACAAGATTTAATGCGTCCTGCAACGTTAAGAAGTTTAGGGCCAGATCAAGTTTTAGTATTAGTTAATGGTAAACGTCGCCACCAACAGGCTGTAGTTGCAGTACAAGAAAACGTTGGTCGTGGTAGTGCTGGTACTGATTTAAGCTCAATACCAATGACAGCAATCTCTCACATTGAAATATTACGTGATGGTGCTGCAGCTCAATACGGCTCTGACGCTATTGCTGGTGTTATTAATATTATCCTTAAGAGCAACGGTGGTGGTACTGTTTGGTCGCAATATGGCGAAACAAGCGAAGGTGATGGTGAAAGCTTTGAGCTAGGTGCTAACTACGGCTTTGAAATTGGTGATAGAGGAACATTAAACCTTACCTTTGAATACGCTGACAATGGTGAAATGAACAGAGCAACGCCAACAACATGGTTTGACTCAATTTCAGAAGCAAGACAATTATTACTTGTTGGTGAAGCAGAAACAAAAGCAACGAGTGTATGGGCGAATTTTACCTATGATTTAGGTGAAGGTAGTCAATTGTACGCTTTTGGTGGCTATACTGCTAAAGAAGGTGAGTCTCTAGGATTTTATCGCCCCGCTGCAGATGACCGTGTTTGGAGTCAATTATTCCCTGAGGGTGTTACACCTCGTTTAGGCTCTGAATCAGAAGATTCCTCATTGGCTGTAGGTTATAAAACAGAAGTTGGTGATTGGGGCATTGATGCAAGTATTGTTACCGGTGAAAACCGTTTTGAATTTAGTAACCTTAATTCACTAAATGCTAGTTACGGACCTGAAAGCCCTACATCAGCTTATGATGGTGCGCTTGTCTTTAGCCAAACAACATTTAACCTTGATGCAGTTACTGCTGTTGACTTAGGTTTTTACGATGAAACCTCAATTGCTATTGGCGTAGAATATAGAATTGATGGTTATAAACAAGAAGCTGGTGATGCAGTTACTTATGCACGTGGCGATGTTTTGTGTGGTGAATCTGTTAACCCTACCGGTCTTGATAAGGATTCATTTACTTGTACTGGCAGTGATATAACTGCACCAGGCATGCAGGGTTTCCAAGGGTATAGCCCTGAAATGGAAATAGATACCGATAGAAAAAGCTTCGCTGTTTATTTAGATACAGAAACATTTTTCTCTGAAGATTGGTTAGTTGCAGCTGCAGTTCGCTATGAAAATTATGATGATTTCGGTAGTACTGTTATTGGTAAATTATCAACACATTTAACCGTAACAGACAACCTATCATTACGAGGCTCTGCTTCGACAGGTTATAGAGCGCCAGGTATGCAGCAAGCTAACTTTACGCAACGTTCAATTTCGTTAGATAATGGTGAGCTAGCTGATTTAATCACACTACGTCCAAATGATGCTTTAGCACAAGAACTAGAATTTAATGAACTTAAAGAAGAAACCTCAACCAATATCTCTTTTGGTTTAGTGTACACCAACGGCAACTTCTCATCGACGCTTGATGTTTATAAAATAAATATTGATGATCGTATTGCCTACTCAGGTAATATTAAACGTGGAATTAATGATGAGATAGACGCATTCTTTGATGCTAACTCAGGTACTGATGAAGCATTAGATGGCGTAGCAAATGTTTCTATCTTTACTAATGCTATTGATACTGAAACTTTCGGTCTTGATTGGGTTACACAATACACTCAAGAAGTTAAAGACTTAGGTGATATTGTTTACGAAGTTGCTTATCACCATAATGATACTGAAGTAACAAACATCAATACATCATCTTCAATTGTACCTAATGAAACTATTTTTGACGCTTCACAGGTATTATTAATTGAGAAAGGTCAACCGCAAGATAGACTAAGCGCTTCTGCAATGTTGAGTTTAAACACAGTAACAGCTACAGCTCGTGTTACACATTATGGTGAAGTGTCAACTGCAGCCTACGGTACAGCAGCTAATACTTGGCGTGCAAAAAGCTTATTTGACTTAACTGCTCGTTGGAGTGTAACAGATCAGTTAGATATTAGTGGCGGCATCCTAAACCTTACTGATGAACACCCTGATGAATGGGGCGATAACGGCGGTATATTCCCACAAATTGGTTTTAAATACGGTTGGGCGAGCCTACCATTCTCACTTGCTGGACGTGAATATTACGTAAGAGCAAGCTACAGCTTTTAACTCTAATTTACTTTAGTTCAAAAAGTTAACATCAAAAAGCCAGCATTCTATGCTGGCTTTTTATTTTTTATCTATCAAAAAAGAGTAAAAAAACAGAAGCTAACTAAGCTCGTTTAGGATTTTTAGGATAAAACCGATCTGGCAGACTACTGATATGTTCAAAAAAACGAGTATCTTTATAAGGCAGTTTCATAAAGCCAGAAATCCCCACACCATTAATTGTCGGTAAAAGCGTCATAATTTCAGCTAAACACTGGGTAAACTCTGCTTCTTTTTCATGGTTTAATAACATTAAATAACTATGGATTTTTAAATGGGTTGGTAATACTTCAAAGATAATACAACCAGTATGATGAATAAGGTTCAACCTCGCTAATACCGCCATCAATTCATCAGGTAAATAAAGATATTCATCGGGATCTTTACCATCTTCAAAATATGAGTGTAATCGCGTTATATCATCAATGTCAGCAACATCACTCACATCAAAACTAATCTTCTGTTCAGCTAAAGCAATAAATGGTGTGCTTTGATCTTCACGCTCTACATGCAATGTATTTCGTGCATTAAATAAGCAACTTTTAAATACACCAATACGAAATATTCCTTGAGCCAAATGAATCATATTATTCACAGCACTTTCAAAAGAAGTTTTTAGCTTAGGTTCGAATAAAGTTAAATTAGAATCAATATAAACTCCCTCTTTCGCCCAACGAATAGCTAGCCCGCCAACAACGGGAAAGTTACCCAAGCGACTTAAAGCAGCGATAAATGCTTTTTCATTATCTCCCATCCCCATTAAATAGTTTTTATAATATTTTTCTAACTGAACATCATCAATATCATCTATATGCTCACCATTAGACTCTTCTCGTAAAAATGATTTACGTGAGCCATAAACGACCGTGTCTATTTCTTCTTTTTTTGGCTTAGTCCATACCGGAATTAATGGCTCACACTGAGTAAGAGTTGGTTTATCTGATAAAACAAGTTGCTTTAAATAAAATAAATTATTAAAAAAATAATCGCCTGCTTGGCTACGATCTTTCTCTTTGTCACTAAGCATTGCTACTAACACATTGGCTAACATCTTTGGCAAACCTAGCGAAGTAGGCGTGATAATTTTTGAGCCATATCGACAAGATTGACCTGATGCTATTGCATATATAGTTGCTGCTAAACCTTGCTCATCAAAGCGTGGTGATGATAACCCTCCATTTATTTGCTCGGGGCCAATAAAATAAACATCACCTAACCTAGCATTACTATGTTGCAAGTCACTGCTCATTAAATCCATCACATTATTACTAGTGGTTTGTCCTTCAACATCGAGCTGAGCAATAACTGATGAACCCCAATCTATTAACTGTACTAGACCTGTATTTTTATCAAAAACAACATTAGAGGGTTTTATATCACCATGTACATACGGCTTATGGTTTGAATGGGCATTAACATCTCGTAAGTAAATTAAAATTTCAGCTAATTGAATAGCAATACTTACCACAAGCTCTGGTGAGAGGGGACCTTGCTCTTGGGACAACTGTTCTAAATCAAT
>CAXIBS010000129.1:0-6656 GCA_964022585.1 uncultured Colwellia sp.
TCTTGCTGAGTTCTAGGATGAATTACCAAGGTAGGTAATTGCTGATAAACACTGTTGTCAGTGGCAACAGCTAAACGAGCACTGTAACTCGCATTTACATCACCAGTAAAATTATTATTGTTAAGTGAAGAGATAAAACGTTCATAAAGAGGAGAAAGCTGCGTTTGATGATCAATACGGGGTAACATGAATATTTTTCTATACAAGGATGAATTAACTCAAGTATATCATGAGCGAATTAAATTTGGTGTGGCTTATTACCCCTAGTAATACGTTATTTTAAGAACATTTTATTACTAGGGGTAATGCAATAGGAATAACCCTAGTTTTATAAGGATATTTTACTTTTTTCTATCAGCTTGTGCTCATCAGCTTCGAAAGGATTTACTTTAGCAATCCCAAAATCATCCAAAACACAATATAGACATGGGATAACAAAGAGTACTAATAAAGTAGAGGTAGCAATACCAAAAACGATACTGGTTGCTAAAGGAATTAAAATTTGCGCTTGTGTGCTAGTTTCAAACAACAAGGGTGTCATACCTGCAATAGTGGTAACTGAGGTAAGTAATACGGCTCTAAAGCGATCATGACTCGCTTTTGCTGCTGCCTCGTGAACATTCAAACCTAATTTCACGTGCTTCTTAACAAATTCAACTAATAAAATAGAGTCATTAACAACTATTCCTGCAAGTGAAATAAATCCCATCATTGACGGCATAGTAAACTGTAATCCCATTGCTAAGTGTCCCCATATAACACCAATCATCGCTAATGGAATAGCCACTAAAACCACAAAAGGTTCAAAGTAACTTTTAAATTGAAATGATAAGATAACAAAAACGCCAAACAGTCCCATCACAAACGCTTTCATCATAGACAATTGCGTTGTGCCTGCATTTTTAACTTCACCTTCGAAGCTTAGCGCTAATGTCGGATAACGCTGAGAAAATTGTGGTAACCAACGGGCACGAAGATCGGCAAGCACTTTGTTTGTATTATTTTTGTCTGTATCGATATCTCCATAGACAGTAACCGTTCTTTGATTATTCACCCGGCTAATTCGAGCATAACCTCTTGACGGTTCAATATTAGCTACACTTGATAACGGAATAATTGCTTTTGTTTGTGGGTGTATTATGGAGAAACTATCAAAGTCTTGAAATTCATCTCGTGACGAGGCATCAAGCTTTACTGTCACCTCAAATGTATTTAATCCTACATTTGTTTCTAAAACTTTTGTTCCTTGAAAAGCGCTGCGCATTTGACTAGCAATAGTTTGCGCATCAATTCCCAAATTTGAAGCACCCGCTTTTAGTGTCATCGAAAATTCTGGCTTACCTGGTCGTAAATCATCAAAAATATTATCAACGCCATCGTAACCAGCTAACCATGATTGTAAATCAACCGAGGCTTGTGATAACTGGGCGAAGTCATCTCCACTTAGTCTAATTTCAATGGCTTTACCACTAGGACCAATAACGGGTTCTTTAAAAGAAATAGATTTTGCTCTAGCAATAATCCCAGTACTTTCTCGCCAGTAATTAATAAATGGCTGCGTACTCGTTTGACGAGATTCTGCAGTGAGTAAGTCTACTTTAATTGTTGCTAAGTGTGGGCCTAATTCGTAAGCATCTTCGTTTTCATTGTAACTAACACTAATGGCTTTAATTAATTTTTCTTGCTCATATTGTTGAAAGTGATTACCGGTTTTATCTAATGCCTCTAATAGCTGTTGTACAACGGCTTCTGTCTGTTTTAACGGCGTAC
The DNA here is from genome assembly GCA_964022585.1 of uncultured Colwellia sp. GTDB lineage: Bacteria > Pseudomonadota > Gammaproteobacteria > Enterobacterales > Alteromonadaceae > Colwellia. Next base: position 1,771 of record CAXIBS010000129.1, read on the forward strand.
CTGATGGCATTAAAATTCGTGCCTGTACCATATCCCCTTCAATATTTGGAAAAGCTGAAAACTTTAAAATACCCGAAGCTAACATCGAGACAGATAATAAAAACAACGCAACGACGCTACCTAAAAAAGCATACCGAAAACAAATTAGTAATTCGACTAAATCGCCTACTTTACTTCTAAAACGCTCAAATTTTTGTTCAAATTTCACTCTAAACGTTGAAACTGTTTCATCTTTTGCCTGTGACAGCGAATGGTTTAAGTGATGTGGAAGAATTAGAAAAGCTTCAATTAAAGAAACACTTATCACGGTAAGTAACACAATAGGGATCACTTTTAAGACTTGCCCTAGATCACCTTCAATAAAAATCAAACCGGTAAAAATACATGCCGTTGTCAAAAAGGAGGAAATGACCCCTCGCGCAACTATTTTAGTCCCTTCAATTGAGGCCATTAAAGGTGATAAGCCTTTTTTAATCTGGCTACCTATGGATTCCGAAATAACAATAGCATCATCCATTAATATGCCTAAAGACAGCAGTAATGCCACCATCGAAAACATATTGATAGAAATACCAAAAACATTGAGAAAATACATGCTGGCAAGAAATGACACAGGTAGCCCCATCACTACCCAAAATGCATAACGGTAAGTGAAAAATAACCACATTACCGCAAACACAAGTATCAAACCTTGCCATGCATTAGTCGTTAATAAATTTATTCTGTCTTTGACAATGCTGGTTGCATCTTGAGTAAGCACTAAATTTACCCCATTAGGTAATTTAGCCTGCTCTGTTAACAGCATCTCTTCAACGGCTTGTAATACACGTAAACTGTCATCAGTAGTATTTTTACTAATCGCTAAAATAGCCGCTTCGTTACCAGCAAAAGTTAACTTGTCTTCAGGTAACTCAAATGTATCGGTAATACTAGCAATGTTGCCTAGCAAAACATCATTACCATTATCACCACTCATCACCACAATGTTAGCTAAATCACTTACTGTTCTTCTTTCATCAGAAAAACGTAATTGCGCTTCTTGAAAATTGGTTTCAATAGTTCCTACCGGTAAATCTACATCTTGCTTAGCAATAATATTTGCAATATCTTGTAAACTGAGTCCATAACGTCTGATATTATAATTTGGCACCTCAACCAATAATTGACGATCAGAAAAACCTTGGACGTCCACTAAAGGAATATCAGGGTGGCGTAACAGTCGTTGCTTAATTTCTTCTGCTAGGTTTTTTAATTCTGCACGGGGAATGTCAGCAGTTAACGCAATAGAAATAACACTTTGCACTCGCCCAACTTCGCTAACAGTCGCCTTTTCTGACTCGGTTGGAAAATCACTAATACTATCAACTGCACTATTAACATCATCTAAAAACTTATCAAAATCGCCCTTTTCAAACATTTTGACCGTCATAATGCCAACGCTTTGCCTTGCTTGACAAACTTTCTCTTCTACAAAGCTAATACCGTCTAGCGCATCTTCTAGCGTTAAACAAATGCCTTGTTCAACATCAAGGGGAGTCGCTCCAGGATATGGCACTTGTATTTGTACTGAATAAGCCTCAACTTTGGGAAAAGTTTCACGTTTAATTTGTGGTAGAGTCATCAAACCAATAGCTAGCATAGCTAACATCAATAAGTTAGCAGCCGTTGGGTGAGCCGAAAAAAAGCGGATCATTAGTTAACCCCAGCGTCTAGTGAAGATTTAGTATCAATAGTTTTTATGTCCGTTTTTTCACTCACTTTAGAATTAATGTCTATACGTTCATTTTTTAGCGATAACATTATTTGCTTGGTAACAGCCTCGTCCAATATCGGTATTAATTTCATCCCATTTACAGCCGGAAAAACATCTGAGGTGATCACTTTATCATTTTCTTTAATTATTTTATTTTTAACAGGATCGACCAATAGTAAGTCACCCTGATATTGTAATTCACCCACTGAGATACGCTGAAGTAAGTCGTTTTGACTAATAGTAAAAAGTTGTTTGTTATGAAGAGCAAAACGCGGTAATACCAGCATGTCTATAGGCTGACCAGTTAAGGTTACCTTCATATACATCCCTTCAAGCAAAGGGGGTTTAGTGCCGGGTGATACTTGTTTATAACTGTCACTAACACTGACCATAACGCCAACAGTACGGCTTTTAGCATCTAAATTATCGCTAAAGCGCTCCACCTTGGCCGGCCACGCTTGAAATACTCCTCGAGAATCTTCCACCTTTACGGTTAAACCGAGCGACTGCACTACCTCCTTCATTTCAGGAGCTCTGCCGTTATGGCTAAAAATTTTTTTATTGAAGCTTTGGGCAAAGCGTCTAAATTGTTCTACTGGAAATTGAGCATTAATAATGACTTTATTGAGACTAAAAGCATCAAAGAGTTGCCCAGCACTTGCTAATCCTCCGGCTGTAACATACTCATTTAATTCAGTGTAAACATTGCTTATTCTCCCATCGAAAGGCATTGTTATTTTTGTACGAGCTAGATCTCGTTCACTTTTTTCTAGCTTAGCTTTTGATATTTCAAGTTGAGCTTTCATCACAGCCAATGTGGATGGTAACAATGTTTTCTTATTTTCAAGCTGTTGAACTTCTTGCTTTTGTTTTAATAAATTCTGTTTTTCATTGTTCAATGAAGATTTTGAAATAACACCTGTTGTACTTAATTTCAACATACGTGCATATTCTGTCTTTCTTACCTTTAACTTATCTAGGGCTAACGATAACTCTAATTCGGTGTTATCAATGCTTAATGTCATTTCTTGAAGGTTTGCTTTATTTACTAATAAGTCAGCTTTTGCTTGCTTTAATTGCAATAAATAATCTTTGTCATCAATAGTTAAAAGTAAAGTTCCTTTTGAAAAGATTTCCCCTTTTTTCAGTTGTGGATGAATATAAGTAATTCGTCCAGAAACTTCCGGTTTAGCTTCCAAAACCATATCAGGTTTAACTACGCCATAACCAATGATTTCAGGCTTAATGAAATGCGATTTCACTGTTACATAATTTACCGGAGTGATTATGCTATCCGCCTGTTTATGTTCTGTTTCTGGTTGCGACTTTACGATCAAAATCATCAACAACAGACCTGCTATGGCTATCAGCGGAAATGCATATTTTGTTTTTAGCCAAGCAGTAATATTAATTTTTTTAAAAAAGCCCATCATTTGTTTTCCTTCGGTAAAACTTCACCCGCATTAAGTGATTTTTTATCATTTGACAATAAAATATCTGTTATCGAATTTGCTTGGTTATTACAACCAAATAAGAATTGTTGATGAATATGCTCTACCCAAGTAGGACTTTGTAGTTCTTCGTCACTAATTTGCCATGCTTTTTGACGTATTGGTTTATGGATAAAAGGAGTGATCAACATAGTAATTAACGAGAATGCGGCATATTTTGCTTTACGTTCATCCTCAATGGAGGTGTTATTTTTAATAAGTAACGGAACAAATGCCGCCATTTTTTTAGGAAATCTTTCAATAAATACTGCACTCAACTTCGAATCAGCCATCAGAAATTCATTATGAATCAAGCGTGCTAAACCATGATTTTGATTCAACATAGATAAGATAGTTTCAATGAAGCTTCTAATAGGATCTTCAGCATGTAAAACATTTTGTAAAACAGTAAATTGTCTTGTTGAAATGCCATCAAGCAAAGCAATAAAGAGCCCTTCTTTATTGGTAAAGTAATAACTAATCATTGCAGAGTTAATACCTGAATGCTGAGCAAGCTCTCTAATGGTTATATTGGAATACGACTTTTCAGCCAGTAAATGTTCAGCTGATGCTAACAACTTAGCTTTTTGCATCGCTTGCTTTTCTTCATTTACCGGACGTCCTTTTGCCTGTTTTGCATTATTCATTCAAAGATTCTTGTTATTTAATTAATCACTTGATTAATTAAATAACAAGAATCTGTTTTAAGCAAGGAATAATTAAAAATCAGGGTGTGTTTTTATATAGACAGAGAATCTTTTTATGACTTTTTTTGGGGAGTAGACAGTCTTTAAATAACAAAATATAGGGTAAAAAATAATATTACAAACCCATTGCTACGCTTTTGTAAATAATGAATTTCATAAAGCCACATAATTACCAAAGGTGATACTTGATTTAAATCAAGTATGTTTTTGGTGTATTTCGTATGCTTATTTTAGTTCTTCAAGAATAAATAAAGGAAACCGTTATGACAGAGATTAATACAATATTATATGCCACCGATCTTGGTAAACACACCAGACCCGCTTTTCGTATGGCCGTTAGTCTAGCTAAGCAAAACAATGCGAAAATTCATTTTTTATATGTCATAGAACCAATGAACGCTAATACTGCATCAATGGTAAACTCTTATCTTACCGAAGGAACAGTAGAAGATTTATATAAACGTTCAATTGATGAATTACATCAAAAAGTTAAAGATCGTATCGATAATTTTTGCCTAGAAGAATTAAAAGGTGAAGAATTTCCGGGAGGAAAACCTGTTGCAGATATTATTGAAGGTTCGCCAGCTAATACAATAATTAAATTAGCAAAAGATAGAGAGGTTGATCTTATTGTTATGGGTAGCCATGCACATAGTGCATTAAACAACCTATTTATCGGTTCTGTTGCTGATAAAGTCGTTAACAGATCATCGACACCTGTATTATTAGTGCCATTAAAAAATGATTAATAATAAAAAGTAAATTTATACAATATGCCTTATCTTTGGATTCACTATTCAATGCTCATAGATAAGGCATCACTTAACTCTATTTCAAATTATTTAGCGATTTAATTATTTAAAACCGCTTCATAGACTAACGAAATAATACTTCCATACTTTCCTGTTTCAAATTGCTTGCCTTTAAACTGATAAG
>CAXIBS010000130.1:0-6584 GCA_964022585.1 uncultured Colwellia sp.
TTATCGGTGAGTTTGTTGACGTTAAAATTACAGATGTTTACGCTAACTCACTTCGTGGAGAGTTAATTCGTCAAGAAAGTGAAATGGGACTGCGTATTGCTCACTCACCTGCAGACATATTAGCTAATGGTCATCACAAAACACCAAAAGTAAACCACCTCGATGATTTAGGCGTAGGCACTTATACTCCTTCAGCAACCAACAATCACTAATGGATGAAACTTTGAGCATCAATAAAAACAGTTCTGCCAGTTCCGCGGCAAAGCATCAATTATCATTAACTCCAATTGATAATGAACGCCAAGCTGAATTATGTGGCCCAATGGATGACCACTTAAAAACGATAGAACGTCGTTTAGGTGTGAAAATTAGCTATCGCGGAAATCAATTTAGTGTGTTGGGTGAAGAGAAAAACTGCCAAGCAGTTATCCTTTTACTTAAGAATTTATATATTGAAACAGCACCAATAAAAGGTATCAATAAATTAATTACCAGTGAAATGGTACATCTAGCAATACTCGAGGCAAATGTATTAGAGCAAGATGAAGATAATTCGCCAACGCAAAGTAAAGCCGCAACAGAGCTAGGTGCTAACTTTGAAAAAGTTCTTACCGTAAAAACTAAACGCGGCGTAGTAAAACCGCGTAATGGTAATCAACAATCTTACGTACAAAACATTATCACCAATGATATTAGTTTCGGTATTGGTGTTGCAGGAACAGGCAAAACTTATCTTGCTGTTGCTTGTGCTGTAGAAGCATTAGAGCGACAAGAAGTTCGTCGAATTTTATTAACTCGCCCTGCTGTAGAAGCGGGAGAGAAATTAGGATTTTTACCTGGTGATTTATCACAAAAGATAGATCCTTATTTAAGACCTTTATACGATGCTTTATTTGAAATGCTAGGTTTTGAACGTGTTGAGAAACTAATTGAACGTAATGTTATTGAAATAGCCCCGCTTGCTTATATGCGTGGCAGAACATTAAATGATGCCTTTATTATTTTAGATGAAAGCCAAAATACCACAGTTGAGCAAATGAAAATGTTCTTAACTCGTATTGGTTTTAATTCTCGTGCCGTTATTACCGGCGATATTACCCAAATAGATTTACCTAAACATCAAAAATCAGGTTTACGTCAATCTATTGAAGTTTTGCAAGATATCCAAGGGATCAGTTTTAATTTTTTCCAATCAAAAGATGTTGTACGCCACCCTGTAGTTGCAAGAATAGTAGAAGCGTACGAATCTTATGATCAAAAAGAAAATAGATTAAAACAGCAAAAAGAAAAACAAGCAGAGGCAAACTCCTAAACGATGAGTAATCATATTGATCTGCAACTTGCCTGTGATTCACCTGAGCTACCATCACTTGAATTATTTCAACAATGGACAGATAGCGCTTTAAAAGCTGTCACCGATAAAACATTTGAAATAACCATTCGAATCGTTAATGTTGAAGAAAGCCAGCAGCTGAACAGTCAATATAGACAAAAAGATAAACCAACCAATGTACTCTCTTTTCCGTTTGATGTACCTGAAGGTATCGATCTTAATTTATTAGGCGACTTAGTCGTTTGCGCACAGGTTGTAGAACAAGAAGCAAAAGAGCAAAGTAAGACATTATTTGACCATTGGGCTCATATGATTATTCATGGATGCTTGCATTTATTAGGATATGATCATATAAACGACAATGATGCGGAAGAAATGGAAGCGCTAGAGATTAAAATTTTAGCAGAGCTGTCTATTGATAACCCTTATGAAAGCTAATAATTAGTTACAATAACCTTATATAGGATAAAAATAAGCTCTATGAGCGATGATAACCCCCACTCGAGTAACGGCTCAAAGAAAAAATCAGTATTGAATAAAGTTATTCAACTGTTAAGAACTGAGCCGAAAAACAAAGACGATTTAGTTGATGTACTAGTTGAAGCTGAAGGACGTGAACTAATAAACCCTGGTACCAAGCAAATGATTGAGGGGGTTTTAGAAGTATCAGAAATGCGTGTTCGCGATATTATGATCCCTCGTTCGCAAATGGTAACCATCGATATAAACCAAAGTTTACCTGAATTTCTCCCTGTTATATTAGACTCTGGTCATTCTCGCTTTCCCGTTGTTAATGAAGATATCGATCATGTTGACGGTATTTTTCTCGCCAAAGATTTACTCGCTTTTAGCTTTAATAATTCAACTGAAGAATTTAGCTTAAATGATATTATTCGCCCAGCCATTATTGTTCCCGAGAGTAAAAAAGTAGAACCACTATTAAAAGAGTTTCGCTCTAATCGCTATCATATGGCTCTAGTTGCCGATGAATACGGCGGTATTTCTGGTCTTATTACCATTGAAGATATTCTTGAACAAATTGTCGGTGAAATTGAAGATGAAACGGATGAGGATATTGAAGAAGATATCAAACTACTCGCCGGTAATGTGTACTTGGTTCGTGCATTGACGGTACTTTCAGATTTCAACGAATTTTTTAATTGTGAGTTTGATGAAAAATCAGCCGACACTGTAGCAGGTATTGTTTTACAAGCATTAAATCACATGCCTGAAAAAGGTGAACAAATTACTTTAGGACAGTTTAATTTTAAAGTGCTCACGGCAGATACAAGACGTATGCAAATGTTACAAGTAACTGTAGATAAAGAGCATAAAATAAACGGTAAGTTGAGTGACTAAGAAAAATGTTCAGGCACGGATGCTTTCTCTGAAAAACGCTTTACTTAATAAAGATTACTGGCTTTGTTTTATTGCAGGATTAAGCTTAGTTTTTGCTTATGCTCCTTTTTCACAATGGTATTTAAGTCTTTTTATACCTGCCATTGTATTTTCTCGCTTAACCAGCCAACCCCCTAAAAAGGCAGCTAAACTAATTTGTTGTTTTGCCTTTGGTTGGTTCGCTAGTGGTATTAGCTGGGTTCACGTCAGCATTGACCAATTTGGTGGACTCCCTCTTATCGTCTCCTTAGGGCTGATGTTATTACTTTGCCTTTATCTAGCGCTATTTGCTGCTATCGCTGCTTACTTAAGTGCTTATTTCTCTCCACACAAAAAGCTCAACTTATGCTTGTTAATACCTTTTTGGTTAATTAGCGAATACCTTCGAAGTGTTGCTTTTACCGGGTTTCCTTGGCTCTCGTTAGGCTATAGCCAAATAGACGGTCCTTTAGCTAGTTTCGCCCCTGTAATTGGTGAAGTAGGCGTCACAGCATTAGTTATTGTAATTAATGTTTGTTTAGTTAAAATCTTTACTAGCGTCAAACAAGGTATTAGAAAAGTAGTAATAGTTCCCACTACTATACTATTCATTATTGCTAGCTTAAGTTATGTCTTTGCTCAGGTAAATTGGGTAAAAACAACGGGAAGTACAAGTAGAGTAGCACTAGTGCAAGGGAATATTGAGCAGTCAATAAAATGGGCACCAGAGCAAGAATGGCCCACCATGCTTAAATATTTAGACCTTACTCGAATTAACTATGATGCAGATATTATTATATGGCCTGAATCAGCAATTCCAGCAGTAGAACCTGCTGTGCAAGATTATCTAGATACCGTAAATCAATCTGCACTTTTAAATAATAGTGCCATTATTACGGGGATTTTAAATTATAACTTTGAAAGCAAAGAATACTTTAATAGCTTAATTGTTCTAGGTAACGAACACGAAGATGATGAGCAAGGATATTATTACAACCATAATAATCGGTATTCAAAAAATCATCTCTTACCCATAGGTGAATTTGTACCATTTCAAGAAATTTTACGTCCAATTGCACCGTTATTTAATTTGCCAATGTCTTCATTTAGCCGAGGGGATTATGTACAACGAAACCTAATAGCTAACAATTTACATTTGTTACCATTACTTTGTTTTGAAATTGTTTTTCCCCATCAATTAGCTGCTAATTTAACTGAGCAAACAAATATTTTATTAACAGTAAGTAATGACGCATGGTTTGGTAACTCCCATGGGCCACATCAGCACATGGAAATTGCACGAATGCGCGCTTTAGAGTTTGGACGCCCATTGCTACGTTCAACCAATAATGGCGTAACTGCTGTAGTTGATCACAAGGGTAAGTTTATTGCAAGTGTTCCACAGTTCACAGAAGCTGTTTTAAAAACAGACGTGGCACTGGTAACGGGCAAAACGCCCTATAGTCAGTGGCCGCGTTTAATTCTACTATTAATGATTTTGATACCTTTAGTGATTATTTTGCTTTTACAGTCAAACGTAAAATATAACAATAACTAACTCAATTAACACCTAAGATGTTTTTGATGGATATTTTGGGTGCATACTAATTTTATTACGTCCGTTATTCTTAGCATGATAAAGTGCAGCATCTGCACACTCAATCCACGCCTCATAGCTTTTAATCGTACTCTCTATCTCTGCTACACCAATACTAATCGTATATTTAAGGTCAATATCATTATACCGACAGATTGATGCTTCCACTTCTCTACGTAAACGCTCAGCAAAAACATACGCGCTTTTAAGCGGCGTATCAGCCAAGAGAACAGCAAACTCTTCCCCACCATAACGACCAGATATATCAGTTTCTCTGGCATGATCTTTAATGATACTAGAAAGGTGCCTGATAACTTCATCCCCAACCACATGACCATAAGTATCATTAACATTTTTAAAATGATCAATATCAAGCATAACTAGTGAGCTTGAATGCTGACTTCTAGTCCATCTTTTATACTCAGCTTGCAGGCAATTCTCCCAGTGTTCGCGATTATAAAGCTGAGTTAAGCCATCAGTTTGACTAAGTATTGCTAATTCTTCATTGGCTTTTTCTAAACTTAATTTATGTACCGCATTATCAGTTACATCAAAAACAAGTAAACATAAATGACTCACTTCACCCGTTGAAGACATTAATGGAATAAACGTAGTGTTTTGATACATAAAATCAGAACTACCTGTAACGGGGCGATAACTATTAAACCTAAATAAAAACGGTCTTTGCTCCCAGATAGTAAATGCTTTATTTTTTAATAAAAATACTGATTCAGCTTTACGTACAAACCACTCTTGGGGAATTTCATCAAATAAATCAAATAATAATTTACCTTTGACTTCTCTAGGTAAGTAGCCGCTATGATTTTCCATAAAACCATTAAAGATTTGTACTTTGTATTCTTTATCTAATACCACTAAGCCAACATCAATGTTATGAAGCATTTCCATTAACCAGTGTAATTCATTCAGTTGTGAGGTTTCTAATGACATGGTCAATTCCGTTCTTATTAAAGTCTCTGTGATTTTGATGCAAATATTATGAATTAATTTCGAACATCTAATCGAGTAAGTATGATAGTTTATTATTCATTGCTTTCATTGATTGCTCGGTAAACAATAAGAGTAAATCACATTTAATTGGATAATTTTCAATACTATAACTAATTTCAATTGCTAGTGTTTTTTTCCATTTGCTGGAATTATTAGCAATTAGCTCTGATATTTTTCTATGCTGACCTAAAACAACAGGATGACCCTGACTAAAAGCCATATCAAGTTGTTCAGATATTCCTTTTAAACAAGCACCAATAAGTACATTTGCTAAGTCCATTAACAACTCTAATTCTGTACTTTCATCTTCTTCATATTGGTAATTCATTAATGAAGCAACATCTTTAAAACTTGAGTCGTTTAAAATTAACAATGCCTCACCAGAAATGCCTGCACTAATAAAGCCTTGGCAAACACCTGAAGTACTTTCACTTACCTCTACAGCTTCTAATGCCATACTGAGCTCACTAACTTCAATAAAGTTAACGTTAGGAATAGGTAGTTGAACGAATACATTTAACAGTCGAGCAAGTAAGTCCCCTGCTCTTCCCATAGCAACATTAGCGACTTCCTGATAACAATCTCTTAATTCAGCAGATAACGTTGGTTCGATATTGCTAACAGGTGAGGATGTATCAACAACGGGCACTTTTAAAGGTGCTGCTATAGCCTCTACCTTGCTCTCTTGTTGAGGGCTCACTTTTTGAGGCTCATCTATTTTAGGAGTCTCTGGCTGAGCTACATCCTGCTCTTCCTTAGTAAAAACACCGTAAGAAAGTAGCACTTCAGTTAGTTTTTCTTTATTAACAGGCTTTTGGATAAAATCTAATGCGCCTAAGCCAGTAACTCTTTTATGTGCTTCTGGTTGAATATCACCTGAAACCACAATAGTTAAGGTAGGTAAGTCTTGCGCTAAAATAGCTTCTAAAACCTGATATCCATCCATTTCAGGCATATTTAAATCAAGTAAAAGCACATCACCTTTACCTGCCTTTATCGCCTCTATTCCTTCAACTCCATTATTAGCAAAGCTAACATCAACATCCCAGCCATCAGGTAATGAACGAGCTAGCTGTTTACGCGCCATATTAGAGTCATCACAAATTAGTAACTTAGTTGGCATAATAGCTCATCACCTTTGAAAAATAGAAATTCCATTAAATTTAATCTCCTCATTTAAGCAAGCAAAAAAAACAAGATATTTGGTAACATCTTTACTGCAGTTTTATCGAAAAATAATCAAGAAACTCAATGAGAAAAACGGTA
>CAXIBS010000131.1:0-6577 GCA_964022585.1 uncultured Colwellia sp.
TATTTGAATGCGTCTAATTTTTAGGGAAATTAATCAATGCAGGAAACTTATACACTAAAAGCGATTTTCTTACGATTTAGATGGCAAATTTTACTCACCTTATTACTGGTAATTATAGAAGCCATTTTAGGTATTTTTTACCCCTTACTTATAGGTATAGCCATTAATGATTTACTCAAGAAAAGTTATCAGGGCTTATACTGGCTAACCGCTTTAGGCGGAGCGTCTCTTATCATAGGTACGGCTAGACGCTTTTATGATACTAGGGTATATGCCAATATATATCGTAAAACCATCACTAAAATGGTTGATAGTGAGCATAAAAAATTACGTACGGTATCAACTATTTCTGCTCGCAGCAGCTTAATGACAGAGTTTGTAGAGTTCCTAGAAAACTCAATGCCTGACATTGTGCAATCAATCGTTGCCATTGTTGGCATTTCTTTAATAATAGTAGCGCTGAACATTAAAGTGTTTTTTGCATGTTTTTCGTTATTGCTTTTAATTGTAGGAATATATGTTTTAACCGGAAAAAGAAACTTCAATCTAAATAAGGGTTATAACGATGAGCTTGAACATCAGGTGCAAGCAATTGAAAGTAAAAACAACAAAACAAGTAAGCAACATTTCAATGCATTAATGCGGTGGAATATAGCATTATCGGATTTAGAAACCACTAATTACTTTGTTATATGGTGTGGGGTGATTGCACTTTTTATTTACACACCTATGATCGTGATTGAAGATGGTGTATTAACTTATGGCCTTGTATTTTCTATTCTGATGTATGTTTTTGACTATATTGAAAAGTTAACCTTGATGCCTTTACACATACAACAGGCTATACGTTTGAAGGAAATATCACAGAGGTTCTCTCTTAAGTGTTAAATGGTCAACTTTTTGGAGTATTAACTAAATATGTGGGCTTGAAAGTTCAAATACCACATATTTAGTCTTGTTATTGTGCAGCTTTGCTTAAATTAACTTAGCGGAGCCAGTAATGAATCTAAAATATCATCTGTTAAACTTAATTTATTATCACTGACTTCTTCAGATAATAATGCTTTTGCTAATTCAGATTTATTTTGCTGTATTTTTTGAATTTTCTCTTCTATAGAGTTTTCAATAATATACTTGTAAACAAAAACAGGTTTGTCTTGTCCAATACGGTAAGCTCTATCTGTTGCTTGATTTTCAACAGCAGGGTTCCACCACGGATCAAAATGAATAACAGTATCAGCTGCTGTTAAGTTCAAGCCAACACCACCAGCACGTAAGCTAATTAAAAATACAGGTACTTCACCTCGTTGAAACTTATCAACTATTGTTTGTCTATCAGTGGTTGAACCGGTTAGTTTTACATAATCAATACCTGCATCCACTAGTTCACTTTCAATCAAAGCAAGCATGCTAGTGAACTGTGAGAATATTAATATTTTGCGTCCTTCATCAATTTGTTCTGGCAGAGTTTCCATTAGGTATTCTAGTTTTGCCGATTGCTCTACTTTTTGGGCACCATCTAAGGATAATAGCTTAGGGTGATTACAAACTTGTCTGAGTTTTAATAAAGCATCTAATACTTCTATTTGGCTACGCTTTAAACCTTTATCGGCAATAATATCTTTTAAGCGACTGTCCATTGCTAAGCGCACAGACTCATACAGTTCAGCTTGTTTACCTTCAATACGAAGGGTTTGAATTATTTCAGTTTTTGGCGGCAGTTCAGTGGCAATTTTATCTTTGGTTCTACGCAATATAAAAGGTTTAATTCGCTGATTTAATAATTGCTTACGTTCTAATTCACCATGCTTTTCAATAGGAGTTCTAAAAAGTTTAGTAAATTGCCTTTGTCCACCTAAAAAGCCTGGTAGTAAAAAGTTGAATTGTGCCCAAAATTCACCTAAATGGTTTTCCATTGGAGTGCCCGTTAAACATAACTTATGTTGTGCTTTAAGGGATAAGAATGCTTGGTACAGTTTGGTTTTGGTGTTTTTTATATAGTGGGCTTCATCCAATACTAGGTAATAAAACTTTTGCTCACGGTAGAGTTCTAAGTCTTTAGTAATTAATGCGTAGCTGGTAATAATAATATCAACTTGGTTTTCATCATCAATAATGCAATCAAAATTTTGATGGCGTTTACTGCCATGTAGTACTTGATAAGATAGTTCAGGAGTGAATTTTTCAATTTCATTTGCCCAGTTAAAAATTACACTGGTAGGCGCTACAATTAATACTGGCTTATCTAATCGCCCTTGTTGTTTTTCAATTAACAAGTGGGCTAAGGTTTGAATGGTTTTACCTAGGCCCATATCGTCAGCTAAAATTCCATTTAATTGATATTCACGTAAAAACTGTAGCCAATTTAAGCCTTGTTGTTGATAAGTTCTTAAAGTGGCGTTTAACCCTGTTGGAACGGTAACGGTACTAACTTGTTGAAATCCTTTCAGCTTATTAGCTAAGCCTCTTAATTTATCTGTTCCTGTTGCGATTAACCCTTGGTCATCTAGCATCGACAATGTTTGATGACTTTGAAAGCGTGATAGCTCCATAGTGCCATCTTTATTTAAGGCATTAGGCATAAACAATTCAATAAATTGTTTTAATATAGGCTGCACACTTTGATAACGCAAAGCGATAAAATCACCATTATCTAAATCAACATAAATAGGCGAATTTGGCGAAATTAGCTGTTCTTTTTCACGATCAAGTAATGCTGATTTGGGTAATTGTTCAATCGCACCTAGCAATATAGGAAAGGCGGGCATTTTTTTACCGTCAATGGTTAAGTTTAACCCCAAAGAGAAAAAATCATGATCGTCGGTTTCAATAATTTCAGCATCAAAAACACTATCAGTAGATAGCGCATTGAAATAAAAATTATCAGAGAAGCTAATATGCCAACCTTTATCTCTAAGTGATGGTATTTCGTGATGCAAAAAATGGTGCCAAGCATATCGACCTTGCAGCAACATTGAATACTTTGGATCTTTATCTTTAGCTAAATAGTTTTCATTGGTAAAGGTGAAGCGTTTTGCTTTTGGCTGAGTAATAAACTTCAATGCGGTTAGTTTATTAATGACCATTTGTTCAAAGGTTAAATCTCGGTAAATCTTTGTTTCATCAGACTCATCATCATTATTTGATACAGTAACCGTAACACGTTCATTATGTGGGTTAACCAAGTTACCTTGATAAGAAAAATTAACACTAACATTACCTGATTGTGGGTTTGTTTCTGAAGGCGTAGAAAAATGCAAATATACATCTGGTTTTGTTAGTGATTGGGAGTATTTAGTTTTTGGTTTAGGTAAACGCTGAACGGCTTCACCTAACGACATCGATAGCTTATTTAAAACCCAAGGTAATTTATCTTCTTCAAATATTGGTGAGTTAAGCAAATCTGCTTCAAAATCACATTGTGTGTTGGTGTTAATTCTTCCAAAACAATTATGCTGCTCGTCGTAATAACAAAGAGGTTGAGCTTTAATAATACGAATACTTGTTGAAGGTTTTGCTAAAACAAGCTGTAAAGTGTGTAAGTTATTGTCTAGCGCAATCCATTGCCATTCAGCTTCTAAAGGTTCACCTAAAGTTATTGCTTCATCTAGGGTATAGTTTTTCCGCCAAAAACAGCGATTAGTGTTAATAATGCGCTCAAATAAATCAAAGTACTTTATGGTGTCGCCAAATTGATTAGTGCGCATAAGTTCGGTAAGAACTGCAACATCATCGTTATTTGCATAGGCACTATTAATTAACGAACTGACAGAATATTCATTGCCAAGAGAACTACTCCAACTACCACACTTTTTTAATCTAGATGACTTAATCTCTAGGGTGAAAAAGTCATCTTCGTTGTGAGTATCGGGTTTTAAAAAGTATAATAATGACTTTTGTTGGGTATTTGGAGGATACCTACTAGGTTGTGCTTGAAAATTACTAAGCCATTTATCAACTATTTTTTCTGATGTAGCGATACTGTTTTTGTCAAAATGCTGATCAATATAAAATTGTGCCAAAGCTGAGGCATGTTTACAGTTACGACCGACATAGCAATCACAGTAGCTAGAAATATCACCTTGTTTTTCATCAAACACTATACGGGTTAAATAGGTTGATTGGGTCGAGCGCTCGCTTAATACCACGCCGCGAATAGTGTCACCGTCAAGTGCGCAAGTTTTAATGCCATTTGCATTAAAAATTCTTGTGCCTTTTTTCCATTCGTTTTTGGTAAAATGTTGTTCAAGTAACTCAGGTGTAAAGATATTTTTAGCCATAATTTTTAATTAGTAAGAATTCGAATAGGTTGGCAAGCTAATAAGTTAAGTCGTTATTTAATATTCAAAATGACAAAATAAATAGAACGATAAATACTAATTATAGCAATATAATTGTTACGCTTTATTGCTAATTGCAGGTCAGTCATTATTTCGTTTGAATAGTACCATTGAGGCTTGAAACCTTCAATGCAGCTTTTGTATAACTAAGGCTATTGTACCTAAAAATTTATACATTTTATGATGCTATCGAGTTTTATTCTGCTGAGCAAACTAGTTAATTGCTAAAATTCAACGTAACATTAAAAATGGCACGTTTTAAAGACTTCTCTTTATGTGTTTTTTACGTTAAATAACGTATTTATAATAGAGAGTAAATGAGGAAAAATAAGTGATTTCGAAAAAAGTAAGAGAGTTGTTTGTATCATTGATGGAAGCAACAGATGACTCACCCGTTTCTTATGATATTGAAAGCGAACAGTACAATGGTTTTTTCAATAGTGTGGTTTTGAATAAGTATATAGAACTTGGAGCGATTGAGCTTGTTGAAGAACAAGGTGGTGCAACTACTATATTACTTAATGGGCGAGATGACTTTTTAAGTTCGTTTACTGCGGGCGTTAGGGAAGCAAAAAATGGTAGCGATCAATCGTATGCTGATTATAATGCTAATCCGTTCGCTTTTTCGATTGGTTATGAACACTTCCATCAAGT
The DNA here is from genome assembly GCA_964022585.1 of uncultured Colwellia sp. Classification (GTDB taxonomy): domain Bacteria; phylum Pseudomonadota; class Gammaproteobacteria; order Enterobacterales; family Alteromonadaceae; genus Colwellia. The sequence continues at coordinate 4,995 of CAXIBS010000131.1, forward strand.
GGCTAAGAAAAAAAGAAATTTCAATGGATATATATGTCAGGGCTTTGAACGTGAAGATACTGGCCTAGTTCACCAACAATAAGTCCCTTTTTATAAGGTAAGTTCTACTTCTAATCACGCAAAAGAATACTCCAACTATTTCAATGTATTAAATTATGTTGTTACCTTTTTTATTAAAGTTAAAGAGAAATCATGTTTACCAATATTACTTCACCTGCTGTCGATGAAATTATAGATTTAATGGCACGCTCATCTCAAGACGAAAGACCTTATAAAGTTGATTTAACCGTAGGTGTTTATAAAGATAGCAATGACAATGTACTGTTAATGAAAGCAGTGAAACAAGTTGATCAATTGCTGGCAAACGCAGGACGAAATAAAGGCTATGTTGGTTCAAAAGGCGATCTTGAATATGTTCAATTATTACAAGAGCTGGTGTTTGCAAATCAAACGGTAAATGGTCATGTTCGTGGTGTACAAACAGCAGGTGGAAGCGGCGGTTTACGTGTTATCTTAGATTTGATTAAAATTGCAAATCCTAAAGCAAAAATTTGGGTAAGTAATCCAACTTATGCCAATCATATTCCAACTATTGAAGCGGCAGGCTTGGATTATGCAGAGTATCCCTTTATTGATAATAAAACGATGATGCTTGATGAAAGTGGCATGTTCGCTACGTTAGAAACGTTAGGTAAAAATGATGTTGTATTATTGCATGGCTCCTGCCATAACCCGTCAGGACTACGTTTAACGTCACGGCACTGGGAAAAAATAGCGCAATTATCAAAATCAAAACACTTTTTGCCTCTAATTGATACGGCTTATCAAGGATTCGCAAACGGATTAAATGAAGATGCTACAGGCTTACTTATCATGGCAAATGCGGTTGAACGCCTAGCATTATGTGTAAGTTGTTCAAAAAACTTTGGTGTGTATAGTGATAGAGTTGGTGCTGCTTTTATTTTAAGTCCAACAGAAGATGAAGCAGATAAGGCACAAGCTCAATTGGCTATTATGAGCAAGGCAACTTATTGGGTACCTCCTTCTAATGGGGCTGAAATTGTAAAAACAATTTTAAAAACGCCTGAACTGAAAAAAATGTGGTCTGATGAATTAACACAAATAAATGTCAAAATTAAAAGTATTAGAACAAAGCTTTGTGCTGCATTTCGACAAGCTTCAGGTGATAATTATTTTGATTATATTTTATCTCAAGAAGGCATGTTTGCGATGTTACCTGCAACAGAAGAGCAAATGGAAGTGCTTAGAAATGAATACGCTGTATATGGATTGAATAACGGACGAATTAACCTTGCATCAATTGCAGAGCAGGATATTGATTACCTTGTAGAAAGTATCTTAACTGTTATATCAACAGGTAAATAACGAATAAATTAAATGGAGTAGGCGGTATTTCTAAATATTTTGTCGATAAACCTTGCCGCATCGAGAAATATAGTGATAATCGTGCAAAGTTTTATTGGCTGAGTTGATAAAGTGCAATTATTAGAATTTACATTTTTAGGTAAAATACTTCGACTAGCAGGGTCTATGGCTGGGTGGCAACAACTATTTTGCGGAGA
>CAXIBS010000132.1:0-6532 GCA_964022585.1 uncultured Colwellia sp.
ATATCGCAGGTGATAATTTTTCAGTAAAACTTCCTTTTGATGCACAACAGATTCAATATCAAGTGAGTAATGGCAGTAAAGTAAACAAAGGAGATACGGTAGCGTTAGTAAAGGGTTTTGATGTTCATCACTTTATTGATCAATACAGATCTACAAAGGTATTATTAGAAATTCAAGAATTACACTACAACACGAACAAGAAGTACTTTGAAAAGAAAGTTATTACAAGATCACAATGGATAGAGATAGCGAAAAGCTATTATCAAGCGAAATTAGCTTTTGAACATGTTCAACATCAAATGAGCTTTATACATGTTGATGAAAATGAACAAATATCTTTTATAAGTCCTAAATCTGGCGTTATTAAATTGCCCACTTCTGTTGGCAGTAAAATGGCGGGTGAACTTGCATTTGACGTAATTGATACAAATGCACTAAAAGTAAAAGTGAATACACCAATACAATTAGCCTCTACTTTATCTCATTTTGAAGTAAGCCCACTTTGTCATTTATCTATTAATAGTATTGAAAAAATAGCTGACAAATATCATCAAATATTATGGGCAGTACCTAGCTCAAAAAACTGTCACTTGTTAATAGGACAAACAGTAAATGTTACACCTATACAGTTACTTAGCGGATATAAAGTTGCTAAAAGTGCTGTTTTTGAATTTAAAGACAGAAACTATATTGCGATTAAAAATAACGAAACACTGTTATTAGTTCCTATTATTTTGGTTGGTTCCAATGACGCTGAGTTTATTTTTACGAGTAAAACCGATATTGATAGCAAACAAGTATTGATTAGCTCAATTAGTATTTTGCAGGGTAATCTACTTAGCTTAGGAAGAGAGTAAATGTTAAATCAATTCATTAAATTCTCACTTACGCAACGTTTATTTGTTTGTATTCTCGCAATTTTAGTGATGTTTATTGGGGTAAAATCTTGGGTGAATATTCCGGTAGATGCTTTTCCTGAAATTTCACCAACACAGGTCAAAATAGTACTTAAATTACCTGGTATGAATGCGCTAGAAATTGAATCGCAAGTGACTCGGATAATTGAAACAGAGTTACTTGGTATACCTTCACAAGAAATGCTTCGTTCTACAACAAAGTACGCTATTACTGATATCACCATTGACTTTAAAGAAGGAACAGATATTTACTGGGCAAAACAGCAAGTTAATGAAAGGTTGGCCAATATAATGTCAACATTGCCTGAGAATATGAGTGGTGGAATGGCGCCAATGAGTACACCATTAAGCGAAGTATTCATGTTTACTGTTGAAAACCCAGCTTTATCCCTCATTGAAAAAAGAGAACTACTTGATTGGCAAATACGTCCTTTATTAAGAACAGTATCAGGCGTGGCGGATGTAAATAGCTTAGGTGGATTTGTTAAAACCTATGAAATAGTGCCAGATATTTTATTGATGCAACAATACGGACTCTCTTTTGATGATATAGAGTCAGCAGTTATCGCAACAAATCAAAACGGTGGAATTGGTCGAATTATCAAAGGAAATGACACACTAATTCTCAGGACTGAAGGTAAGTATGAAAATATTGATGCTATAAACACAACGGTTATTGCGGTAAAAGAAGATAAAGTAATACGCCTTGAGGATATTGCAACGGTTCAAGTGGGCAGTTTAACAAGATACGGCGCTGTTACTAAAGATGGCCAAGAAGCTACTCAGGGGCTAATTATTGCGTTAAAAAACAGTAATACGGCGCAAGTAGTTGCCGAAGTTAAAGCTAAATTAACAGTAATAGAAGCTTCCTTGCCACAGGGCACAACGATAAATGTTTTTTATGACAGATCTAACTTAATTAATACGGCAATTGGCACAATAACAAGTGCTTTGGGGCAAGCGGTTGTTTTAGTTATTGTACTACTGGCGATATTCCTTGGTGATATTAGATCTTCAATTGTTGTTTCTCTGTCATTACCTATGGCAGCATTGATGACTTTTATCTTAATGAAGCAGTTTAATTTATCTGCGAACTTAATGAGTCTAGGTGGTTTAGTTATTGCCATTGGTATGCTAGTTGATTCTTCAGTTGTTATTGTAGAAAACATTGTTAACAGGTTGTCTAGTAATCAACATTTACCTCGACTACACGTGATTTTTAGAGCATGTAAAGAAGTATCAACACCGGTTCTTTCAGGCACTATAATTATTATTATTGTATTCTCACCTTTACTTATGCTTTCAGGGTTAGAAGGAAAGTTGTTTATGCCTGTTGCGCTAACAATTGTATTTGCAATGTTAAGTGCACTGCTACTTTCACTGACTATTATCCCAATACTTGCTTCTTTCTTACTAAAAGATGAAGTGATTAAATCACCAAAAATTGTGGTGTTATTACAAAAGTATTATGTAATAACCTTAACTAAAGTAGCAAACAAGCCTAAATTTTTAGTGTTGTTATCGTTAAGTGTCTTAATATTAAGTCTTGTACTTTTTAAAGATCTAGGTAAAAGCTTTATGCCCATCCTTGATGAAGGCGACATTATTGTACAACTTGAAAAATCGCCCAGTATTTCGCTCAAATCATCAACAGACATAGACGAGCAAGTTGAAAAGTCACTTTTAAAGAACATACCTGAAATTGTGCAAATTGTAGCTAGAACGGGTTCTGATGAACTAGGTCTTGATCCTATGGGATTAAATGAAACGGATGTCTTTATGGAGCTTGCACCAAAAGATGAATGGCGCTTCGATACTAAAAAAGAGCTAATTGCCGATATTCGAACTGTTCTTAAAAAATTTCCGGGGATGAATATAGGCTTTACTCAACCTATACAAATGCGAGTATCAGAAATGTTAACAGGAAGCACTGGTGATGTTTCCATTAAGGTTTTTGGCAATGATATTGGGGTGCTTGCCACATTAGTTGAGCAAATTACTACATTGGTAAATAAAACAGAAGGCTCTTCTGATGTGCAAATGGCGATTATTGAAGGAGGGAAATATGTAAATATAAAACTCATTCCTTCAATGGCAGCACAGTTTGACTTAACACCTCAACAGTTAAACCAATATTTAATGACGCAGCTTGAAGGACTTAAAATATCATCTTTATTAGAAGGTAACCGCTCTATCCCAATTGTTATCCATGATGCGAGTAGAAATAATAAAAACTACCATGAAATATCATCCATCAACGCGTTACAACAAAAGCTTATTCTAATGCCTGATAATAGTTTGTTACCGCTTGAACAAATTGCAGATGTTACATTTAAAACAGGGCCTTTGCTGATAGAAAGAGAAAAAGGAAATCGGTTTGCCTCGGTGAGTACTAATGTTATTAACCGCGATGTAGTTGGCTTTGTTGATGATTTAAAAATTAAAATTAATAGTAGTGTCAACCTCCCTACAGGTTATACATTATCTTTTGGAGGAGAATTTGAAAGCCAACAAAGGGCAACTAATAATTTATTATTGCTGATTCCTGTGGCGCTTTTATTAATCTTTATTATTTTATTTACGACGTTTAATTCAACAGCAAAATCAGCGTTGATTATTGCTAATATCCCGTTTGCCTTAATGGGCGGTATTATTGCTTTATATTTAAGTAAACAGTATTTGTCGGTACCAGCGTCTGTAGGGTTTATCGCATTGCTTGGTATCGCTGTTTTAAATGGTATTTTGAACAAACAAAATTGTTTTCACAAAACTTATATCAACGGGTTATTAATGGTGCAAACCGACGCTTAAGGCCTGTGCTAATGACAGCTACAACTGCAATGTTTGGTTTATTACCTTTAGTTTTTGCGACAGGCCCAGGGGCTGAAATTCAAAAACCTTTAGCAATTGTTGTTATTGGTGGCTTGATTACATCTACAATTACAACCTTGTATCTTTTACCTATATTTTACTGCTGGTTGGAGAAAAAAAATGACTGAAGTCGTAATGTTTACGTTGAATGTACCAACTAGTTTAAAAGATGAGATTATTGATCAATTAATTAGTTTACCTAACCTTTCAGGATTTAATCTAAAAGAGGCAAACGGCTATAGTAAAGAGCACAGCCTGTTTGATATATCTGAACAAGTGGAAGGTTACAGAGCTTTTTATCAATTTGAAGTGCTTATTTCTGTAGGTGAAGTAAAAAGGCTAAAAGAGCACCTTAAGCCAATTTGCACAGCAGCTAAACTGAGATATTGGTTAACTCCTGTTATAGAAACAGGTCACTTTTAACCTAATTAATTTAAGCAATTTTATTATAAATTTATCATTGCATTAATGAACTTAGAACAATAAAAGGTCACTAAATATGTTTTATTCTTTGTTTATAACTACGATGTTCTTTAAAAGAGAAAAAAGAGGTTAATATGAGCATAACACGAGAACAAGTTTTTGTTTGGAGTCGTAATGTAAGACTATTTCATTGGATAAATGTTATAGCAATAACACTGCTTATTTGTATTGGGCTTATCATTTTCAATGGCAAACTATTTGGCATTAGTACGGATGGTAAAGTTTTGTTGAAAACGATGCATGTCTTTGTGGGTTATGTTTTTGCAGCCAATTTACTTTTTCGCATAATAATAGGCTTTATCGGTACAGCACAAGAAAGGTGGGGTAAAGTACTGCCTTTTAATAAAGGTTTCTTACAAGAGTTATCCGACTTCAAAGCAAATAGAAAAGTGGCTTACAAAGGCCATAATCCAGCAGGAAAACTAATGGTTATGGCATTATTACTGTTGATGTTCGTTCAAATGATTTCAGGTTTAGTGATAGCGGGAACAGATATTTACTACCCACCCTTTGGGCAACACTTTGCTGAAAGTATTGCAATTGATAAACAAAATATTGAAGTAATCAAGCCTTATTCAAAAGTAAATGTAGATGAAGCCGCTTATAAAGCGATGAGAGAGATAAGAAAACCTTTCATAACAGCGCATGTATATGCTTTTTACTGTCTTATAGTCTTAATACCATTACATATACTAGGTGTAATTATTGCTGAAAAGAAAGAAAAGACAGCTTTAGTTTCGGCAATGATTAATGGTTATAAATATCTTCCTAAAGAAAAGTAAGAATAGGGGGGATTGATAGAAAAGAACTGCCTTACTAAGTGCTAGTAGGGCAGTTTTTTATTTATTTTTACTATAAATGTTTATTTAAAAAAGTTAAGACAGTTTGCATATATTCCAAACGGCTCTTTTCGTCATGAAACCCGTGCGAAGCAGAGTCTTTAATAAACCACTCATATGGTTTGTTGTGCTTGTCTAGTGCATCCTTTAGAGCTATAGCGTGTTCAAAGGGGGCAATTTCATCTTGTTTACCGTGGGCAATGAGTATGGGGGATAATAACTTATCGGCATGCTTGCTCGGTGAAAAATTATTAAGCTGCGTTAAATCATCACCGAAAGTTCGGCTAAGAAAATGTTTACCAGTATATAAGTCATTTATCATGTCTTCTTCATGCAGAAGTACTAAGTCATATATACCTGCATTAGCAATAGCACATTGAAATAAGTTAGGTGCTAATATAGCACTTTGTACGGCTGAATAAGCACCGAAGCTACTCCCCATAATACAGATTTTATTCTTATTAGTATGACCGAGTTTAATTGCCCAGCTGGCTGCCTCAATAATATCTTGTTGAATACGGCCACCCCATTGTTTATAGCCAGACTGTTGAAATGCAACTCCATAACCACCAGAGCCGCGAAAGTTAATAGTTAAAACGTTATAACCTGCCTGTGCTAATACTTGAGTTTCATAATCAAATAACCAATAGTCGCGTATACCAAATGGCCCTCCGTGTACTTTAACGACTGTTGGGTTTTTGCTGTTTTCTTTGCCAATAGGCTTCGTAAGGTAACCATGGATATCAACTCCATCAGAGGTTTTAAACGCTATAGGTAAAGTTTCTGCTAACTCATTCACGTTGAGCTTATCGAGCATATTGAACAATGACTTTAAGCTGTTTTTATCTTTATCAAATAAATAATAAGTGCCGGGATCTCTATCTGAACTTGCAAAGACAATTGATTTATTACCATCAGATGTTTGACTCGTGATGTTTACTTGATAGCCAGGAAAAGCCCCTAATAAATTTTTAAATACCTTGGCTTCTTTGTTTTTCTTATTAAAAAGGAGGTAATTAGGATAATCAGGGTCTATACGGATTGCATAGGCATGGCGACCATTTTCTGTGATAGCAATGCCCGTGATATCTACCTCTTTATCTGTATAGACTGATTCGTAACCTGAGTCATTAAGTGATAACTTAAATAAACCTGTTTTATCCTGATTGTAGTTGTCGAGAGCATATAGGTAATTTCCGCTATCACTAACAGCAAGAGGTTGAAAATTTTGTCCAACCATATCACTGTCTACTTTATTCCAAGTTTTGCTGTCTTGATTAAATAAGTAAACCAGTTTGTTTTCTTTTTCATCTATGCCAGTTGCGGCGGTAAGCTGCCCTTGTTTATCAGTTAAAAAATGGGCATTGTTAATGGGGGCTTTTGGCAGTTTACGTTTAATTTTTCCGCTGTATGTATTAATAA
>CAXIBS010000133.1:0-6496 GCA_964022585.1 uncultured Colwellia sp.
CAATGTGGCTTAAGCCTCAGCTAAATGATAGCCAGCGTTGGCATGATATTCAATCTAAACAATCGCCATTGGCTAATGCACTCAATCGGGCAGAAAAGTACCTTTCACTGGCTAGCTTATTAGGAATTATTTTAGCAGCCGTTGCTGTATCAGTTGCTAGTAGACGTTATGCTCAGCGACACCAAAGTAGTGTTGGTGTATATAAAGCAATGGGGGCTTCGTTAAATTACATCAAAAAGCTATATTATTTACATTGGTCGTTATTAAGCCTGTTTAGTATTCTAATGGGGTTACTCGTTGGCTACATTTTGGCGCAGTTTGGGTTTTATGCAATACAGGATTATTTGCCAGTACAATTAACCGTGGGTTCACAAGACGATACTCATAATTTTGGGTTAGTCTCGTTAGGTTTTTACCCTCTTGTTATTGGAGCTTTTACGGGTGTTTTGTGTTCTTTTGCTTTTGCAATAGCCCCGCTAAAAGAGTTAACCTTAACGTCTCCATTAGTCGTAATTCGAGGCTCAGAACAAAAGGAAAGTAATCAGAAGCTCTCTCAACGTGTTCGTCAATTCTTAATACCCTTGTTAGCCCTCATCTTTTTATTATTTATTTTCAGTGGCGACTTACTGCTAAGCTTTAGCTTATTAATTGGTGGTCTTGCTGTTTCGGCCTTATTATTATTTATTGGCCACTCGCTGATGAAAATCACACGTAACCTTGGCACTAAAGCTGGTGCGTCTTGGCATTTAGCTTTAGCTAATTTGCAACGAAGGGCCAAAGAAAATAGTGTGCAGCTAGTTAGTTTCACTATTGCGATTAAATTACTTTTGATGATTATTGTAATAAAAAGTGCTTTATTAACTGAATGGCAAGCACAACTACCAGAGCAAACACCTAACTTGTTTTTAGTTAATATGACTCAAAATCAAGCATCACAAGTTGAAGAGTTTGCCAGACAAGAGCAAATAACAGCAGGTGATATCTATGCAGTTGTCCTAGGTCGGTTAACAGCGATTAATGATGACAACTTAACAAAAAAGGTGACTAAAGAAAAAACAGAAGGCAGCGATAATGGTCGTCAAGGAGTAGGACGAGAGTTAAATTTAACTTGGCGTGAAAACTTACCTAAAGAGAACACTATCGTTGAAGGACAATGGTGGCAAAACGGCTCTATAACAGCTAATCAACCACAAGTATCCATTGAGCAAACACTCGCTAAGCGTTTAAATATAAAAATAGGTGATAACTTAACTTTTCAGTTGGGCAGTGAAGTAATCAATGTACCTGTAACCAGTATCCGAAAGGTTAACTGGCAATCAATGCAGCCAAACTTTTATATGATTTTTCATCCTCAAGTATTAGCTGATTATCCTGCAAGTTATATTTCATCTATATTCTTACCAGCAGATAAAAAACAAAAATTACAGCAGTTTATCGGTGCCTATCCAACAATAATTGTTATAGACGTGGATGAAATGATTTTACAACTACGTAAGGTAATTGAGCAAGTATCTACGGCGGTTGAGTTTATTTTGGTGTTAGTTGTTTTTGCGGGTTGTTTAGTCTTGGTTGCACAAGTGCAAGCAAGTATGGAAGAGCGAGAGCGTGAAATTGCGATATTAAAAACAATAGGCGCTAAAGGTTCATTATTACGAAATAGCATTTTACTTGAGTTTGTTGCTTTAGGAGGTATTGCAGGTTTAATGGCAAGTTTTGCAATGGAGTTAACGGTTTACTTACTACAAAGCTATTTATTTAATATGCAAACAAGCTTTCATTTTGAGTATTGGTTATTAGGCATTTTTTCAGGAGCAACTTTTGTTGGTGTTGTTGGTTTATTAAGCTGCTGGCGTCTTTTAAATATGTCGAGCGTTACCTTAATTCGACGAACAATGTAAACAGGATTAAACTACCTGAAATTAAATAGTTAGTTAAGTATGTTAAGAACACAAGTATGATAAAATACTGACTTCATTTTAACTAGAAATAGTACTCAGCTTTCTATTAAATGTTATAAATCATTGTGAAGAGAGTTTACAGCTCGAATTGATAGCATAGTAAATTATAAGGAATTAGAATAAATATGACCCCATCAAAGCAAGCAACGCCTTATTTAGTAGCATTTGCAGCAATTATTATTATCATTTCGGGACTAAAAGTTGCAGCTCCTTTATTGGTGCAACTCTTGTTGGCGTTATTTATTGCAATAATTTGCATGCCCTCAATACGCTGGATGGAAGATCATAAAATCCCACGTTCTATTGCAATTATTATAGTCTTAGCGACTATTTTAACCTTTGTTTATGCTGTTGTGGCTTTGGTTGGTGACTCTATTAACGCCTTTAACGCCAATAAAGCATTCTATATTGAACAGTTAGGCTCACGAGTTAAATCTATTGTTACTTGGATTGGTTCTCACGGAGTGCCAATTGAGAGCGTCGATGTCACTTCGGCATTTGAAAAAGCCGATATTATGTCCCTTGTTACACTAATACTAGGTGGTGTGGGTAATATATTTAGTGATTTTTTTGTAATATTTCTATGTGTTATTTTTATACTAGCTGAAACAACCAGTTTTCCTAGCAAGTTTGCTAAGGCATTTGCTAATGCTCAAGATAAAATGGTGCATGTAAATCATGTTTTGAGTAAAATTCGTCATTACCTAGCGATTAAAGCTGCCACAAGTTTACTTACCGGTATCTTAGCTTCATTAGCCCTTGTTCTTATCGGTGTTGATTATCCATTCCTTTGGGGAATGTTGGCATTCCTACTTAACTTTATTCCTAATTTAGGCTCTCTTTTAGCGGCTATTCCTCCTGTTATTTTAGCTTTAATTCAACTAGGTCCAATTGGTGTTATGTGGACCGGTATCAGTTTCTTTGCCATTAATAATGTTGTTGGTAATTATCTTGAGCCAAAATTAATGGGTAAAATGTTGGGTTTATCGGCATTTGTAGTGTTTTTATCGTTAATATTATGGGGATATATATTTGGCGCAGTGGGTATGTTTTTATCAGTGCCGTTAACGATGATGATAAAAATTGCCTTAGATACGAATGAGAAAACTCGTTGGCTAGGTATCTTACTTGGACCAGAAGAGGAAGCCGAAGAAGCTCCTATTGAACAATAAAAAAGCTTACCTAAGAAATGAGAGGTGATTTTCAAAACCTTTCATTTATCTTAAAATTAAAACGAATTGCTTATTTAAGGTATTAAACTTAGCTCTTTTATTCGAGCTTTACTCAATAAGATATAACACTTCTTATAAGCGTTTGCCGCGCCTTTTTCAGGTGAAACAATAAGGTATTGCCAACGGCAATCGTTATCTCGAAAAGTATTAAAATTACTTTGTGAACGTTTGAACATCTTTAACGCTGAATAACGGCTTTAATAAGCGCTTTCTCTTCAAGATTAAACGTATGGTTATTTATCCAAGTTTGTAGTTCTCTATCGACAGCTTCTTTGACCTCATCTAAGCAACGAGAAAGCTCAACAGTTGATTTTTTAGTATTTTCACATTTATCTAATGTTTTTATTGCAAAAGATGAAGGTGAAAATACCAATTGCCCAACAAAAAGCATATTTATAACAAGTAATTTTTTTATCATATTGTTTATATTCTAATTTATGGGGTTATCGTACCAGCCTTGAATTAATAACTTACAGGCTGGCATATGTTGTTAATAGAAAAGCCACTGTTTTAGTTAAAATGTAAGGGTTTGCCTTAAACTTTAAACTAAGCAGGTAGTACTTTTTTATAAGGTTTAACGATGACATTCTTATAAACACCTGCCGCAATATATGGATCAACATCTGCCCATGCTTGTGCTTCACTTAAACTGTTAAATTCAGCAATAATTAATGAGCCAGTAAACCCAGCTGCACCAGGGTCGTTACTATCTATGGCAGGACACGGACCAGCAACTAATAAACGACCTTGATCTTGTAAATCAGACAAACGGGCTAAATGTTGTTCACGCACGGATAAACGCTTTTCTAAACTGTTTTCAACATCTTCACTGAAAATTAAGTAGAACATGAGGTTTCCTATTTTATTTATAAATTAATATTATGTTAGTTATCACTAGGTTTTGATTTTGTCTCTTTGGGTGATTCAGTAATAACACTAGAAGTTATTTCAATACTCTCTTCAAGTATTTCGGCTACTTCCTCTGTTTCTTGAGGAAGATACTTATATAAAGCGAAAATAGAACCAATAGCAAAAGTAAATGTTAAGCCAGTTAACCCAAATACTTTAAAATTAACCCAGGTTTCTAAATCATAATTAAAGGCAACGAATAAATTAAGCCCGCCTAATAGAGTAAAAAGTGCTGCCCAAGCAAGATTTAACTTAACCCAAATAGGTTCAGGTAATGTTAATGATTCAGATAAAAATTGTTTAATTAAATTCTTCTTAAAGCCGTAATAACTAATGAGCAGCGCTAAGGCAAAAATTCCATTAATAATGGTCACTTTCCATTTAAGAAATAGATCATTTTGTAAAAATATTGTAAGACCACCAAAGACGACAATTAAGCCGAAAAATACCCAGTTTCGCTTAGGCACTTTTTCTTTTTTAATAACATAGAATAAAATTTGAAGAGCTGAAGTAATGATTAAAGAGCCAGTCGCCCAGTATATATCAGCAAATTTATTTACGATAAAAAAAATAATTAAGGGAAGGTATTCTAAAAAAGCATGCATACTTGACCTTTGTGATCATTTAAACTGAAATGAGTTTTATTAGGTATATATTAATTTTAACTAAAGTAATTGTATATTAATAGTATAACGGCAAGTTATAATTTACATCTCAGTAATTAGTTGTCTCTTTTCAATGATCTTTATCAAATAAAGGTTCGTTGTCGTTTGTACTATTCTATTGAGCAGGGTATTTTACCCACAAGAAAATTTATAGGATTTAAGTTAATCAATATGTCAACAAATGAAATTTTTTATCAAGAACAAAATAATGAAGTATCTTTGTTCAATTATGCGTTTGAGCATCAATTACCTGTTCTAATAAAAGGACCAACTGGCTGTGGTAAAACACGCTTTATTACCCACATGGCTGAAAAGTTAAACAAACCATTATATACAGTCGCTTGTCATGATGATTTAACTGCTGCAGATTTAGTTGGTCGCCACTTAATAGGACCAGAAGGTACTTATTGGCAAGACGGTCCGTTGACCAAAGCAGTAAGAGAAGGCGGAATTTGTTATTTAGATGAAGTTGTAGAAGCGCGTAAAGATACTACGGTTGTTTTACATCCTCTTGCTGATGACAGACGTGTTCTACCTTTGGAGCGTACTGGTGAATTACTTGAGGCTGCCCCAGGGTTTATGTTAGTTGTTTCTTACAACCCAGGTTATCAAAACTTATTAAAAGGTATGAAGCCTAGTACGAGACAACGCTTTGTTGCTCTACGCTTTGACTATCCTAGTGCAGAAGTTGAGCAACAAATATTAATAAAAGAAGCCGGTGCTGATCCACACCTAGCATTTAAGTTAGTTGAATTGGCTGGAGCATTAAGAAAACTTGAACAAAATGACTTAGATGAAGTTGCTTCAACTAGGTTGCTTATTTATGCAGCGCGCATGATTGGTTCAGGTATGAATGTACTTGATGTTTGCCGTTCTTGTTTAGCTGAACCATTATCTGATGATCCTCAAACTGTGAATGCATTAATGGATGTAGCTAAAATCTACTTTGATGAGTAAACCGTTGGATAATTCAATGAGTAGTGAGCCAGTGTGTGCTATGAATGACGTAAATCATGGTCAAGAGGAAGTTAAGCGCCTTCCTGGTGACTTAGCTATGTGGTTTTTTATTTTAGCTGAGCTTACTGTATTTGCTATTCTATTCATTGGTTTTGCCGTATCAGAGCAATTAAATACAGAAATGTTCATTGCTGGTAAGGCTCAATTACATCAAATAGCAGGCTTGATAAATACGTTAACATTGATTACTAGCAGCTTTTTTGTTGCACTTGCTCTTAATGCTATGCACAAAGGGCAAGGAGATAAGTCAGCAAAGCTATTGATAATTGCTAAGCTTGTTGCATGTGTCTACCTTGGTGTGAAAATTTGGGAATACCTATCACTATTTGAACAAAATATTGGTATAGAAACTAACACCTTTTTCACTCTATATTTTATGATCACTTTTTTTCACTTAATGCATATATTATTGGGTATGGTCATTCTTGCTTTTGTTGCAGTAAAAGCAGCAAAAAATGAATATAACAGCAGTAATATATCAGGCTTTGAATCAGGTGCTAGTTATTGGCATATGGTCGATATGCTCTGGATAATACTTTTTCCGCTTATTTATGTGATGTAACCCCTATGCAAGTAACTCCTTCAAATAAGAAAAATACGCTAAGTTGGTTATGGCTAATGGCTTTAACATTAATTTCTACCTTTATTGGTGAAGTTATTGATAACAATGTCTTGTTTATTGTGACTGTTTTATCTATTGTGTTTTTAAAGGGCC
>CAXIBS010000134.1:0-6447 GCA_964022585.1 uncultured Colwellia sp.
CCACCGCCCATGCCGCCCATATCAGGCATAGCTGGAGCAGCTTCTTGAGGAGTATCTGTAATCATTGCTTCAGTTGTTAGCATTAAACCAGCAATTGATGCAGCAAATTGTAATGCACTACGCGTTACTTTAGTTGGATCAAGAATACCCATCTCTAACATATCGCCGTATGTACTGTTACCTGCATTGTAACCAAAGTTACCTTTGCCGTTACGTACTTCGTTAAGTACTACTGATGATTCATCACCACAGTTAGAAACGATTTGACGAAGTGGTGCTTCCATTGCACGGATAGCAACATTTACACCATGAGTTTGATCTTCATTGATGCCTTCTAAATCTTTGATTGCTTCAGCTACACGAACAAGTGCAACACCACCACCAGCAACAACGCCTTCTTCAACGGCTGCACGAGTAGCATGTAATGCATCTTCAACACGTGCTTTTTTCTCTTTCATTTCAATTTCAGTTGCAGCGCCAATTTTAATCACTGCAACACCGCCAGCTAATTTAGCTAAACGTTCTTGTAGTTTTTCTTTGTCGTAATCTGAAGATGACTCTTCAATTTGACCACGAATTTGCGCTACACGTGATTTAATGTCTTCATCATCGCCTACACCATCAATAATGATAGTTGTGTCTTTAGAGATAACAACACGCTTTGCTTGACCTAAATCTTCTAATGTTGCTTTTTCAAGCTCCATACCGATTTC
Source organism: uncultured Colwellia sp. (assembly GCA_964022585.1). Taxonomy (GTDB): domain Bacteria; phylum Pseudomonadota; class Gammaproteobacteria; order Enterobacterales; family Alteromonadaceae; genus Colwellia. The sequence goes on from CAXIBS010000134.1 coordinate 714, forward strand.
TTCAGAGATAACTGTACCAGCTGTTAATGTTGCAACATCTTGTAGCATTGCTTTACGACGATCACCGAAACCTGGCGCTTTAACTGCAGCAACTTTTACGATTCCGCGCATGTTGTTAACAACTAATGTTGCTAAAGCTTCACCTTCTACATCTTCAGCAATAATTAATAATGGCTTACCTGATTTAGCTACAGCTTCTAACGTTGTTAGCAATTCACGGATGTTAGATATTTTCTTATCGACTAAAAGAATAAATGGGCTTTCTAGCTCAACACTACCGTTTTCTTGGTTGTTAACGAAGTAAGGTGATAAGTAACCACGATCAAATTGCATACCTTCTACAACATCTAGTTCATCTGTTAGTGCTTGACCTTCTTCAACTGTAATTACGCCTTCAGCACCGACTTTATCCATTGCTGTAGCAATGATTTGGCCAACAGTTTCGTCTGAGTTAGCTGAGATAGTACCAACTTGCTCAATAGCTTTATTGTCTGTACAGGCTTGAGAAAGAGTTTTTAATTCTGCAACTGCAGCGATAACAGCTTTGTCGATACCACGCTTAAGATCCATTGGGTTCATACCCGCAGCGATAGACTTAAGACCTTCGTTAACAATAGCTTGCGCTAGAACGGTTGCAGTAGTTGTTCCGTCACCAGCTTCATCATTAGCTTTAGAAGCAACTTCTTTCACCATTTGAGCACCCATGTTCTCAAATTTTTCTTCTAACTCAATTTCTTTAGCAACAGTAACACCGTCTTTTGTGATTGTTGGACCACCAAAAGATTTATCAATTACAACATTACGTCCTTTTGGACCTAGAGTTACTTTTACTGCGTCAGCTAATACATTTACGCCACGTAACATTTTTGCACGTGCGTCATTACCAAATAATACGTCTTTTGAAGCCATGTTATTTATTCCTATAATTTCTATTTGTGTATCAAAATAATTAATTTCAAATCGATGCACTTAAGCAGCATTTTAAATATGCTAATTCGCTCAAGAGCAAAAATGAAGCACCGGTTGACGCTAGTCAATGAGTACTTCTGATGCCGCTATTGAGATGAATTAGCGACATTAAAATTTCTGCGACTATTCTACAATGGCAAGAATGTCTGCTTCACTTAAGATAAGTACTTCTTCACCATCAATTTTTTCAGTTTTTAAACCATAGCCTTCAGAAAAGATAACTTGATCACCCACTTTAACGTCTAAAGCGCGTACTTCACCATTTTCTAACAAACGGCCATTACCCACAGCAACAACTTCACCACGTGTAGACTTTTCAGCTGCACTGCCAGTTAAAACAATGCCACCGGCTGATTTTGATTCAACTTCTTTACGTTTTATAATTACACGGTCATGCAATGGACGAATGCTCATTTACTTTTCTCCTGAGGATCTTCAATTAGTAGGTTAATTAACAGAATTAATTTGTTGTAACTAGAAGTGGGGATGAAATTATTATTCACAAGCCCACTGATTATCTTTTTATTCTTTACGTGTGTATTCACCATCGATAATTTCACCATGGTGATGAGGTATCTCTTTACTCTCTTGCTTTGGAGCTTGAGAAAACTCCTCGTTTTCATAAGTATTTCCTGTATAAAAACTTGCTCCTGCACTATTACCTGCAACATGAGAATTTACTTTAATATGCTTTTGTACGCTGGCTGCAATTGCTTGGCGAATACTAGGCACAAGCAGTGATAAACCAAAAATATCAGTGACAAAGCCCGGAGTTACTAATAAAACCCCCGCAACTAATAACATAAGCCCAGTAACGATTTCACTTGATGGCATTTCACCCTGAGCCATTTTAGTTTGTACTGATTGCAGTGTTGCTAAACCTTGCTGGCGCACATATTTAGCACCAATCCAAGCGCTTAAGATAACAACACCAATAGTTGGCCACATACCAAGAAGTTCTCCGACCTGCATTAAGACGCTAATTTCAATGATGGGAATAATGATAAAAAGTACAAATAACAAACGAAACATAATGATTCCTTAAATTTCTATGAAACTTATATTGGGCTTAGCAGGTCTTTTTCAAGGTGTGTGTTGCCTTGAGCGAAAAATGCACTTAACAATGCTAGCATTGTTAAGTTTTTTTTAAGAGAATACCACTAAATTACATTTTCATTAAACTGTGAAAATAGTTAGTTAAAATAAGTCGCACTATGAAGAGATAAATAACTGTGGTGCAAGAATTAATTACATCTTTATGATGTGATAGTAGTTATTACCTTGAACATCCAGCAAGGTAATACTCATGATATAAACTGGATAACTGAATTGTTGAAGTAAAATAAATGAAAAAACACTCTTTGTTTCTTAATTTGATTGTAAGTCTATTTTTGACATTGGTATCTCTTTTACCTGCAATTAGCCATGCCCAACAATCTATTTTTGATACTTCAAGTAGCTCATTATTTAGTAATGACGATGAATTTTTAAAAGTAGACCAAGCTTTTATTTTTAATTTTGATCAGCAGAACGACAAATTAGATATTATTTTTGATATTAGCGAAGGATATTACCTCTATCGTCATCAATTTAAATTTACGGCGAATAACGTTACATACTCCACCATTGACTTGCCTGCAGGTGTTGATCATAAAGATGAGTTCTTTGGTGTGCAACAAATCTTCAAAGAACAATTGAAATTTACTATAAACCTTGAAGAAGTCAACGAAAGTGCAAGTATCACTATTCGCTATCAAGGTTGTGCTGAAAAAGGCCTTTGCTATCCCCCAACGAAGAAAGTTATTACCTTAGATAGTTTGCTAGATAATGATTCAAATGATAATTCAGCCATACTCTCAGCCATCACAAACATAAACAGTGATGCTGAATCAACTAATAGTAAAACCAGTAATACTGCAACTAGCAGTGAGCAACATCAGCTAGCGGACATGTTAAAACAAGATAGCTTAATAGTGACCTTAGTTGCATTTTTTGCTGGCGGACTTTTATTATCCTTTACCCCATGTGTTTTCCCTATGTACCCTATTTTAACAGGAATTATTGTGGGTCAAGGAAAGGCACTAACAACTAAAAAAGCTTTTACGCTATCTTTCTTTTACGTGCAAGGCATGGCTATAACTTATACATTATTAGGCATTGTTGTTGCTTTAGCTGGCGCACAGTTTCAGGCTATTTTTCAGCACCCTTTTGTACTAATCGCTCTTAGCATACTATTTATCTTCTTAGCTCTTTCTATGTTTGGTGTTTTCAATTTAGCCTTACCTGCAAGCTGGCAAAATAAATTGAACAATATCAGCAACAAACAAAAAGGTGGTTCTATTGCTGGTGTAGCAATGATGGGGGTTATTTCTGGTTTAGTTGCCTCTCCTTGTACAACAGCACCATTAACAGGTGCCTTATTATATATATCTCAAACTGGAGATGTAGTTTTAGGTGCTTCAGCATTATATGCGTTAAGTTTAGGAATGGGATTACCATTATTAGTATTAGGTAGCTCTGGTGGAAAACTATTGCCTAAAGCAGGTGCTTGGATGAATGTGATTAAAAATATTTTTGGTTTATTGCTTTTAGCTGTACCTGTATTTTTACTTGAACGTTTTATTCCTGAAATTGCTAGTCAAGCGCTATGGGCACTACTTATATTAAGCGCAGCGAGTTATTTTTATGTGGCCAATATTAATGGAAATAGTAGAAACTTCTGGTTTGGTGCACGTTCATTAGTCATATTCTTAATGATGTTTATAGGTGCAAATATGGCTTATCAACTTGTAATGCCTAGCCAAAATTCACCTGTAACGGAGTTACATTCAACGAATGAGGTTCAGCATTTTACTAAAGTAAAAACGCTACAAGAACTACAAGTTGCTGTATCTACAGCAAATAGCCAAGGCAAAACAGTTATGCTTGATTTGTACGCAGATTGGTGTATCGCTTGTAAAGAATTTGAGAAGTACACATTCTCTGATGCTAAAGTACAAATGGCATTAGCCAACTCAGTATTACTTCAGATTGATTTAACTGATACAGGTACAAACGAAAGTGTTCAATTGATGGATCACTTCAACGTTTTTGGCTTACCTTCAATCCTATTTTTCAACTTACAGGGTGAAGAGTTAACACAACAACGTGTAACAGGTTTTATGGGAGCGGAAGAATTTACCACTCATGTTAAAACAATATTTAACTAGTCATTTTCTTTAAAACTTTTTTTATTAAGCAGTCATAATGGCTGCTTTTCTACTTGAGTTTTCCAATAACCACCTTGAATATGATTTTTAATAAAATCAAATATTTCTACTTCAGGAATAGGTTTTGAAAAATAATACCCTTGGATAATATCGCAATCATTTTCAGATAAACTGCGTAATTGCGCCGCTGTTTCAACCCCTTCTGCAATCACTGTCAATTCTAAATTTTTAACCATGGCAATAGTCGACATAATAATTTGATAATCAGCATGGTTTTCTAACATACCAAAAACAAAGCTTTGATCTATCTTAATGATATCTATTGGCATTTTCTTTATATAAGCAAGAGAAGAATACCCTGTACCAAAATCATCAATAGCAAAAGAGAATCCCATACTTTTTAAATCATCCATCATCGCAATAGTATGATCTATATCTTTAACCAAAGTTTGTTCTGTTAATTCCAACTCAAATGTTTGTGCTGAAAGAGAGTATTGGACAAGTAAGCTATGCAAATATTTGGGCAAGTTAACATCAACAAACTGCCCTGCAGATAAGTTAATAGATATTCTGATATCGGCTAAGCCTTGCTTTTTAATCTCTACTGCCAGCTCAAAGCAACGATTGATGATCCAATAGCCTAATTCAATCATATGCTGAGAGTTTTCCAGAATTGGAATAAAGTCTTCTGGTGAAATCATACCTCGCTCAGGATGCTTCCAGCGTAGTAGAGCCTCAAAACCATAAACTTTTTTACTTTTTGCACATAGCTGTGGCTGCAAACTTAAGCTAAATTGCTTTTTAGCAAGTGCTTGGCGAACTTCTGTTTCAAGCATTACACGACTTGCCACCCGTTGATACATTTCTTGATGGTAAAGATAATATTGACTACCACCATTATTTTTAGCTTCATACATTGCAATATCAGCATGAGAAATTATATCTTCCGATTTTTCTGAAGCAGATTCTGTATAGGCAATACCAATACTTGTAGAGACATAAAAAATGCTTGACCCTAACCTGATTGGTTCTTTAAATTGTGCAAGTAACTTGTCAGCAACATCTATAGCTTCATTTACTGACTTCAAGTTACTTAGAACAACAACAAATTCATCACCACCAAAACGGCAAGCTAGATCTACTCTTCCTACACTTAGCCTTACACGCTCTGCCGCTTGAATTAATAACTTATCTCCTTCACTGTGACCGTTACTATCATTTACCTTTTTAAAGTCATCTAAGTCTAAAAATAATGTAGCGACTCCACCACCAAATCGTCCTATATTGGCAATAGACTTACGTAATTGATAATTCAACATATTACGATTTGGTAAACCCGTTAACAAATCATACATTGCGATATTTTCTAGCTCTTTAGTCTTTTGCTCAACTTCAATATTCAGCTGCTCTAACTCATAACTTAATTCTAATGCTGAGTCAGTTAATACATCTAACTCATCAGCAAACAAAGCTGGTCTTTTCAACTTTATTTTCCTAAATTGATTAAATTTCTTATTGGATAATAAAGGAAGTGCATTTGATAAAAGCAATAATCG
>CAXIBS010000135.1:0-6349 GCA_964022585.1 uncultured Colwellia sp.
TGCAAATTCGTGGGTTCGTCAGCAAATCGCAACACCTATGATTACACGAGATTATGATCATCATGCTATTGTTGCCACTGTTAAATGTTCGCAAGGTCACAATAATACCGCGTGGCAAGTTTTTTTACCTACAGGCCCGTTAGCTTTCTTACCGTTATATCCTGAAAGTAAAGATACCTGTTCAATTGTTTATTCTACTTCTCCTGCAGAAGCTAAAAGGTTAATTGCACTTAACAAAGTAGATTTCGCTAAAGAATTAACAGCAGCAAGTGATGGCAAACTTGGCACGATTGAATTAGTGAGCGAACGTTTCACTCATCCACTTACCATGCGTTTAGCACAAGACTTTGTTAAAGGCAGAGTTGTACTAATTGGTGATGCCGCACATACCATTCATCCTTTGGCGGGCCAAGGTGTTAATCTTGGTTTATTAGATGCAGCAGCATTAACGCAAAGTATCGCTTCATTAACCTCATCAGAAAACACTAAAGATAAAAGCATAGCTTCTCTTGCTATATTGAAAGCATTTTCTCGTGCCCGTAAAAGTGAAGCCACAGAAATGATTGCTGCAATGGAAGCAATAAAGCAGACATTTGGTGTTCAACAACCTGGCGTTAAATTACTTCGGGGTATTGGGTTAAGTTTACTGGATAATATTAAGCCAGCTAAAAAAATAATGGTTGAAAAAGCCCTTGGTTTAACCAGTTATTTACCTGAATTAGCCTCAAAACAGCAAAATTAGCCCTGATTTTCGATATTTTATTCGGCTGAGTTAAAAATTAATCACCACAATGCATGCACTTTTATTAGTGAAACGATGTTATATTTTTTTAAAAGTGATTTTGTAAAATTAAATTTTGTTTAGAGTAATTAGTCTGATTTAAATTTGAAAAAAATCCTTTTACTTGTTGAATAAACGGAAATCGCTGTCTATAATTACCTTAACTGTTCAACACCTGTCACCCTAAAGGTAGATACTATGACTAATAAAACTGTATTACACGCAAAACATTTGGCCGCTGGCGCTAAAATGGTTGATTTCTATGGCTGGGAAATGCCGATTAATTATGGCTCTCAAATAGAAGAACATAATGCTGTTCGTACAGATGCAGGTATGTTTGACGTATCACACATGACAATCGTAGATGTGCAAGGTAGTGACGCAAAAGCATTCTTACGTCGTTTAGTAATTAACGATGTTGCAAAACTAACTGTTGCAGGTAAAGCACTTTACACAGGTATGTTAACTGAAGATGCTGGTGTTATTGATGATTTAATTATTTATTTCTTCTCTGATACTGACTACCGTTTAGTTGTTAACTCAGCAACACGTGAAAAAGATTTAGCTTGGATGAATAAGCAATCAAGCGGTTTTGATATTACCATTACAGAACGTCCTGAGTTCGGCATGATTGCTGTTCAAGGCCCACAAGCTGTAGCTAAAGTTGCTGAATTATTAACAGCAGACCAAGCTGCTGCAGTTGATGGCATGAAGCCATTTTTTGGTGTGCAAATTGGTGATTTATTTATCGCAACTACAGGCTACACTGGCGAAAATGGTTATGAAATTATTGTTCCTAACGATGCAGCTGAAGATTTCTGGCAAAAGCTAGTTGATGTAGGCGTTGTACCATGTGGCTTAGGTGCTCGTGATACGTTACGTTTAGAAGCAGGTATGAACCTTTACGGTTTAGATATGGATGAAACTGTTTCTCCATTAGCGGCTAACATGGCTTGGACTATTAGCTGGGATCCTGAAGACCGTGACTTTATCGGTCGTGATGTTTTAACAGCACAAAAAGCTGCTGGTGATCAGCCTAAGCTAGTTGGTTTAGTTATGGAGCAAAAAGGTGTGTTACGTTCTCACCAAGTTGTGGTAACTGAGTTTGGAAATGGTGAAATTACTTCAGGTACTTTCTCTCCAACATTAGGTCACAGTATTGCTTTAGCACGTGTTCCACGTAGCGTGAAAGTAGGTGATACGGTTGAAGTTGAAATGCGTAAGAAATTAGTTAAAGTTCTAGTAACTAAGCCAAGTTTCGTACGTAATGGTAAAAAAGTTTTTTAATCCACATATAATTTGGAATTGAAGTATTTAGATTCATCACTCATAATTTGGTGAGTCGACTGTAATTTCAGCCAATTAGGATTTATACTAACGTTTAGTCATTAGTAATATTAAATAATAAATGTACTTAAACGAATTTAAGAATTTAACAAATAGGAAAAATTAAAATGAGCAACATTCCTTCAGAATTAAAATATGCATCTTCTCATGAGTGGACTCGTAACGAAGGCGACGGTACTGTAACTGTTGGTATTTCAGAGCACGCGCAAGGCCTTTTAGGTGACATGGTTTTTGTTGACTTACCAGATGTTGGCGATGAAGTAAGCGCTGGTGATGACATTTGTGTTGCTGAATCAGTAAAAGCTGCATCAGACATCTATGCACCTGTTTCAGGCGAAATCGTTGAAGTAAACGAAGAACTAGAAGATGCACCAGAGCTAGTAAACTCTGATGCTTTTGGCGAAGGTTGGTTATTTAAAATCAAACTATCTGATGCGAGCGAGTTAGAAAACTTACTTGACGCTGAAGGTTATGCGAACTCTATCGACGAAGACTAGTTTTAGCACCAACAATTAGATTTTACTTGTACTGTCAGTTTACTATTTATTGGCAGTATTTATTAAAGGTTAATTGTCGTAGCTAAAACCAATTAAGCCTCTTTTTTTATAAGAATTTGAGGCTTATTTTTATTCTAAATTAATACAATTTATTTAAGTGATACTCTTATGACCTCAAAAGCAACTATTAACTCATTAGCTGAGTTAGAGCAAACTCAAGACTTTATTCGTCGCCATATTGGGCCAAGTGAATCTGAAACTCAATCCATGATTAATTATCTTGGCGCTGAATCAGTTGATGCATTAATTGATGAAATTGTACCTAGCGATATTCGTCTTACTGGTCTTCCAAATGTAGAAGAAAGTAAAACTGAAGTACAAGCACTATCAGATCTTAAAGCTGTAGCTAGCTTAAATAAAATTAACGATAACTATATTGGTTTAGGTTACTTTGGTACTTTAACGCCTAACGTTATTTTACGTAACGTTTTAGAAAATCCAGGTTGGTATACAGCGTATACGCCGTATCAACCAGAAATAGCACAAGGTCGTTTAGAATCATTATTAAACTACCAACAAATGTGTATAGACCTTACAGGTTTAGAATTAGCTTCAGCTTCATTATTAGATGAAGGTACTGCAGCTGCAGAAGCAATGGCATTAGCTAAACGTGTTTCTAAAAACAAAAAATCTAACTTATTCTTTATTTCAGATGATGTTTACCCACAAACAATTGACGTTGTTAAGCAACGTGCAGAAATGTTTGGTTTTGACATTATCGTTGCTCCAGCTGCTGAAGCTGCAGAGCAAGATATCTTTGGTGCATTAATTCAATACCCTGGCGCGTCAGGTGAAGTCGCAGATATCAGTGAACTTATTGCGAAAATTCATGAGAAAAAAGGTATCGTTGCAGTAGCTGCCGATATTATGAGCTTAGTATTACTTAAGTCTCCAGGTGAATTAGGCGCTGATGCTGTAATTGGTTCAAGCCAACGTTTTGGTGTTCCAATGGGATACGGTGGTCCACACGCTGCATTCTTTACGACTTCTGAAAAATACAAACGTTCTTTACCTGGCCGTATCATTGGTGTTTCAAAAGATACACGCGGTAAAAGTGCATTACGTATGGCTATGCAAACACGTGAGCAACATATACGTCGTGAAAAAGCTAACTCAAATGTTTGTACTGCTCAGGTATTACTTGCAAATATGGCAGCGTTTTACGCGGTATACCACGGCCCTCAAGGTTTAAAAACTATTGCTAACCGTATTCACCGTTTAACTGACATTTTATGTTTAGGTACTGCATCAAAAGGCTTAACAGCTATTCATGCAAACTACTTCGACACATTAACATTTAATGTTGATAACAAAGACGAAATCGTTGCACGTGCATTAGCTGCAAGCATTAACTTACGTACTGATGTTGAAGGCCAAGTTTCAATCTCATTAGATGAAACAACAACACGTGAAAATGTTGCACAACTTTTTGATATCCTTTTAGGTGAAGGTCATGGCTTAAACGTGAATGAACTTGACGACAGCGTTGTTGCTTCAGGTCACTCATCAATTCCTGCATCTTTAGTTCGTGAGTCTGAAATTTTAACTCACCCAGTATTTAACTCGTACCATAGCGAAACAGAAATGTTACGTTATATCAAAAGACTTGAAGACAAAGATTTAGCATTGAACCACTCAATGATTTCTTTAGGCTCTTGTACAATGAAGTTAAATGCAACAGCACAAATGATTCCAGTATCATGGCCTGAATTCGCTCACATGCATCCATTTGCTCCAGTTGACCAAGCACAAGGTTACAAGCACATGATTGACGAACTAGCTAAATGGTTAGTTGAATTAACAGGTTACGACAAAATGTCTATGCAACCTAACTCTGGTGCATCAGGTGAATATGCTGGCTTAATCGCTATTAGCAAATACCATGAAAGCCGTGGTGATTCACATCGTAACATTTGTTTAATTCCAGCATCTGCTCACGGTACTAACCCTGCTTCTGCAATGATGGTAGACATGAAAATTGTTATCGTTGACTGTGATAAAGAAGGTAACGTTGACATGGCCGACTTAAAAGCGAAAGCTGAAGAGTTAGCTGACAACCTTGCTTGTATCATGATCACTTACCCATCTACACATGGTGTATACGAAACAACAATTGCAGAAATCTGTAATATTATTCATGACAATGGCGGTCAAGTTTATCTTGATGGTGCAAACATGAATGCACAAGTTGGTTTAACATCTCCAGGTTTCATTGGTGCTGATGTTTCTCACCTTAACTTACACAAAACATTCGCTATTCCACATGGTGGTGGTGGACCAGGTATGGGACCTATCGGCGTTAAGGCTCACTTAGCACCATTCTTACCTGACCATTCATTAGTGAATGTAGATGAGTTAACAAAAGGCAATGGCGCGGTATCGTCAGCACCTTACGGTAGTGCAAGCATTTTACCTATTACTTACCTTTACATTGCTATGTTAGGTAAAAAAGGTGTAACAGATGCAACTAAATACGCAATTACTAATGCTAACTATGTAGCGAAAAAATTAGCTGAACATTACCCAATTTTATATACAGGTAAAAACGGCCGTGTTGCTCACGAATGTATTGTTGATTTACGCCCACTTAAAGCGACTTCAGGCGTTACCGAAGTTGATATCGCTAAGCGTTTAAATGACTATGGTTTCCATGCGCCAACTATGTCGTTCCCTGTTGCGGGCACGTTCATGATTGAGCCAACAGAGTCAGAGTCAAAGGTTGAACTTGATCGTTTCATCGAAGCAATGGTTTGTATTCGTGATGAAGTACGTAAAGTTGAATCAGGTGAGTGGTCAAGTGATGACAACCCATTACACAATGCACCACATACATTAGCAGATATTACTGAACCATGGACTCGTGCTTACTCAGTTCAAGAAGCAGTATTCCCAGTACCAGCAGCGGCAGCAAGCAAGTTCTGGCCAACTGTTAACCGTATTGATGACGTGTTCGGGGATAGAAACTTAATTTGTTCTTGTCCTCCAGTTGATAGCTACGTTGACTAATACTTAGTTACTGAGGAACATTAATTTACTTTTTAATTAAGTTCTGAATAAAATTTTAAAGGCGAACCAGAAATGGTTCGCCTTTTCTATTTCCAATAGAAAAACTTATAATAGTTTACTTTTATCACTTTCGGATATAAACATTAAGTCACATAAGAAAAGGGAAAGCCTAATGTGCAAGGGGTTATGCTTCTAGTAGATCATGGCTGGCAACATCAATTAACTAACAATTAGGTCATTAATATAAGTCTAACTACGCTAGAAAGTGCTAATTGCATTTATCTGATATCTTTTCTAAAATGTCCGCATGATAATTCACCCTATTATCAATATATTAATTTGTTATTAATATTTACTCCTTTACTGGCTTGAATTGATGAGAACATTTCTCCAACTTACCTTACTGCTATCATGCCTTTTGATACTTTGTTCACACAATATCAATGCAATTGATAATTTTGATGTTTGGACTACTGGACATGCTCTCGAAGAAAATTTCAATGATACTGATAATCATGATCTTGATGATACTTTAGCTCAAGCTACTTTATTTACTGCTTCACATTCCCTTGCAGAGCAAAAACTCCTTTTCGAAAGAAATAGCAATAATAAACTGTTACCTAATGGTTTTATTCGCGCACCTCCAAAATATACTGTT
>CAXIBS010000136.1:0-6320 GCA_964022585.1 uncultured Colwellia sp.
TTTATCCGCTGCTTTATTGGCAATAAACATTGCTCCGATGAAGCCCACTAGGTACATCATGCCGTACCAGCGAAGCGCAATAGGCCCTATACTGAAAATTATAGGGTCAATAACCGGAAATTGTAAAAACTGTTCTGTCATTTTTCATCCAAAATATAAACACAAAGCCTCGTTACAAACCGAACGAGGAAAATCATAAAATTATGCAAGTACCATCTTTATTGCAACAATCATAAGAAATATGGCAAAGCCTTTCTTTAATGTTTGCACTGGTAATTTACTAGCATATTTAACACCAAGCGGAGCAAATAGCGAAGATGTTAACACTATGCCTAATAAAGCAGGTAGATATACATACCCAAAGCTCCATGGTGGTAGTAACTCATTATCAAAGCCTGAAATTACATAACCCAAAGAACCAAATAATGCCACCATGACACCACAAACTGTAGCAATACCAATACAATGTCGTAGCGGCATACCAAAAAAAGTTAAAATAGGAACTAAAATAGCACCGCCTGCCATTCCCATTAAACTTGCAACAATACCTGTAAAGAAAGTAATTAATTGTAACTTAATATTGGAGGGCATTTCCTTAGCGCTCTGTGAACGTATAGAAAATAACATATATGATGCAAGTAAAAGTACTGTTACTGCAAAAAAATTTGTTAATACTTTTGCAGATAAGTTATCGGCAATAAAAGCTCCCAATAGCGCACCAAATGCAACAGTGAATACTAACGGTTTGGTTATATCCCACGGAATATTCTTATTTTTCTGATGAGCAAAAGCAGCACTAGTTGAGGTCATAACAATTGCAGCAAGTGATGTTGCTAACGCCATATGCATAATAACTTCTGAACTTAGCGCGGCATAACTGCCAACGCCAGTAGAGTGAGATATATAGGGTAATAAATAAACTAAGGCTGGTACTACAACTAAACCACCGCCAATACCTAATAAACCAGCCAAAAAACCAACAAGTGAACCAAGAAAAATACAAACAATAAAAATAATTAACATTACATTCCAGCGCGAATAAAACCGCCTAAGCCTAATTGTTCAAGTTGTTCATTTAAATAACTATGTACCTGTTTAGCGGTAGCAAGCTTTAACGTATGAGCAAGAATAACTTTTGCTCGTTTATAATCAACATGACGAATAACCCATTTTATTCGCGCTATATTATGCCCATTCATGCTGAGTTTATCAAAGCCCATTGCTAACAATAATAATGCTCCTGCTGGCTCTCCTGCTAATTCACCACAAAGGCTGAGTGGTACTAAGAATTTTGCGGATTGCTCAGCTATGGTATTCAACGCACGTAGCACAGATGGGTGGTAAACATCGTGTAAGCTAGCTACCTGTACATTATTTCTATCAACCGCCAATAAATATTGAGTTAAATCATTACTACCAACAGAGAAAAAATCAACCCGTAGTGCTAACTCTTCTAATTGAAAAATAACGGCGGGAACTTCTAACATTATTCCTATTTTCGGTCGTGTTAACTTTTCTAATTTAGGAGTAACATTGTTAGGTAGTGCACCTTTGAACCTTTCTTCATGTTCAGTCTGTAGCTCTGAATTAACTTCATAATAAGCTTGATTAATTAAACGAATAGCTTCATCAACTTCAGCAACATTAGAAACCATAGGTAACATTATTTCTAAATTTTTATGAGACTGATTTGCTCTCATCATGGCTCTAACTTGAACCAAAAATATTTCAGGGTGGTCTAACGTAATACGAATTCCGCGCCAGCCTAAAAAAGGATTATCTTCAACAATAGGAAAATAAGGTAGTGATTTATCACCGCCAACATCCAAAGTTCGCATGGTCACAGATTTTTGCGGGAAGTCAGATAAAATGTTTTTATAGAGCTGCGTTTGTTCTGACTCTGACGGAAAAGAGTGTCTGGTCATAAATGGAATTTCTGTTCGAAATAAACCAATACCTAATGAGTCTAGGTTTTTAGGGCATTCAAACTCTGCAGATAACCCTGCATTTAATTGCAATTCTATAGTTCGTCCGTCAGTTGTAATGGTGGGCAGATGAACCTCTTGCTGAATTTTTTCTGCTATTTCTCTTTCTTGCTCGAGCAAATGTAGATATTCACGTTTTAATATCTCATTGGGGTTGATAAACAATTCACCAGTATAGCCATTAACTATCGCAGGACGCTGATCTAGTTGTGCAATAGGAATATTGCTAACCCCCATAATGGCAGGTAACTCAAGTGCATGAGCTAAAATGGCGGCATGTGAATTAGCAGAACCCGATAAGGATACGATTCCTTTAAGTCCTTTATGTTGATATTCAGCTAACATTGAAGCCGTGACATCTTCTGCTAATAAAATAAAACTTTCAGGTAAGGTTAATTGTTGTATTTGCTGTTGTTGTAAATTAAATAAGATGCGATTCCCTAAATCGCGAATATCACTCGCGCGTTCTTTTAAATAATCATCATCAATAGATTCAAATTGCACAACAAAATGTTCAATAGCCAACTTCAAAGCACTTTGAACATGCCAGCCTTGATTAATTCTTTTCTTTACTTCTTGGCTAATATCACCCTGTTCGAGTAATTGCTTATAAACCTCAAAAATAGCAAGACTATCGTCATTAACAACAATGCTCAGCTTAGCGCTTAACTGTTTAAAGTCAGCTAAAGTTTTACTCACAGCGATATTAAATTGCTGCACCTGAATAGATTGCTCTTCTAACGCTGCTTTTTTTAACACCAAAGTTGATAGATTAGCTTTTGGCTGAACAACAACAATTTGACTTAAAATAATTCCAGGGGCGCCAGCAATGCCTAAAAGTTGCTTAACACCATACTTTTGCTCTTCTTGATTGAGTAAATTATTGACTTCAGCATTGGCTAATGCACTTGATAATTGAGCAGCGAGTGTTACTAAAAAAGCTTCTTCGTTCTCAGTAAAATACCTTGATTGCTTCTGTTGAATAGAGAGAATTCCCAACACTTTACGTTGGTGAATAATTGGAGTACCTAAAAATGCATTAAAGTCATCTTCTTCTACTTCAGGTGCATGGATATAGTGTTGATGATTACGTGCGTTGGCAATATTTAACGGCTCTTCTCTTTGCCCTACTAAGCCAACTAACCCTTCAGAAAAACCAATGGTTGTTTTACCTTGAGATTCTGAAGCTAAGCCGTCAGAGGCCATCAGCAAAAAATGTTGTTGTGAGTAATCTGACAAATAAACAGAACAACAATCAATTTTTAAGGCTTTTTTAGTCTGGCTAACCAAGCGTTCTAGCGCTTTTTGCAACTGAACTTCTTGGCTAAATTCAAGAACAATGTGGCGTAGCGTAGTTAGCATAATATCCTTAAATTTGAATGAAAATAAATGGTACTCAGGTATTTTACACACTTTATAGGTTGATTTATATCGCGAGTAAAATGAGCTACTTCTTTACAAAGCTAACTTTAAGGGCACAAATAAAATGACCTACTATAAAGTAGGTCATTTAAAAAAGTCATAGTAATAATTAAGCGCGGCGTTCTTTACGATTTTGCCTATGCTTAGAACGTTTATCGTATCGTTTTTCATAAGAAAAAGCTAAAGCCGCAGAGGCAAACTCTTTCATAACTCTTCGATAAACATCCCGTTTAAACGATACAACTTGTCGAACTGGATACCAATAACTCACCCAACGCCAATCATCAAATTCAGGATGAGAGGTGTGAAGTAAATCTACTGATGATTCAGGAGCGGTTAATTTTAATAAAAACCACTTCTGTTTTTGCCCAATACAAACAGGTTTACTGTCATGTCTAATAAAACGCTTTGGTAATTTATATTTAAGCCAGTGCTTAGTTGAAGCAACAATTTTCACGTGTTCAGGTTTTAAACCAACTTCTTCATGTAACTCTCGATACATAGTTTGTTCAGCCGTTTCACCTTCATCAACACCACCTTGTGGATATTGCCATGAGTGTTGCCCAAACCGCCTTGCCCAAAATACTTGTCCCCTGTCATTAATTATTACTATGCCGACGTTGGCGCGGTAGCCTTCGGCATCGATCACAGGAACTCCTGAGAAACTAAAAAACTTATATAGATTCAATCATATTAACGGCTAGTGAGCAAATGATTACTTTGATTTTTTACATTATTGAACAGATAATAAGAATATATTCAGAATTCCATAATGATTAGAGCACAATGAACATACCTTCTTCTGAACAAGATTTACTTCAACGAGTACAGAGTTTAGCTGGTTTAACCTTAGCTGAGGTGGCAAGTGAAGCAGGTATAGAGATCCCTAAAGACTTAAAACGTAACAAAGGATGGGTTGGTTTATTGCTTGAGCATGTTCTTGGTGCTACAGCAAGTTCTCGCCCCGAACCAGACTTCCCTCATTTAGGTATCGAGTTAAAAACGTTACCCATTACTAATCTAGGAAAGCCACTTGAAACAACCTTTGTTAGTGTTGCGCCATTAGTAAACTTAGTCGGTGTTAATTGGGAAAATTGTTGGGTTAAAAAGAAACTATCCCGCGTTTTATGGGTACCTATTATTTGTAAAAATATGACTAACAATACAAGTGAAAAAAGTATTCCGCTAGCACAACGACAAATAGGTAGTGCTTTTATATGGTCTCCCTCAGCAGAAGAAGAAAACTTGTTAGCTATGGATTGGCAGGAGTTAACCGATATGATTACCCTTGGAGAGGTAGAAAATATTCAAGGAAAGCATGGCCAAGTACTTCAACTTAGACCTAAAGCGGCTAATAGCAAAGCTAAAACTAAAGCATTTGACAAGCACGGTAAACCATTTATGACCTTACCTAGAGGCTTTTATTTAAAAATTCCCTTCACTCAAATGATATTAAACACGAATTTGCGTATTAATTAACATTTTAACTTTTATTTAGTTGCACATATGCTAATTGAATCGTACAGTTCTCATATACCTGTGAAGTATTCTCGTTAAATAGCACTTCTATAAGAAAGCAATAAAACATTACCTATGAAGTTTATTAAAAAATTTGACAATTATGTTACTGCAATTTTTGTGATCACTATCATTGTCATAGTCGCGACTTCTTACTTCACATTTAAAGAGTTTTTTAACGCAAGTCACCAAAAACAGCAAGAAGTAGTCATGCCGTTATTTTCATTAATTAATAGTGAAATTATTAGGCCTTTAACTGTATCTCAATACATGGCAAGTGATATTTTTTTACTTGAATATATTGAACAAGAAGAAATTGATCAAGAAGTTCTATTTGATTATATAGCCAGTGTTTCAAATCAATTTAATACGATGTCATTTATCGCAATTGAAAAGCACTTATTACTTATTAATTCAAATAACGAAATAACTGATTTATCAGCCAAAGAAGCAGAGTGGTATCACCGTTTAAAAGCTATTGATAAAACTGAGTTTACCGACTTTGGGAATGCTGAAGATCCACACCTGTTTTTTGATGTGAAAATGTTTAACAAACAGCAAGAGTTTCTTGGCTTTATTGGTTTAGCGATCGATTTAGATCACTTTGCTAAGAAATTTGCTAATTTTAAACAAGATTATGGTTTTGAATTATATTTTGTTGATAAAAATAATGATGTAACCCTTAGCTCTGAGCAAATAATGCAAACAGATAGTCATCATAGAAAAGATGTGGTGACAAATATCAGTGAGTTACCTTGGTATAAACACTATCAAAAAGAACACCAATCGAACGGAAGTAATAGCTCTAATTTCTTTGACTATTCGAGTAATAACCTCATTATTTCTAAAATGCCTTTAAAGGAGCTGCAGTGGGAAATCTTCATCATTGCCCCGCCTATCACTGAACAAAGTGTATATTGGCAATTATTCATACAAAATCTAATTATTTTATTTGTTGTTTCTCTCGTACTATATTGCTTATTTACCTTATGTATTAAAAACTTTAGATCAGACTTAGTTAAAGACTCCGAAACCGATTATTTAACTCAATTACCAAACCGAAGCTTTATCCACTGGAAGTATTCTCAGTTAAGTGAAAAGCATAGCTATGTTAGTGTCGTTATTGCTGACATTGATAATTTCAAGAAGCTTAATGATGCTTATGGGCATTTATTTGGTGATGATGTTTTAAAAATAATAGCTAAAAAATTGAGTGAAAACTTACGCTCTATTGATCTAGTAGGTCGATGGGGCGGAGAAGAATTTATATTAATTTTGCCTGATATAAAAGCTGAACAAGCACAAGAGATTGCCAACAGAATTAGAATTGATATAGAGGCTATTCCGTTTAAAGCTTCTTCAGTTAGTGAAGAGTTTAATATTACTGTCAGTTTT
>CAXIBS010000137.1:0-6255 GCA_964022585.1 uncultured Colwellia sp.
ATACTCATGGTTTAAAACTACATGACGGTAACTGTCAAAGGATCGCACATGGGCATCGCTCTAAAATACAAATATTTCTTGATGATGAAAAAAATATTGAGCTTGAACACCAGTGGTGTCATCGCTGGCAAGATATCTATATTGCAAGTGAGTTTGATCGCGTTAGCCAAGAGGATATTGAGCTTTCAACTTCAGCTATAAACAATTTAACACCCGATCACCAATATTTTAGTTATACCGCACCACAAGGTCGATTTGATATTGCTGTAGAAAACAAAGTGCTTGATGTGGTTGATTGTGATTCAACGGTTGAACTGCTTGCAGATTTTATTGCTAGACAACTGAAAAAGGATTTTTCAAACAAAGTTGTTAAAGTCATTGCTTATGAAGGTGTTGCTAAAGGAGCTATTGTTAGTGTTTAAACTAAAAAAATTATCTACATTACTTATTGTCAGTTTAAGTACTTTATCTGCTTTTAATGCACAAGCAGAAATAAAGCTTTCTGGGGAAATTAAGCAGGGCGGTTTAATTATCGGGAAAACAGATCAAAATAATGTGGTGATGTTAAATGATAAACAGTTAACCGTTTCTGCCCAAGGCGATTATGTGTTTGCTTTTTCCCGTGATGATAAAAAGCAATATACACTTACCGTTACCTCGCCAACGGGAACCACTGAAAAGAAAACTTTTACTCCAGCACCGCGTGAATACAAAATATCCCGTGTTGAAGGTATTAGTAAAAAAATCATGAACCCAAATAAAAAAGCAAATATTCGAGCACAGCAAGATCGTGCTGCAATTGTAAAGGTACGTAAAATTTCTAGTAACTTAACTGCTTTTTCACAAGGTTTTATTGCTCCACGCAGTTCTCGTATAACAGGTGTTTACGGTAGCCAACGTTTTTACAATGGCATCCCTAAAAACCCACATTTTGGTGTTGATTATGCTGGTAAAATTGGTGCTCCTGTAAAGGCTCCGGCAAGTGGTACCGTATTATTATGGGTACCTGATATGTTTTACTCTGGCGGCACGCTTGTTATCGATCATGGTCATGGTATTACCTCAAATTTTCTACATTTGAGTGCTTCAATGGTTAAAGCCGGTGATACAGTTAAGCAGGGACAGGTAATTGCTAAAGTTGGTAACTCGGGCAGAGTAACCGGGCCACATTTGGATTGGCGTATGAATTGGCATAATGTACGATTTGATCCTCAATTAGCTATGAAAATAAATCCAATTAAATAACTCACAATGTAAAGTCTTAATGGTATAACGCTTAAGGCTTTAATATCTTGTATATATTTAAAACTCTTTAAATTTAAAGTATTGCATACCAAACAAGCAAGAGAAGATAATTTCTCTTGCTTGTTTACTCTATTCTTCTAAGGACACTGCATGGCTGAGCAAGGCTATTCACTATTGCGCATTATTATTATTGACAGTTTTTGGCAAGGGCAAGTTAACGAACTTGATTTAACTGGTCATACTCAACTTGAAGGCACCAACGGTGCAGGTAAAACTTCATTAATGCGCTTGTTACCACTTTTTTACGGTATGCGACCAAGCGATATTGTTAGTAAAGTAGATCAAGCAAAAAACTTTGCAGATTTTTACTTACCTCGAGAGTCCAGTATTTTAGTATACGAGTATATAAGGCCATTTGGGCAAAAGTGCCAAGTACTAGCAACAAGTGATGGCAGAGGCGTACACTTTAAATTTATTGATGCAGCATACGATAGTCAGCATTATATTTCTAATACAGAAGGTCGTAAGGCTAAACCATTTACAATCGGTGAAATAGAAAAGAATTACCGAAATATTGGTAAAGAAAGCTCTAAATTTTTAGGCATAGATAAATACCGTCAAGTGATTCAAAATTTACGCAGCGGTAAAAAGCACAAAGAAATAAGAATACTACAAAATCGATTTTCTTTTAGTGAACAAGCCTGTCCGCATATAGATAAAGTAATCAACGGTACAATAGAAAAAAACCTTGATTTTGAAGCCGTTAAACGTATGTTAGTGGCTATTGCCAGTGATCATCTTGCTCGAAATACCAATGATGAAAAAGAACAACTTAGTTTAAATAAAGCTGATATTACTAATTGGCTTGCTGATATTCAGGCTAGTCGAGCAATTAAGAAAGTGGCTGATAAAATATCAATTTGGCAAAACGATTTTAGTGCATTTGCTAGTTTAGTTAACAAGTTACAGCACCTACATGCTGAGACACTTGCACATCAAGAACGACTTGAATTAAAACAACAACAAAGAGATGAGCTTAAAAAAAATAGTATTGCCACTCGCAGTAAACTGGAGTCTGAATTAACTGTCACCGTTGAGCAATACCAAAAAGCATCATCCGATCTTAATGCCAAAATTGAAGCTGATTTAAGTAAAATAGAATTGCTTGATGATGATAAATTTAACTATGACGATGATGATGCAAGTAGTTACCAAATTAAGGCAGATCAAGCACCTCAAATTCAAGCACAGCTTAATGAAGTTATCGCTATTATTGATGCCTTTGAAGGAAATATTTCTAAAATAGGGCAAAAATTTGAGAAGCTTATTCAAAAAATAGAAGTAGAAAAACTTAAAGCTTTTGGCACAAACAAAGAACAATCTGCCCTTATAACTAGCCAATCAAATAATCAGCTAGCGCATATCAATGAGGTTTTTCACCAACAAGAACAATCATTAAACGCTCAACTTCATAAAGAAGAGTTGAAGCTACAAAAAGATCAGCAATCATTACAACACCAACTGAGCACTGCTCAGCAACAATTAACACAGCCAATTATACCCGCTCAGTTATCAAGCGATATTGAAGAGAACATTATTGCACTTACTCAAGCACAGCAAAGTTATCATCAGTTGTTGCAAGAAGAGTCTACTTTGCAGAAACAACAGTATCAACTAGAGAAACAGCAAGATAAGGAGCTCACTATACGTAGTGATGCAAATCGTTACCTAGAACAGTTACGACAAGATTATCATCAAGTTGAGTCACAGCTATTACCACAAGCAGACTCGTTACATCACTTTTTAATCAACGAACCTCAAGCAGCAGATTGGCAAAAGACTATTGGTCGTTTATTAACAACAGAGCAACTTTCACGCTCAGACTTAAATCCACACTGGATAGGCTGCAATAATAACCCGACAAGTCTTTATGGCTTATCTTTAGATTTGCAACAATTACCTTGCGATGACTCTTTATTTTTAGATGAAGTACAACTGAGAGAAAAACGCCAAATAATAGAAGCTAAATTACAAGTACAAGCTGACAAAATTTCTCAGCTTGATGAACAGTTAAAAAATATTGCCAAAGAAATTAACCAGCTAAAAATAACTGTGACAAAGCACGAACAAAGTGTAAATCAAAAAAAATTGACCATGGAGCAATTACAAACACAACAAGAAAGTTTGGTTGTAAAAAAACAATTAGCTATAAAAGCGCATCGTCAATCAATAGAGTCACAAATACAGCTTATTAATCAACAGGTGAAAGCATTAGATAAAAAACAGCAAAATTTTGAAGAAAATAAAACGGAACAACTTCATGATTTAACTAATGATAAATTAGAAAAGTGTATGGTAGTTGAAAGTGACAGAGATAACCAACTTACACTATTATCGGAGCAGCTAGCGACATTAAAGACGAGTGCTAAGCAGCGAACTGCTGAGCTTAAAAAGCAACAGGCCAGTGATATTAAGCATTTGGATCCTGAAGGAGAAGTAGATAAAAGCATTGCCAAGCGAGCGCTGTTGGAAAAAGATTTACAACAATGTGCAGTGTTTTCCCAAAAAGCGCGAGATTATCAAAGCTTTATTGATGAACGCTATTGTCACCGTGATGCGTTAGTTGAAGAGAATCAAAATAGAAAAATTATTAAGCGCAATCTTGAATCTAATTTTGAAGATAAAAATATTGAACTAACAACTAAAATTAATGACTTAAAACATCTAATTAGAAAAAATAATCAAGAAAAACAAGCTACTGATGATTTACTCGTACAACTTAATAATAATAAACGTTTATGTGAAATGTCAGCCATTGACTGTGAATTATCACCACAAGAGCCGACAAACCAAGCAGATTTAACAGTTAGTTTTTGCCATGATTATTATCAGCAATTTAAAACAATTGAAAAACGCTTGGCTACGCAACTTAATACTTTTAGTGAACGCTTTAGAAAAGATCACTCTGGTAGTGAGCTTTTTGAAAACTGGCAAAAGCTTCTACTTGATAATGACAATTACTCTGGAGCAAAAGCCTTATTTAAATATCGCGAGCCCATTAATGAGTTATTAAATAGCGCCGAGCAAAAACAGCAAAGTACCTATCAACTTGTTACTGTTAATGCCACCATGATTAACGAGTTTTATCAGCATATAGAAAACTTTGGACGTCGTATTAAACAAATTGGTAAACGTTTATCTACTAAAGTTACTGCGTTAGCACATTTTGAAGCCTTAGCAGACATCAGTGTCAATACGGTAATGAAACAAGAAGAGCTCGATTACTGGGGGCCTTTACAAAAATTTGCCGAAGTATTCGAATTATATAAAGACCAATTACGTGATGGCTTGGGTGATGTGCCTGATGACTTAGTATTTGCTATGCAAAAGCTAGCAAGTTACTTACCCAATGAAGGTTTTGTTTTAGCACACAATAACTTATTTGATCTTGAATTTACCATTGTTGAAAAAGGGCAAATAAAACAAGCGCGTAATGCCAAGCAGCTTAAAAAAGTAAGCTCAACAGGCTTATCTTATCTCGCTATGCTGTCTTTATTTGCCGGCTTACTAGCGATGTTACGAGGTGATAGCAAGCACGCTAGTCAAATAATCCTCCCTGTAGATGAGCTTGGTGAATTGGCAGCAGAAAATATTGATCTGTTATTACAAATGTTTAACGACAACCATATCAGTATGTTATCTGCATCGCCATCAACAGATCGTCATATTTTGTCCTTATATCGTCGCCATTATAAGTTAAAAGATAACAAAATTTATCATGCGGATATTCCACAATCTCGGTTAGATGAACTACTTGCACAACGAAATCAAGCACTAGCAAGTTCACAAAAAGCTAAGGCAGGAGAGCTTACTAATGTTTAAAGAGAGCATTCAAAAGCTTCTGTGTGGCGCAGTTATTTGTCAAACAGCGCACGAAGCTGAGTATTTGTACTTAAAAGCCGAAAGTCATAATGACAAAGTGAATGATTTTTTAGCCAATCTAGATCGAAAACTTACCTATCTAGATAGCGCTGACGCCTATTACTGTACATTCAATCAGGTAGATAAAAATAATCATCACGAGCTTAGTATTTTATTTACTGAAATGCGAAGTACTTTTAGACCTTTAGTTGAATTTTTAGATTTACTTTTAACCGCAACGCAAGCTGATTTACCTATTCGAGCTAAGTCTGTTTTAAATATTAATGAGTTATTTGAGCCCTTTGAACATGATCAAACATTAAGTGAGCAATTACGTAGACTTACATCAATAAAGCCTTTCAAGACGAATAAAACTGAAACACGTGAGCAATTAGTAATGGTGTTTCACAAGCTTGAAGAAATGCATTATCTTGTTCGCAAAAATACAGGGAGCAGTCGATACTATGCCACAGCCCGATTTGACTTAATTTATTTACTCATAGAGTTTTTAAATGATGCTGAGCTTATAAGTTTACCTGAGCAAGAAAAAAGCCAACAAGATGAGTTGCTTTTCTAATGGCTGGTTTTGAT
Organism: uncultured Colwellia sp.; assembly: GCA_964022585.1. Classification (GTDB taxonomy): domain Bacteria; phylum Pseudomonadota; class Gammaproteobacteria; order Enterobacterales; family Alteromonadaceae; genus Colwellia. The sequence continues at coordinate 5,758 of CAXIBS010000137.1, forward strand.
TCTAACCAAGTAGCAAGCTTACTTAGACAAATTGGTGCATATAATGATTTACTTGCTAATGCTTATGTTTATGGTTCGATTGCAAGTGATGATCAAGATGCTAACACGCTAAGTTTGTTACATAAGTCTGGCTTAATCAGACCAGATGATTCTCCTGGAGAGTATCGAGTAACAACCGATTTAAAACGCATGCTAAATCGGTTAATGCGCAAGCAATCAAGTTATCGACAGCTTACTGATATGGGGAAAATAATTGATGCTATTGATGAAGTTGTTATCGATTATCAACTTGCTATTACCTCGAAAGAGCAAGAAGATGCTGAATATTATTTAGATCAACTTGATGACTTACTCTATGAGACAAAAGATAGCCTTAATAATAATTTAGATACTATGCATTTTGCTATAGTTAGTCAGTTTGGTTTTGTCAGTAGCTTGTCTAATAAAATTAGGCAAAATGAACGTTACTTATCTCATGCACAAAAGCTACTTAATGAA
>CAXIBS010000138.1:0-6229 GCA_964022585.1 uncultured Colwellia sp.
TGCATTTATCTCAGTATGCTCACCATAATCAACGTCATTATCAACCACTACATCAGTACCAAAACCACCGGCTATAACACTGATGAAAGAGCGATTCATTGCCTTACACATGATGTAAGATAAAATTGCACCCGATGAGCCCACTAACGCGCCCGTGATGATTAATAAATCATTACTTAACATAAAACCAGCGGCGGCAGCAGCCCAACCAGAGTATGAGTTTAGCATTGATACAACAACCGGCATGTCTGCACCACCAATTGAAGCAACTAAATGCCAACCAAACACTAACGCAGTAATCGTCACTAAAAATAAAGCCGTATTTGAACCATCATTATTTACAAAGGTAAGTAACAATAGAAAGCTAAAAACACCTGCGGCAAAGTTCATTTTATGACGATGTGGTAACATCAACGCACTTGAATCAATAATGCCACGTAATTTACCAAAAGCGACAATAGAGCCAGTAAATGTTACAGCACCAATGAAGATACCAATGAATACTTCTGCTAAATGTATTTTCATTGCGGTATGTTGTACCGCTGTCATAACCACATTATGGTCTGCATCAAAGTAGCTATTAAAGCCAACTAAAACAGCAGCTAAACCAACAAAGCTATGCAATATTGCAACAAGCTCTGGCATCTCTGTCATTTCAACTTTATTCGCAAATCTCAGACCTATGCCTGAGCCAATAACCATAGCAATAATAATCACTAAAACATTAGACACGCGTGGGTCTAGAATCGTGGCAAGTAAAGCGATTGCCATACCTACCATACCGAATAAATTACCCTGTTGAGCCGTTTTTTGCTTGCTTAGACCTGCCAAACTGAAAACAAAAAGCAAGGCAGCAACGATATATGCTGCACTAATAAAACCGTTTGACACTAACTGTGTAGATTCCATGCTACCCCCTACTTACTAAACATTTTTAACATACGACTAGTGACTTTAAAGCCACCGACAATATTGATAGTTGCCACCAAGGTTGCAAACGCAGCAAGTATCTGCACAAGCAAACTGTCTGAGCCAATTTGTAGTAAAGCCCCCACAATGATAATGCCAGAAATAGCATTGGTAACACTCATTAAAGGTGTATGTAAAGAGTGGCTCACGTTCCAAACCACGTAATAACCAATAACACAGGCTAGAACAAATACAGTAAAGTGAGTAAGGAAATCAGCAGGAGCAACGCTAGCTACCCAGCCAAATAATGCTGCGCCAGCAGCCATAAAGGCATATTTTTTAACCGGTGAAGCCGGCTCTTCTTCAACCACTTCAACTGGCTTCGTTACTTCTTTTTGAGCAGGTGCGGCACTCACTTGAATTGGCGGTGGTGGGAAAGTAATTTCACCTTCTTTAACCACCGTCATGTTGCGAATAACAACATCATCAAAATCAATGTCAAAGGTGCCGTCTTTCTCTTTACATAATAACTTGGCTAAGTTAACGAGGTTATTTGAATAAAGCTGTGAAGCTTGGTTTGGTAAACGAGAAACTAAATCCGTATAACCAATCACTTTAACACCATGAGCATCAACCACTTTACCAGCAACAGTACATTCACAGTTACCGCCGCCTGCAGCCGCTAAATCAACAATAACGCTACCTGGCTTCATTGCTTCAACCATTTCTTCAGTAATCAGCTTAGGTGCTGGTTTACCTGGGATCATGGCAGTCGTAATGATAATATCAACATCTTTGGCCTGCTCTAAAAACAATGCCATTTCAGCTTCAATAAATGCGTCACTCATTTCTTTGGCGTAACCATCACCAGAGCCAGTATCCTCTGGCTCTTCATAGTCAAGCTCAAGGAACTCAGCCCCCATACTCTCTATTTGCTCTTTTACTTCAGGTCGGGTATCAAAAGCACGTACGATAGCACCTAAACTGCCTGCCGTACCAATAGCAGCCAAACCTGCAACACCAGCACCAATAACCATAATTTTCGCTGGCGGCATTTTACCTGCTGCAGTGATTTGTCCGGTAAAAAAGCGACCAAAAGTGTTAGACGCTTCAATAACTGCTTTATAGCCAGCAATATTAGCCATTGAGCTTAACGCATCCATTGATTGAGAACGCGTCATACGCGGCACCATTTCCATGGCTAACGTCGTGATTGATTTCTCTTTCAGGGCTTCAAGTAGTTCAGGGCTTTGCGCTGGCGCGATAAAGCTAATTAACATAGCACCATCGTTCATAGAAGCAACTTCTTCAAGAGTTGGCGCATTTACTTTTAATACAATATCACTTTGCCAACAAGCCTTTTTAGTGACTAATTCAGCATCATTTGCACTGTATTCTTCATCAGTAAAGCTTGCTTTAATGCCTGCACCTTTTTGCACCTGCACATCAAAGCCTAGTTTAATCAGTTCGCGGATGGAGCTTGGCGAGCCAGCAACACGATTTTCTCCAGTTAATGACTCTTTGGGAATTCCAATGTTCATAAAACACCTTTAAACAGTTGAGAAATAATAAATTTATTTAGACTACCTAGTGTTTTACCATTTATCGCATTAATTTTAAACACAAATAGTAAAATAACCTGACTTTACCTACTAAATAACCTGTGCTTTATATACTATGTAACCTAGTCTAGATGATGATTAAATCGCTACTTGTAGTAATGTTGTGCAATTAACGACAAAAGCTATTAGTTGGTTGCCGAAGAAGAGACTGATGCTTAAGAAATGATTTAAAAAATATTTACTACTTTGAAGAGTATTTAAGGTGGCACCTGTATATGCAAAATAAATTATTGATCGTACTTATCGTCCACGACTAACTGACCATGTTTCAAATAATGCAGCCGTAATTACTAATAGCCCACCTATAACTGTCCATATATCAACTCTTTCACTAAGCAATAAAAAGGCTAAAACACTACCATATAAAGGTTGTAAACAAGAGATTAGACCTGCTGTTGTAGCTGATAAGTGACGTAAAGATGACGCAAACAACGCATGTGGCATTGCCGTAAAAATAACACCAACTAATAAAATAAGTAACCAATCATCATTGCTAACATTCATTGGTGGTACTTCAACAAATAAACATAACATCAAACAAGCCACTAACGTTTGGTACAACATTGTATGTGGACCAGAATAATGACTAAAATAATTTTTATGAAGTATATTTCTAAAAGCAAAAAATAACGCTGATAATACGCCAGTAGCAATGCCTAACGTGACTTGATTACCTAAGTTTATTTCTGGTATTAAAAGAAAGATGCCAAAAATTACAATTAAAGCAATGAGTATATCTTTTGGTTTTGGTTTACTACTTGCTTTATCATTGTTGACAAAACGAGCAAGTAAAGGCTCTAAAAATACGGTGATTACAGGGTAAGTAAAAAAAGCAATTATGCCAATTGTTACGCCAGCCATTTGCATACCTGCAAAATAAGTAACCCAATGAATTCCTACAACAATACCTAAAAGTAATGCAACTCCATAATCCTTAGTGCTAGCTAATTTTATTTTTTGCTTTTGTAACGTTAGCACTATAAATAATATAACCGCCGCAACGGCTGTTCTATAAACAGTTATATCAAGTGCAGGTAAGCCGATAAGCTTTGAAAATAACGCGGTACCACCAAAAAGCAGTACCGCACTGTGTAAATATAATAGGCTTTGTTGTTTGCTATTCATAAATCAATTCGAACTTAAATAAGGTTAACAGAGAAGTTTTAAGCACTAATCAATATCATGCAATGGCCAGGAAACGATATAGTCTTCAAAGTCTTCAAGCGCAACATCGTCATCTTTAACAATTTTACCACGCACAGACATACCTGCTTTGTGCATAGCTGATTTTTTCCCTTTATGTAGTAACGGATGCCAAGATGGCATACCTCTACCTTCTTGTAAGCGGCGATAAGTACAACTTGGTGGCATAAAAAACACATCCGCTAAGTTTTCTTGTGTTAATCTAACGCAATCAGGTACTAACGTCGTTCGCTTGTCATATTGACTACATTGACAGGTTTTTTCATTCAACAAATAACAAGCAATACTAGAATAGTGAATTTGTTCACCTGCTTTCAAATGATCTGTTGGCAATAACTCTGTTTCATCATCTGTTTCTTCATCGTCAATAAACTTATTGAGACAACATTTAGCGCAGCCATCACACAATGATTCCCACTCACTTCTAGTCATTTCAGTAAGAGTTTTAGTTTGCCAAAAAGGCACAATCTTAGTTTTATTTTGACTCATGTATTTCTTCAAATTTATCTATTAGTGACAGGAATGTACTTAATAAGATCAGATAGGTGACCAACAGAGCTAACAAAATAATAAGATAAATTCCAATGCATTAAACTTTTATAATTATCATAAGCTAAGTAAGCTCGTCCTTTCTCATCATCAGGAAAAACTAATGCAGCTTTTATATCAACTTTAGGTAAGTCTGTGCCATCAGTTCGGCGAAGGCCTAATGCCTGCCACTGGGCTAAACTTTTTTCAGATTTATTCCATGCTTTTAACCAGTTTTTACGACTGCCTGTATTTTTGGGAATAGCTAACCCTACATCAAAGTTTGATGGTAGTTTAACTTGTCGTCCCCAAGTTAAATCGCCATTCCAGCCTTCTTTTTGTAGGTAATTTGCCATCGATGCAAAAATATCTACTTGATTATGCCAAATATCCTTTTTCCCATCGCCGTCACCATCAACCGAATAAGCTAAAAATGATGTTGGCATAAACTGATTTTGTCCCATCGCTCCCGCCCAAGAGCCTTTCATATCAGCAATATTAATATGTCCTTGTTTCAATATGGTTAGCGATGCCCATAGCTGCTTTTTAAAAAAAGCTTCGCGTCGCCCTTCGTAAGCTAGAGTTGATAAAGCTGAAATAACATTATAACCACCCGTAAATTTACCAAAATTAGTTTCTAACCCCCACAGAGCTACAATAAACCGTGGCTGCACGTCATATTTATTCCCTATTTCAGTTAAGATTTCTTGATGCTCTTTATATAATTTACGTGCTTTTTTAATTTTCCAGCCAGGGACTCGTTTTGGTAAATAAGTATCTAACGTTTCTACTTTTTCCGGTTGTTTACGATCGGCAACTACTGCACGTTTATGAAATTTAACATTTGCAAAGCTACTATCAATAAGGTCTTGTGAGTAACCTTTTGTTAATGCCTCAGCTTTTAAGGCCTTAATATACTCTTCAAAACCCGCCTGTGACAGCTCTTTGGCTTGTACTGGCTGTACAAAGAAAGGTGAAATACTTAATGTAAATAAGCTAAATAGCAGCGCATATACTTTTAACATCAATCTATTCCCCTTTCTTTTGTTTATCCATTTGAATTTTATGTTGCTTTAATAAATCTTCTGTCGGGGGTGGTAATTGCAAGTAATAGCCTTCTTCCACTAAATTCGTTTTCACATTATCTAAATCAGCAAAAGCGAGTTTATCTTTAGTTGCCAGGTTAGTTAACGTTACCAAAACCGGCGTGCCAAAGATTTTCATAAGTGACTCTGGCACTGAAGAAAAATCATCACGGCTTTTAACAAAAAGGTAGGTTTGTGCTTTTTTAGCACTTTTATAGATGGCACATAGCATAAGGGAGACCTATGGAGTTGTTTAAAATTTAACTAACTGAAAAAATAAGCGCCTAATATATCACGCACTTGCAATAATATGCGATACAATGACACAATAAATTACATTAATATTTTTGATCTTTATTTAATTCGGAAACAAAATGAAAGCTCCTTTATACAACGACATTCTCAACATCTGTCAAAATATTGCAAATGCCTCTGACAAAGGTGATGACGATGCCAGAAATAGTGCCTGCGGTGACTTACAAAAACTATGTGCAACCAATCAAAACTCTCCTAAAGATCACCCTTTACAATGGGAAGCGCTAGCTGATTTCACTGATGATGGTGATCAGGCAATGGATATTTACCAAATAGGTTTAGCACTTGCTGAAAAATTAAAGTTAGAGACTTTCATAGCTTCTATTTATCTTGCAATGGCTCAAAGACAGCAAGAGTTTGAAGACAATGCTAAAGCATTAGAATATGCAACAATGGCAAATGAAGCTGCAAAAACAATTAGTAGCGAAGAACTAAAACAAGAAATTCAAGATATTTTATCAACCCTAACAAACGGATAGGTAATGAAACTTAGCGTCAGGTTATTCTCAATATTTTTTATAAATTTTCTCTGTATAGGTGTAAGTAATAATGTATTTTCAGCTCAAA
>CAXIBS010000139.1:0-6216 GCA_964022585.1 uncultured Colwellia sp.
TGAGTTTAATAAAAAATATGAAGATATTCATATGAATATCGAAAAAAGACTTTTTAAAATTATAGGTGATGAATCTGGCTATGAAGTGGGTGAAGTACAACGAGTGAAACTTGCCGCGATTGAAGCTGAGTATCATACCGAACCAGCCCCTGCAGCATTTACCGTGATTGGTTTACCTGATGATGAAGCAATGGAAACGCATTATGCGGTAAAAATCCCTTACGCCTTGGGTCTTATTGCAACACGTTCTTTAGATGAAGAGGTCATTGGTTTACGTGACTTACAAAAAGCACATGAGCCGCGTATTCGTAATGGCATGATCGCTTATGAATACCTAGTTAAATTACGTAATGGTGAAGAGACACCGGAAAACCTTGCTAAATTTAATGAAACGAAAAAAGATCTTGGCTACGGTTTACTTCTTAAGCGTTATACAGAAAATGTTGTTGATGCCACTGAAGAGCAAATACAGATGGCTGTGAAAGATTCAACACCGCCAGTCGCACCTGTTTTTTGGGCATTTCGAATGATGGTTGCTTCAGGCTTCACTATGCTACTGCTATTTTGTTTAGCCTTTTACTTTAACGCTCGACGTCAAATTGAACAAAAACGTTGGTTATTAAAATCAATACTCTTTGCACTACCTCTGCCATGGGTCGCTATAGAAACAGGCTGGTTTGTTGCTGAATTTGGACGTCAACCTTGGGCTATTAGTGAGGTATTACCTACCTTTTTATCGACCTCTAATTTAGATGCAAACGATGTACTGTTTTCTCTCATCGCTTTCATCATTGTATATGCCATTTTATTTGTTATTGAAATGTTCTTAATGATTAAGTTTGCACGTTTAGGTCCTAGTGCTTTGCATACCGGACGATACCATTTTGAACAAGCACCAGAGCTAACTTCTGGTCTTCGTAGCCAGAATTCTTAAGGGGAATAATATGTTTGATTACGAAACATTAAAGTTTATATGGTGGTGCCTTATCGGCTTTCTTTTCATCGGTTTTGCTATCACCGATGGTATGGACATGGGTGTCGGCGGCTTATTACCTTTTGTTGCAAAAAAAGATGTCGAAAGCCGTGTTGTGATTAACACGGTGGGAGCACATTGGGATGGTAACCAAGTTTGGTTTATTACTGCTGGTGCCTCTTTATTTGCGGCATGGCCTTTAGTCTATGCCGCAGCATTTAGCGGCTTCTACTTTGCCATGATGTTGACTCTTTTTAGTTTATTTTTACGACCACTTGCGTTTGATTACCGTAGTAAAATTGATTCATTAAAGTGGCGCACAAACTGGGACAAGGCATTATTTGTTGGCTCTATGGTACCTCCGTTAGTTTTTGGTGTTGCTTTTGGTAATTTATTACAAGGTATTCCCTTTGGCTTTGATGAGCTAATGCGTGTCACCTATACTGGTTCATTTTTCGCTTTATTTACGCCTTTCACTTTATTAACAGGCGTAGTCAGCGTTGCTATGATGCTACTGCATGGTTCAACCTGGTTAGTTATGCGTACAGATGCTGATGTTGCTCAGCGTTCGGCTAATATTGGACGAGTGGTTGCCCTTGTATTATCGCTTACTTTTGCCCTTGGCGGTGTAATGGTTTGGCAAAATATTGATGGTTATTTACTGGTAAGTACTATCGATACTATGGGGCAAGCACAACCAACAATAAAAGAAGTAACAACCAGTTCAGGCGCTTGGTTTACTAATTATAATGAGACCCCCTTATTATGGTTAATACCTGCTATCGGCATACTTTCACCATTAATGGTGGCAATATTATTAGGCATTAAAGGCAAAAGTACTTCAGTCAAAATATTCGCTTTTATTGGCAGCTCTTTAGCCATTATCAGCGTTATTTTAACTGCTGGCATTGCAATGTTTCCATTTGTTATGCCATCGAGCAGCATACCAAATCACAGTTTATTAATGTGGGATACCGTATCCAGTGAAGGAACCTTAGGGTTAATGTTCATGGTGGTCGCCTTTTTTATCCCTATCATTATTGGCTATACCCTTTGGTGTTACAAAAAAATGTGGCGTACAGTTACGATCGCTGAAATTGAACAAAACAATCATACAGCCTATTAGCATTGCTACTAGGTTAATAAGTAAAGCTGAGCATGGCTGGGTATAGCTAAGAAAAATAAGCCGATTAGAATATGGCCAAGTTACGTTATGCTCAGCAAATTATAAATTTATAAAGGAAAATATTATGTGGTATTTCAGTTGGATGTTAGGTGTTTTACTTGCCGTCTCTTTAGGCATAATTAATGTAATGTGGTACGAAATGGAGCAGCATGTTGATAATGTTGCCAATGATCAAACAAATGATGATCTCTCATAGAAAATAAATACTCAGCACGGATAATAATGAGCCAGTATTAAGTAGAACAATATGACAAAGAAGACTAAGCAACAAAACAAAACGGTTAATAACTGGCTTAAATATCAAAAACGATATGCTCACAATAAGCTAAGCATCGCTATTGCATTAGGATCATTTAATGGAATACTAATGATTGCACAAACGGCAATACTTGCTTACCTTATTGATTTATTTGTTTTTTCTAACATCCAAACTAGGTTAAGTAACAACCAAGGTACGAATACAAGTAATAATGTAGTTAATAACATAGGTAATAATGTAAATCTTGATGCTGCACTTTTCTCTGATAGCACCCTGATCATTATCGCTTTGATAATACTTATCTTATGTCGCGCAGCATTAGGGTATTTTACTGAATGTTATAGCCGTCGTGGTGCTATGGATATTACATCAAATATTCGCGCAAGGTTACTCATCCGCTTATTTCAATTTGGCCCTACGTTCACACAAATTAAAGGCAGTGCTAAGTTAACCACTTTGCTGCACCAAGGCATTGACTCATTAGAAGACTATTACGCAGGTTACCTTCCTGTTATTGCCTATTGTGCAGTTATTCCCTTAGCTATTCTTATTGCGGTATTCCCCATTGATTGGCAGTCAGGGCTGATTTTATTATTTACCGCCCCCATGGTGCCATTTTTTATGATTCTTATTGGCCATAAAGCACAGCGTTTGAACGAAGAACATTGGGCTAAATTACAGCGAATGAGTAGTCATTTTCTTGATATTATCCAAGGATTAACACAGCTTAAAATATTTAATGCTTCCCGCCGTGAAATAGCTGCAGTAAAGAAAATCAGTGATGATTATGGTGACGAGACCATGGGCATTTTAAAGATAGCCTTTTTGTCATCCTTTGTATTAGAGTTTTTAGCTTCTATTTCAATTGCATTAGTCGCCGTTATCCTTGGCTTTCGATTATATTATGGTGATGTAGATTATGTTTTTGCCTTATGGGTTTTATTATTAGCCCCTGAATTTTATTTACCTTTTAGGCAACTTGGTGCCCAGTATCATGCAAAAATGACTGGCGTGACTGCAGCAGAAGATCTTGTTGAAATAATGAGTTATCCGCAAGTAAACCCTTCACTAGCTGAAAAATTGACAACACCTTTTACCATTAAACTTAATCAAGCAGAATATGCCTACCCTGAGCGTGCTAATGCTTTATCCAAAATCACAATAGATTTTTCATCTCATGGATTATATGCAGTCATTGGCGAAAGTGGCTCTGGAAAATCAACCTTAATTGATATGGTATTAGGTTTTGTTCAGCCAAGTGCAGGCCAGGTGTTGATTAATGATGAGCCTTTAACGCCGGAAAATCGCGATAATTGGTTGCGTCATTGCGGCTGGATCTCACAGCAAGCGCAAGTGTTTTACGGCTCATTAGCCTTTAATATCGCGTTGTCAGACAAGTATGAAGATAAGCTTGTGATTGCAGCTCTCGAAAAAGCAGGATTATCTAGTTTTGTGCAAAACCTTGAACTAGGCATTGAGAGTCAAATTGGTGAAAATGGCGCAGGACTTTCTGGTGGTCAAATACAGCGTTTAGCGCTGGCGCGAGTTTTTTATCATCAACCTGATGTGCTGATACTCGATGAGCCAACCAGCCATCTTGATCAACACACTGAACAGATAATCACTTCGTCAATTAATGCCTATGCTGAGAATCATATTGTTATTGTTATAGCCCATCGCTTACACACAGTGATTGGTGCTAAAAAGATTATTGTACTTGAACAAGGAAAAGTCATTGAATCAGGTACACATCAATCACTGTTAAATCAGGGTGGCTACTACGCCCAGCAAATTAATGGTGAGGTAACCTCATGAACACATTTATTCGCTTAGTTGTTTTACTTAAACCGCAATTGCCTTTGATGTTACTTGGCGCTTTATTATCTGTTATCACCGTATTAGCTAATATTAGTTTACTGGCTATTTCAGGTTGGTTTATTACCCTCATGGCTATTGCCGGCACAGCTGGCATAACCGTAAATTACTTTACCCCGGCTGCCATTATCAGATTTTTAGCCATAGTACGCACAGCCGGTCGTTACGCAGAAAGAATGCTAACACACCGCGCCACATTCAATGCATTGTCATATCTACGTCATTATTTCTATCAACAACTTGAGCCGTTACTGCCTTATTACCAACTTGATTTACGCTCAGGTGATTTGTTAGCTCACTTACAACAAGATATAGATAACCTTGATAACTTTTATTTACGGGTATTACTCCCCATCGTTGTTGCCCTGATTTCAGTCCCTATTGTGTGTTATGCATTAGCCATTTTTTCACCTGTTATCGCTTTACTCATGCTAAGTGCATTGTTAATTGTTTCGATTATCTTGCCTTATATCAGTTATTTATTATCAACTGAACTAGCTAAAGAAAAAACGACTTTAGAAGCTCACCTAACTGAAGAGTTAGTGAACGGTATTGGCGCAATTAAAACCTTGATAGTCTATCAAGTAGGCATTACCTATCAGCGTTCAATCGCCAGTATTACACGACAATATTATGCTGTACGCTACCGTTTAGTTAAGATTAATGCTGGTTTAAATGCGATAATTTTTCTCCTGATAAATTTTTCAGCCCTCGCCTGCTTATTCATCTTAGTACCGCAATTATCAACGGGTGAAGTAGACAGTAAGTCATTAGTTGCCGTTATCTTACTCGTTTTAGTGAGCTTTGAAACAGTTAGTAATATGCCATTAGCACTGCAGTTATTACCACAAAGCTTAGCTAGCGCAGCAAGGTTATTCGCTATTATCGATAAAGAAAAACCAACTGACATTGGCGTTGAAGCGATTACTCATAGCGATATTCATTTTGATAACTTAACTTTTAGCTACCCTAAACAAGCACCTGAACAAACATCAGAACAAGAAAATGCCAGTTTAGTTGATATTAATTTAACAATTAACCAAGGTGAAAAGGTCGCGATTATCGGTGCCAGTGGCGCAGGCAAATCAACATTAGTTAACTTACTGATGGGGTTTTGGCCTACAGGTAAAGCCCTTACATCAACCAATGAAAATAATAAAGGCTTAATAACGATTGGTGACTGTGATTTAAGCTTGATAAAGCGAGACTCCTTGCGCCAATATATAGCTTTAATGAGTCAGCAGGGGCATATTTTTGATGCAACTATCGCCGATAATCTTCGTTTAGCTAAACATGATGCAACACAAGAAGAGATGCATCATGTTTGTCAATTAGTTAACTTAACTGACTTTATCGACAGTTTACCAAAAGGTTTAGATACATGGTTAGGCTCAACCGGAACGGGTCTATCAGGTGGACAAGCACAACGATTACAAATAGCTCAATTATTACTTCGCCCTGCCCGTGTACTTATTTTAGATGAACCCACCAAAGGTTTAGATCGTCGCACTGAAGAAGCCGTAATGAAAAATTTATTAGCTCATGTGACACAGCAAAAACAAAGTCTCGTGGTTATCACTCATAAGCCAGCGATGCTAAATAAAATGGATAATATTGTTATTATGGAGCAAGGTAAAATTACCGATCAGGGTAATCATCAACAGCTTTATAGCAGTAATAACTATTATCAAACATTACTTAATTACTTCTAGATAAAATATATATTGTAAATAAACAATAAAAAGCCGCGTTTAAAAGCGGCTCACTTTTCTTTATGTCTTTAATACTTAGACTATTTTATTCTAATAAGCGCCTCCTTTTATCTAAACACAACAACTAGCTAGAGCTTATACAGTATTGAATTAATTATTGTTTGCCATTTGACTTTCAATTATTTCACTATCGTCAGACGAGGATGGAGCA
>CAXIBS010000140.1:0-6039 GCA_964022585.1 uncultured Colwellia sp.
GAATAGGATCAATACCCAACTGAGTTGCAATGGGGAATAATATAGGAGCCATAATTAAAATGATGGCCGAAGGTTCCATAAAATTACCAGCTAATAACAGTAATATATTAACAATAATTAAAAATGACCATGGTTCTAAACCCCAACCAATGATTGTTTCTGCAATAATGTGTGGAATACGCTCTGTTGTTAATACATGAGCGAATAGCATTGCATTGGCAATAATAAACAACAACATAATGCTTACTTTAGCGCCATCGAGAACAACACGTCTCACTTCAATATCTGTGGTACTTTTAGGTAATGCTAGACCCATTAAGAGCATATTTCTGGTTATTGCTTTAACTACAGGCTCTTTATCATTTCTCCACTGAATGCCTTTAAGTGGACCAATATCGCGATAACCAAATACAGCAATAAAATAAGCATATATAGCGGCAACAGCAGCTGCCTCAGTAGGGCTAGCAACTCCGCCATAAATAGCACCTAGTACAATAAATATCAGTGCTAATCCACCTGTTGCGATAAAGCCTGAGCGTAATAATTGTTTAACACCAGGAAATGGTATAGACGGCAAATTTTTATAACGAGCCACAATATAAATGGCAATCATTAAAATCGAGCCCATCATCAGACCGGGTATTAAACCTGCCATAAACATACGTGATGCTGACACTTCAGTTGCTGCAGAGTAAACCAACATAACAATTGAAGGTGGAATAAGTATTCCTAAAGTACCAGCATTAGTAATAACACCAGCAGCAAAACTTTCTGGATAACCAGCTCTCACCATACCAACGATACAAATAGAACCTATTGCTGCCACTGTTGCAGGAGATGAGCCTGAAACTGCTGCAAATAACATACAGGCAAGTACCGAAGCCATTGCAAGGCCACCTCGAATATGACCAACACTGTCAACAGCAAAATCAATGATTCTTTTGGCAACACCACCTGTTGATAAAAAAGCAGATGATAAAATAAAGAATGGAATAGCTAATAATGTGTAATGCTCAGAGGTTGCTTCATACATTTTTAAGGCAATGGAAGCAATAGAGTCATTTGAGAAGAATAGTATGGTGATCATGCTGGAAAACCCCAAAGCAATAGCTATTGGCATTCCGATCAAAATACATAGTAATAGTGTGATAAATAGAGCGGCGATAGTCATTATTTATCCTCCTTCGTGATTGTTTCTGTATTACTGCTTTCTACAGTGCTGTTGTCTGAGTGAGAAGATTCTTCCTGAATAAGGTGCATGCTTTCTTCTGCTTCATCAGCGAACTTAAAACCATCAGCTTTACCTTGAATAATTAGTATTAATAGTTGAAAGAAGCGATAAAAAAGTAGGGCAAAACCAAACAGTAAAATAGATTGAGAAATCCAAATGGGCATAAGCGGATCTTCAACATCTATTCTAAAATTATCCCAAGCGGCGTCGATATCCATTGAATTAACAATAAATGCGGGTAAATGAATATCTTCCATAACAAGACCAACATCATACATTTTGGCTAAATAAATAGAGCTGCCATAAAAAAACATCGCACAGTAACTTAGGCAAACTAGTACAGCGGTAATAGACGTGATTTTTTTGGCTGCTGGAGGTAGGCTTTTTACAAAGGCATCAACACCAATATGAGCACCCACTTTAACGCCATATGACATGCCAAATAGAACAAACCATGCTCCGCAGGTGAGGGTGAGCTCCTCCATCCACATAAAGCCGACATTGAAAATAAAACGAGCAATAACTTCTGCAAAGACAAGCAGCGCCATACTCACCAATAAAACGCAGATGAATCCTTCTTCAATTGCGCTAGATTTTTTTGAAAACATAATAGAACTACCTATAATAATGCTAAAGGGTTTTAATAGTTGTAAAGGCAAATATACAGAGACTACTTATATAGACCGTAGCCTCTGTATTAACGATAAAAGAGATTAGTTTGCTGCGATTGCTGCGTTTATAACGTTTTTGCCAATTTGTTTTTCAAATCGTTTCCAAACAGGCTTCATTGCTTCTACCCATTGCTGACGCTCATCATTTGACAGAGTTACAATTGTTGAACGCTTTGAGTCGACAATTTTCTGTTTATCTTTGGTAGATTTTTGAGCCGCAATTTCGTTACCGTAAGCAATTGCTTCGTCTAAGGCTGCTTTAACATCTTTACGAATATCTTTTGGTAATGATTTCCAAAAACTTTTTGAAGTTACAACTAAGTAATCTAATACCCCATGATTACTCTCGGTAATATGGTCTTGTACTTCAAAGAATTTTTTTGAATAGATATTTGACCAAGTGTTTTCTTGACCATCAATTGCTTTTGTTTGTAGTAAGGTAAAAACTTCTGAAAAAGGCTTTTTAACCGCTACTGCGTCTACAGCATGAAACTGTGCGGCTAAGACATCTGACGACATAATACGAAACTTTTTACCCTTTAAGTCAGAAGGCGTTTTCATCGCACTACTTGATGAAAGTTGCTTCATACCATTATGTAAATAACCTAAGCCTTGTAAGCCTTTACGGTTGATAGAGTTGAGAAGTCTTTGTCCTTCTACACCTTGTTGAAAGCGCTCTACTGCATCTATATCTTTAAATAAAAAAGGTAAATCAAACACTTGTAATTTTTTTGTGTATTTTTTAAATTTTGATAATGACGGCGCAGCTAATTGCACATCACCTAATTGCATTGCTTCAAGGACTTTGTTATCTCCAAATAATTGTGAATTTGGGAATACTTTTACGGCAACTTTGCCTGCTAGTCTTTCGTCAACTAAAGCTTTAAATTTTAGTGCCATTTGACCTTTAGGTGTGTTTTCAGCAACTACATGTGAGAATTTAATTTCAATTTGTTCAGCACTTACATTAAGTGAAAATGCACATAATAAAGCGGTAGTTACGCTGTATATCTTTTTAGTTAATAACATGGTTCTGTTCCTTAATTTGGTTATATTTAGCTATGATTTTTCTATAAAAATTAAAAGTCGAAACGAGCGCCTAATTGGAACTCTGACATGTCTTTTTCTGTTGAAGGTAAGCGAGACTCATCGCTGTCTAGTTGTTCAAATGAAGCCCAAAGTCTGAAGTTTTTAGAGTAATAACGAATGTATTCCACTTTTACTGAGCTAACATCGCCTTTAATATCACAAGCATTTACAGCATAACGTGCGTGAAATTGATTTTTGCCTTGCTTCCATTTTCCGTAAATACCGGTAGTTGAACGTTCTTCGTTTTTGCAAGAAGTTACGCCGCCTACATCGTTACCACTTAAGGTTGATTTTAGTTTGACATTACCTGAAGAGTTACCGCCGTATATATCAAAATCTTCTTCTGCTAGGTGATAAAAAGCTGAAACTGTTACACTGTCAGAAACATTGTACCAACCACGAACACCGTATAAATTCCCTGTGTTTTCACCGCGTTTGTCTGCAGCTAGGGCTGCTTGTAATTTCATTGGTCCAGTTTTGTACTCTACAGCGGCTTGATACTGGTCAAACGAATCACCGTCTTGCTTTTCTGTCTGCAAAGCAGCACCAAATTTCCAGTTACCTGTTTTCTTCTCCCATTGTAGAAAGTCATCATCACGAATAGCACCTTGGCGTAAAGAGTCTAACCCGTCTGAAAAATATGCACCACGAACAAACTTGTGCCATAAAATAGTTTGTGAACCAAAGGTTACTTTACCAAAATCACCTTGTAGTCCAACCAGGCCTTGGCCTAAACCAGGTTTCCTGTTTTGGCTCAAGTTCACGCTGCCATCACCTCCAAGACCATATTCAACAACCGCTAACCCCGTCAATCCCTTCCCGAAATATACTGAGGCTTTTGCACCAACTCGGCTAAGAAAATCTCGACCATTTGCAGCATCATCACTAGTACCTGCATCAACAAAGTCAGCACCTAGCCTTAACGAGCCATAAAAAGAAGTTTTTACTTCTCCTTCGTCAGCATAAGCTATGCTTGTTGCGCCAATTAATAGTGTCGCTGTACATACTTTCTTTAGAAATTTATTTGTTTTTTTATTAGTCATTGTTATTCCCCTAGTATTTTAATTTATAGTGTGAACGTTGATATTCTATTTTTTGATACTGTGTTTATTCGCTAAAACACATCGTTCATCAGCTATATCGCAAGGTTAATGCCTAAAACTGCAATGTTGTTAAAATCTAATAAATGCTATAAAAAACAACCCATTGGCTTAGTTGTCTTTATTTGGAAAGAAGAGAGTTATTTACATAGGTAGCGGGTTTTGACCCAAATAAAAATTACACTGTGGGGGAATCCATCCATAAATTTCAGATGGTTGATAAAGCAAATGTGGCTGTAGATAGATATTACGATTGAATAGCTTATTGAAAGAAAGCTTAGACGCTATTTCATAAATATTGCTGCTTTAGGTACATAAATATTGTAAAACTTAGGTTAGTTTTAATTAAACTAGCTATCACTAAAATATATGACTAGGAATCATTTAAGTAATTTATAAAATGGCTATGTTGATAGATACACTTCATTCTTCAGATAGTTGCGTTAAGTTAAGCAGCACTTATTAATTAAGCTTCGTTAATTAATAATAGAATGTACATAAAGCAATGGAAAATATATTACAACTTAGAACAAACTTGATTTCTACCCGTGTCTTTAGCTTTATATAAAGCAAGGTCAGCACGTTTAGTTAATAGGTCAATATTTTTATCTGAAGTTTTTACTTGCGTTGCACCAATACTAACAGTATAAGATATGGTTTTGTTACCCAAAATAAAAGTATCTTGTTCTATCGCTACTCTTATTCTATTAGCAACAATACAGGCATTATCACAAGTAGTACTTGGCAGTAATATCATGAACTCTTCACCGCCATAACGTGCAAATATATCAATAGTTCTCAAAATACTATTACATATTTTAACGAGTCTTTTTAGCACTTGATCTCCTACATCATGGCCAAAAGTATCGTTAAACTTTTTAAAATGATCTACATCAATCATAAGTAATGAAAATACTGTATTGTAGCGAGTAAATTCTGCTAAAGCTCGTGATACACTATTGTTAAAGAAGCGTCGATTATAGGCAGCCGTTAAAGGATCTGTGTCGGCTAGTTGTAATAACTTTTGTTCCATTAGTTTTTTTTCAGTGTTGTTAATCGTTACACATAAAACTGCACGTTTATCATTACCTCTTTGGCGGATAGGATGTATTCTCCCTTCAAAAAAAGTTGATGACATATCAACTTCTATCCCCTTTAAATCATTTGAATTAATTTCATGTTCTATTATTACAAGTTTATTGAAGTTAATTGCTTCATTAATTGCTAATTGAAACTTTTGGGTTAAGGTAGGGCTAAAAATATCTTTAATACATTTTCCTTCAAAATTTTCAGTGCCTTGATATAGATATGAAGCATTGCCACCAAGTGCTTTAATAAAGTTACCACCTTCATCAATTACAAAAATAGGGTCAGGCAGTGCATCAAAGAATAGAGTTAACACTTCTTCGAATTCTTCAATACTCTCAAATCCTACAAGAGAATGTAGCGCATTGTTTAATACATGCTTGGAAGTATTAAATTTATTACTCACTGAAAAGTCCTTAAGCTGAAATTTGCCGTGTATCAATGTTTTATTTTTATCATTTTAGTGAGGTTTATAGCAAGTTCAACAGATGTGAATCTAATAAAACGTCAATTGAAATTACATAGTAAATATTACCATATTGCAAAATTTACTATGGTAAGCTTTATCTTGTTGGAATTAATCGCTTCCATTTTTCTGTATACTTTAATGTTTTAATACGAGTGTTAAGCTGTTCAATATAAGGTGTATATTCTTCCTCTAACCATAAATACAAATCTATTGTAGTGACGGTGTCAACATACATAGATTCATAATAACGCATTAAAAAATTCTCTTTTATTGTTGAGTTTACTACAGGAACAATAAGTGTGCTGATTCGCTGACTGATAAGCATATCAAACCCTTGGTTCATTGTTCTAATCTCAACAAGTGATGCTTTTGTTATTGATGATATATAATTCA
>CAXIBS010000141.1:0-6026 GCA_964022585.1 uncultured Colwellia sp.
TTCACTGTCTGGTTTAGATAAGTCTTTGAGGTATAAATCATTACCTGAAGTAGATACCGAACCAGAGATTAATAAATAACGATTATCGTCAGTAACTGCTCCGCCAACATAACGGCGTTTTTGCTCTGCTGTTGCCCCAAAAATAACTTTATCACGTTGTTGAGCTGTTCCTAACTTGTGATAATAAAGCTTATGTTGGTCTGTTTTTGCTGATAATTCACTGCCTTTAGGTTTATCATAACTAGAATAATAAAAACCTTCGTTTTTATACCAAGAAATACCCGAGAACTTAACATCAATTAATCTAGTTTCTAATTCTTGTTTAGATTTAGCATCAATAATAATAATTTTACGCCAATCACTACCACCCTCTGAAATGGTATAAGCCAGTTTTGAGCCGTCACGAGAAAAACTCAACTGTCCTAAGGATGTAGTACCGTCAGCACTAAAGGTATTAGGATCTAAGAAAACCTCTGCGCTTGATTGTTCTTGACCTGTTTTGTATCGATAAACAACGTATTGATCTTGAAGACCATCATTTTTATAGAAATATGTATAAGCGCCTTCAATAAATGGTGCGCCAACTTTTTCATAATTCCAAATATCAGTTAATCGCTGTTTTAGCGTATCTCGATAAGAAATTTGATCTAAATAATCAAAAGTTACCTCATTTTGAGCACTAACCCATTTGGCGGTTTCATCGCTACGATCATCTTCCAACCAACGATAAGGATCAGCAACATTTGTATCAAAATAGGTATCAACAACAGGTCCCTTTTTTGTTGTTGGATAATTTAATTTAATTTTTGTAATCACATTATCTTCATTCATGGTTTTTACATCATTATTAGTTAAAGTATTTTGTCCTGAACAAGCGATTAACCCATTGCCCAAGCCAATTGCTAATAATAGTGGGAAGTATTTCTTCATAATAACTCTTATGTTAATTTATTGTTAATCACACTGTACTTTTTTTTTACAGAACATTAAAGAGTTTGCATAAATAATTATTGTAAAAAATAATCCATAACTATTAATTATATTTTACAACAATTCAATTGAAGTGCGATAAAAGTAAAGTAAAGGCGATTAATAGTATGGAAATATTAGTTGTTGAGCTTGATAAGTAGGAGCGTAAATAATGGGGTTTAAAAGTGTTGTTTTAAAAGAGAAAAAATAACTATACACATTCATTCGGTGTAAGTTTTTTGTCGAATATTAAATAGAAAAAGTATGGTAGCCGGTTTTTCTATTTTGTTTCGCTTTATACATTGCAGTATCTGCTTGATGCATCAATATTTCAGGTGTGCTGTCTTTATCTTTATTCCACGCCATACCAATACTTGCATGGCAATGTAAATCCAACCCATCGATAATATAAGGAGCATTCATCTTATGTAAAATCCTCCCTATTACTTCATTAATTCCATTAATTGAATTGAGGTTTTTTATAATAATAGCAAATTCATCGCCACCTAAACGGGCAACATGTTCTTTAGGATTTATATCTTCCAACTGATAAACGGCATCATCATCACGTATACAAGATTGCAACCTTAAACTTGCTTCTTGTAAAACTAGGTCACCAATATTATGTCCATGATTATCATTAACCGCTTTAAAGTTATCTAAATCCATATAAAGCAACGCAACAATAGTATTAAGCTTTTTCCCTTCAATTAGAGCTTGTGTTAATAATTCATGAAAACAACGTCTATTTGCGATTCCCGTTAGATGATCTTCTCTAGCTTCTTTTAACAGCACTTTTTGTTGCACATAAACTAAATGAGCAATACTAGTGATAAAAAATACATTAAATGTTAATGCAACAGCTAAGCGTAACACAGTAACAGAGTCGACAATGTGTAAGGAAGCTAAGAGGGAAAGAACGGATGCAACAATTGCTATAGGAACGGCTAACTTTAATGGGAAGCTATAAAAGTATGATGTAATTAAAGGAAAAACAAATATAATTCCGCGCATACCCAAATAATAGCAAGTAACAATAATTGCTATTGTAATCGTTACAGAAAATAACTTTAAGGGAAGCAGTGAATGGTTATTTTTATAAATATAAAAAAGTGAAACTGATAACAAACACGTTGATGCTAAAAGTAAATACCCCAATAATGCAATTTCATTTATAACATGATGAAGTCCATACGCAAGCATTGTAAATAGGGCAATACAATGAAGAATAACTCTTGAGCGAGTAGATAAATCAAATGTTAACAGCAACTGTTTAGCCTATTTTTTTGGATGCTAATTCTGATAGTACTACATAAAGTATATATATTGTAGCCCGGTTTCTATTTACCACCATTAATAAAAAAGTGCTGTTGCATCAAGGTTTAACCTCAATGAAAAGCTAAACTCGACCTATTATATCCTTACCTATAATTTCTTTCATTATTTCAGACGTACCACCATAAATGCGCTGTACTCTTGCATCTACATAAAAACGTGAAATTGGGTATTCACTCATATAGCCATAACCACCAAACATTTGCAGGGCTAAATCAGTCACCTGCCCTTCCATTTCAGTGCAGCTATATTTTGCCATTGCTGCCTGGCTTGCAGTTAATTTTTTCTCCACTAACAATTCTGTATACTTTTCGATCATAAGACTATGTAATTCAACTTGCGTGGCCATTTCAGCAACCTTTTGCCGAATATCTTGAATACTTGCAATAGGGGCACCGAATGCTTGGCGTTCTTTAATATAGTTTAATGCTAAGTCTAACGCTCCCTTTGCATGGGCAACACCAGCCACCGCGCAGGCCAGCCGTTCACGAGGCAATTCATGCATTATTCCTAAAAAGCCTTCATCAACATTGCCTAAAACATCCCCTTGAGTAACTTTTACATTATCAAAAAATAATTCTGACGTATCTGAAGCATGCTGGCCTAGTTTATGTAAATTCTGCCCTCGTTGAAAACCTTCTTGATTGCCATCAACTAAGAATAGTGTTGTTCCTTTTGATCCAGAAACTTCAAGATTTGTTTTTGCAGCAACAATGTAAACTGAAGCGTTTTGTCCGTTAGAAATAAATGTTTTAGACCCGCTTATGCTCCAACCTTCGTTTGTTTTCTTTGCAAAAGTTTTCATTCCTTGTAAATCTGAGCCAGCACTTGGTTCAGTCATACAAATAGCACCTATACATTCGCCTGTTACCATTAGAGGTAAGTATTTTCTCTTTTGTGCATCAGTTCCCATATTCAAAATATAATGAGCTGCGATATCAGCATGAACCAATAAGTTGGCTGCTAACGAGAAGAAACCAGCTTTTGCTATTTCTTCAACAACAAGGAAGTTAAAATCAACAGGAACGCCAAAACCGCCATATTCCTCAGGTAAATCACAGCACAATAATCCTTCACTCCCCATTTTATGATAAAAAGATTGAGGAATAATTTTATCTTTCTCCCATTGTTTATATTCTGGTGCAACTTCATTTTCAATAAAGCGAATAACTGTTTCTTTAAAAATGTTTAATTCTTCTTTTAATTCATTACTCATCATTATTTCTCAATTAATATATTTAAACCCACAAGAATGACCTATCAGAAAGATTTATTCTCATTTAACATTTCATTTAGTAAAGCTGGGGGGTGAAACCGTTCTCCATAACAGTCTTTTAACCCATCAGCTCGTGTAATAAATTTCTGTAAACCATATTGATTAATAAACTGTAAAGGACCGCCTGTCCATTGAGGGAACCCAATACCATAAACCCCACCAACATTTGCTTCAGCAGTTGAGTTAATAACCCTCTCATCTAAACAGCGCACAGCCTCTATTGCCATAATGAATAATAATCGCTCTTTTATATCATCAAGTGATATTTCATTATTTTCCGTGTTGTATTTTGTTACCTCTGAATATAGCGAGGCTTTAGTATCATGCTTGGAATCTTCAGCATAATTATAAAAGCCAGCCCCACTATTTTTTCCAAATCGTTTATTTTTGATCATATCGTTGATAATGCTATCCGCAGGGTGATTACTCAGCTTATTAACTTCATCCTCTGAACATTGATAGTGTTGAGTACCTAGGTTTTTAAGTGTTACAAGTGAGATCTCATCGCAAAAAGCTAACGGAGCAAGCGGAAAACCTGATAAGTAAGCAGCATTTTCAATTGAGGCTGAGCAAGTATCTTGAAGAAGTGCTACCCCCTCTTTCACAAATACAGAAGTTAAGCGAGAGGTATAGCTAGTGTGTGAAGCATTGACAATAACTGGAATTTTATTTAGTTGCAGAGCTAAATCACGACACTGTGCTCTTGCTATATTAGGGATATTTTCACTGCAAATAATTTCAACTACCTGCATATTATTTCTTGAAGGTAGAAAATTTATGTTTATAGCGTTTTTTGTCTTGGTGCTATCAAGTGCTGATTCAGTAATTGACGAGAAGGATGTGTTAAAAGCACAAATGACATCTTTATTAAGTATGCCTTTAACCTCTTGTATAATTTTTTGTTTAGCCTGACTTTCACACATTGCATCAATAACAATTTCACAATCTATTAAATCATTGCAATTATTACTTTCCTTCATTAACCCTAGAATTTTTTGTGGTTCATCAACAGTAATACTACCAAGGGCTATTTGCTTTTCTAACAGGGTATAACTTTGATATTTAGCATGCTGCGCTTTTTCTAAATTCTCATCTGTAATGGTTACAGATATACCTTTAATGGCGCAATAGTAAGCAATTTTTTGTGCTATTAAACCTGTGCCTAAAACTGCAACACGGCTAAATTTAGTCTTTTTAATGCCATCAAGTTTATTGCCAGCTGCTTTAACTTCTTTTAAATTAAACCAAAAGGTGTTGATTATATTCTTTGATATTTGACCTACCGTTAGTTCTGTAAAATAACGCGATTCAATACGGCAAGCACTATCAAAATCAACCTGTGCCCCTTCAACCATTGTTGCGTAAATTAACTCTGGTGCTGGTAAAGTACCCTGTGTTTCTCGCCTAATCAAAGCGGGTGTTATGGGAAGAGTCATCGCTATATTTTTATCTTTAGGTGCTCCCTGTGGAATTTTATAGCCCTTAACGTCCCATGGTTGTATGTTAATACCAGAAACCAACCCCGAAGGAGGTTCAACCATCCTAGTATTACTTTTTATCCAATATATGGCGCTATCTAATAACTCAACTTCATTATCAGCTAACGAATGAATTAAACCATTTTCAATCCCTTGCTCTGGCGTGAATGACTTGCCCTTTACTAAATAAGGCATAGCTGATTGTATGCCGAGTAAGCGTACCATGCGCGTTACTCCACCGGCACCAGGTAATAAACCTAAGGTAACTTCCGGTAAACCGAGCTTAATACTTTTAGTGTTATCTTTATTTGAAAGGGCTATTCGATGATGAGCGCAAAGGGCTATTTCCCAGCCCCCTCCCATTGCAGCACCAGCGATACAAGCAACTACGGGTTTACCACAGGTTTCAATTTTGCGCATTGATGATTTGAGTAGCGTACAAAGATCAAATACAAATTGAGTATCATCTTTTGTAGTATTAAATAGCATACTAATATCACCACCGGCAAAAAATGTTGATTTGGTCGAGCGAATAATGACACCATCAAAACTATCTGTTGCTAGCTTGGCTGTCGCCTGCGCAAAATCTTCGGCAAATGCAACATCCATTAAGTTGGCAGTAGCATTTTCTTTATCTAAAATGATATGTGCAATGTTATTACTATCTTTTTTATACTTGACTGAAGTCATATTAATTCCCATTGAATAAATTGCAGGTTAAACACATTCGATAATTGTGGCGATGCCCATTCCACCACCAATACATAATGTTGCTAAGCCACGCTTTAAATTTCGCGCCTCTAATTCATCTAATAATGTGCCTAGAATCATTGCTCCAGTTGCACCTAAAGGATGCCCCATTGCAATAGCACCACCATTAACATTTATTTTATCATCAGGAATATTCAAATCTGCTTGAAATCTCAGCACAATAGAGGAAAATGCCTCATTAACTTCAAACAAATCAA
>CAXIBS010000142.1:0-5708 GCA_964022585.1 uncultured Colwellia sp.
CAACACTGTAATAAAATTTAACAAAAGCAAAATGTCGGTATTAAAATCACTTTATGAATATATTCAAGGTTAATAGCTAGCTAATAAAGCACATAACACCTTACGAATAATTAACATTAATGACTTTGCTATTTTCATTTTAATCTATTAATTACATAGATTTTTCATTTTCGTGATATCTTAACTTTCTACACAATGAAAATAGTTGAGCAGCTCTGAATGACAGAACTAAAAAATGTAATATTAATCGCACTGGGCTCATATTTACTTGCCTTTGGTGTGACATTTTTCTTGATTCCAGTCAATATTGCTACTGGCGGCACCCCTGGTATGTCGATAATATTGCATTATTTAACTGATATACCTACGGCACTAGCGATGGTGTTAATTAATATTCCTCTAGTCCTCGCTGGTCTTAAGTTTATCGATTTTCAATTTGCTATACGCACGGTTCTCGCCATTATTTTCACTGCAAGCATGGTGGAAATTCTTCCAAGAATAATGACCTTCCCCCCTATCGACAGCATTTTACTCTCAACCATTTATGGCGGTTTGTGTATTGGTGCTGGCATAGCAATTGTAATGAAGGGTGAAGCATCCGCTGGCGGTACTACAATTGTCGCTCAGATTGTAGCTCGTTATTCTTCATTTAGATCTGCACAAGTCATTATGTTTTTCGATATGATGATTATTATTGGCGTTGCTATTGTTTTCAAAAATATGGAATTAGCTTTGTGGAGCTTAATTGGCATTTATGTCACAACAAAGGTCATAGACAAAATATTAACTGGGGCCGTTGCAGAAAAAGTAGTCCATGTTGTTTCAAATACCACTGACAGTATTGGACGAGCTATTTCAGAAGAGTTAGGAAGAGATGGAACGATCTTAACGGGTAAAAATTTAATGGAGCAAAATGAGAAAAAAATTCTTATGGTTGTTGTGGGGGCTCGTCAAATTCCTAAATTACAAACAATAGTATTAAGCCGAGATGAAAATGCTGTTGTACTTGTTATGGATGCTTCAGAAATGATTGGCTCAACAGCACATACAACAACATAGAGCATTACAGCCACTTTTTTCAAATAAAAAAACCGGTAGATTATCATCTGCCGGCTTTAAAATGTTTACCTATAACTTGTATATATTATTTTGAAAAATTTGGATCTTTAAAGCGGCTAATTAAGCTTGAAGTATCCCAACGATTGCCACCATTTTCTTGAATTTCTTTATAAAAACCATCTACCATTTCGGTCATTGGTAATGAAACATCGTTCTTCTTCGCTTCTTCAAAAGCTATAGCTAAGTCTTTGCGCATCCAATCAACGGCAAAACCAAAATCATATTCACCAGCAAACATTGTTTTATAGCGATTTTCCATTTGCCAAGAGCCTGCAGCCCCTTTAGAAATAGTTTCAACTAATGCGTCAGGGTCTAAGCCAGATTTTTCAGCAAAATTAAACGCTTCAGCTAAACCTTGTACTACGCCAGCAATACAAATTTGATTGGCCATTTTAGCTAATTGACCACTGCCAACCTTTCCCATTAACTGACTAAAACGAGCATAAGCATCCATCACAGGTTGTACTTGGCTAAAGATACTCTCTTCGCCACCAACCATCACGGTTAATAAACCATTCTCAGCGCCTGCTTGTCCACCTGATACTGGCGCATCAAGAAAGTATTGCCCTTGATTTTGAGCTACTTCAGCAAGTTCACGTGCAATATTGGCAGAAGCCGTAGTATGGTCAACTAAAACGCTACCTTTAGGCATACCTGCCAGTATACCTTCTTCTCCTAAAACAACTTGACGAACATCATCATCATTACCTACACAACAAAAAACAACTTCACAACCTTTCGCTGCAAGTGCTGGTGTACTAGCAGTTTCACCTGAGAATTCAGCTTTCCATTTTGCTGCTTTTTCAGGGTTACGATTGTATACACATACGTCATGACCCGCTTTTACTAAGTGGCCAGCCATTGGGTATCCCATTACACCTAAACCAATAAATGCTACTTTCATCGAGCTAATCCTTATCTTAAATAGTTGAAATATTGTGAATTTTTGTTGTTTGATTCTACTCTACTGGTAATAGTGCTACCGTATTAAATTCAATACCTTGCCAGCCAGTTTTCATGAAGTTACGAATATTTCCATGATCAGTAGCATTTGGGTTCTCTAAAACATCTTCTCGATAATAACGACCAAAACAAGCAAGTGTTTGCTCCGCTGTTAATTTATTTAACTGGGCGAAGTAAAAAATTTTACATGAGCCTTCGTTGGTTCCCATTTCATTAACCAATTCGCCATTGGTAAATGTTGCTGGTTGATATTGATAATTGTCAGTTATTATCTGCATAACTTGTTCAAACTCTACAGTAGTTCCTTGCTCTTTAACTTGCGTCAAGAAACCTGTAAGACTATTTACATTAGTATCATTCATGATGTTTTATAAACCTTCTTTTAGCTTTGCTTTAGCCGCTTCAACTTTTGAGAAATCCAATCCTAACTCTTCTACAGCTTCTTGAATTAAATTAGGTTGGGTCATAACAATACCCATGATTTCTTGTAGTTTTTCAGGTGGGATACCTAACTCTTGAATAACAGCCATTGCCATTAATGGATTCTCTGTTAACGCTTGAAATAGTTCATTTATTTTTTCTTCACTAACATTTAATTCTTTTAACATTTGAATAATTGGGTTCATTAACATTTTCCGATTAATTACATTTGATTTTTCACATTTTAATCAAATTAATCACCTTATGAAAGCACCGATTGTTAATAGTTTATCTGCTAGGTTTTGTATTTAACTAAAAAATAGCGTTACACTGAGTAAAGTATCAAACACGCGAACCTACGACAGGAAATATCATGGAAAATTCTATTTATCAATTTTCAGCAATCAGTAACATTGGAGAGCCTATTGAAATAGCAAACTACCAAAATAAAGTTATGCTGATTGTGAATACAGCAAGTGCCTGTGGGTTTACGCCCCAATATCAAGGGCTACAAACATTGTATCAACAGCATCACGCTAAAGGACTCGAAGTACTTGCCTTTCCCTGTAATCAGTTTAAACAGCAAGAGCAAGGGAGTGATGAAGAAATAAAACAGTTTTGTGATTTACAATTCAACATAACATTTCCACTTTTTAGTAAAATTGATGTTAATGGTGATAACGCTCACCCACTATTTGAATATTTAAAAACACAAGCGCCAGGGGTTTTAGGCTCTAAAGGCATAAAGTGGAATTTTACTAAGTTTTTAATCAGTCGTGATGGAGAGGTAGTTAAACGTTATGCCCCATCAACAAAACCAGAGGATATTGAAGCAGACATAATTAAATTACTGTAAGGTTAATGGATACCCTGTCATCAGTATATAATTTGTGTAGTTGTTAGGCCAATTGCTTGTAAATAATATTTTGAACTATACCTACTTATTTGGGTTAAGAATTTTTAATAGCATTTCTGTAAAATTTTTATAACAGAAATGCTATTTCATAAATTGCTTGGGTAAATACCTTAACCTACACAATTGCTCTGTTTGACTAAAAAGAAAATAACTCGTGATGTAATTTTTCAACCACTTTATTCGCATCTTTCTCATCAACTAAAAAGCATAAGTTATTGGCACTAGCGCCATGACAAATAAGGCGTATATTGACATCATTAATTGTTTGGAAAATACTCTGCCCTATACCTTTTGCACAGTTTAATCCATTACCTATCACAGCAACTAACGATAAACCGTGTTCTACCGTAACTTCACAAAGTTGCTCTAATTCAGCTACCACAGTAGACGTAATCAACGCTTGCGTAGAACCACTTGGACTATCAAATGTTAAGGCAACGCTAATTTCACTTGTAGTTATTAAATCAACACTAAGTTCATGTTTAGCCAAAATACTAAACACTTGCGCTAAAAAGCCGCTAGCATGTAGCATTGCCGGACTTTTCACCGTAACAAGGGTTTGCTCTCGTCTTAAAGCAATTGAGCGATAAGTTGGATTTGACTCAACCTTCTGCTTAATTTGAGTGCCGCCTTTTTCAGGCTCTTTGCTCGAACCAACAAACACAGGGATGTTTTGACGCATTGCAGGTATAAGTGTTGCTGGGTGTAATATTTTGGCGCCAAAAGTTGCCATTTCCGCCGCTTCACCAAAACTAATTTCTTTAATAGCTCTAGCTTGATCTGTAATACGTGGATCTGTGGTAAAAATACCCACAACATCAGTCCAGATAGATAAGTTACCTGCATTTAATGCTTCAGCAAGTAACGCTGCGCTATAATCTGAGCCGCCTCTGCCTAATGTTGTTGTTTCACCTAAACCATCTTGCCCAATAAAACCTTGAGTCACTAATACTTGTTCGCTTAATTTAGGCGCTAAAATATCATTACAAGCAGATTTTAATTGTTCAATATCAACTACAGCTTTTCCGTATAAGCTATTAGTTTTCATCACTTGCTGAACATTAAAATATGCGCCATTAATACCAATTGACTGTAGAACTTGTGCAAAGATGCGAGAACTAAATTGTTCACCAAATGCTAAAATCGCATCAGCTTGTTTAACACTATATTGCAAAGATTGATTTAACGCTTGTTCTGCAAGTTGGCTTAACAAAGTATCAACTTCATCATTTAAATACTGTTCTACATCTTTTGCAAAGTGCTGAGTAATATTTACTTGAATAGCACGAATATTGGCAACAATCTCTGTTTGTTCATCACTTGATACATCCTTTTGGCTTAAGCGCACTAAATAATTAGTAACACCAGCACTTGCAGATACAACCACCAAGCGGCTACGGCTATCATTTTTAATAATTTGAGCACAACGCATCATTGCTTGATAATCAGCAACACTGGTGCCGCCAAACTTGGCTACAGTGATAGGTAGGTTTTGTTCAGAGACTTGCTGAGATGATTCATTTTGTAACATGGTTAATTCTTCCTAAGCACGATGATTTATAAGTTGAAGGCAAATCATTCGCTAATTTAAACAGGAAGAGCACGACTGAGAAGATTTTTAGGTTGACGCATTAGATTAATACGAGCAATGTTAACTTTTCAGCCAGAAGCTCTCCACCTTATTTAAGACCTACTTTTACATATAAAAAGTAAGTACTACCGGTGACAGCCCTAAGGATTCAGCCTTAGTGACCGGGCAATAATATTCACCATATTAATGCCCTCGGCGATAATCTCCCTCAATAGCATTTACTGGAGTGTGATTCCAAATACTATCTACCTAGTTATCGCTCCTCTTCTGGTGTTGCTACAGATACAGTAAGCTGTAAAGATAAACAACGGGCGTATTAAACCTGATTTATCATCTAATTGCAATAGACTTTTAGACGTCTATTGCAATTAGATGATAATAAATTATAACGAGGAAATAAAAACTGAGATAGTCCTCAAAGGATATTTATTGAATACTTTTTATTAGTAAACTTTTCAGTTTACTAATAAGCCCAACTATATATTTTGATCTGACAATATTTCTTTAATTATTTACAGTAATTAAGAAAGTAATCCATTCACTCCTATTTTCATCATTTTAAAATAAGAGTGAATTATAATTACTGAAATTACAAAAGAAGAATATCTTTAGGCACGATATATTTAAAGTGTGTGTAAAAGTATTCTAGTTCATAATTAGACATTCGACTTAAGCTCACCCTTAACATATACCCCCCGT
>CAXIBS010000143.1:0-5704 GCA_964022585.1 uncultured Colwellia sp.
CACTACCATTTGGATTAATTTTTATTTGAAGCTTAAGATTCTACATAGTTCACTCATAATAAAGATCTGAAAAGCAAATATCAAAAGAAAAATATCTTATTTTGTTTAAAAACTAAAGATTGTCCTTATAATGGCACTTAATAGTTTATTTTTTGACTAAAGTGCATTAATAACTGCATTTTATTACACTTACTTTACTTATAGTAAAACTAAAACCACAACACTGTTAACAACAATTAACGCTTTCAGGAATTATATGAAAACCTTAGTATTAGGCTCTACCTCTGTCTTTAGACAAGCTATTTTAGAAAAACTTAATTTACCTTTCCAAACCGCAAAACCAAACATAGATGAAACCGCCTTAGCAGATGAATCACCACAAGTATTAGTTGAACGTTTAGCGATTGAAAAAGCAAAAGCGGTTACTCAAGAATTTCCAGATGCTCTTATTATCGGCTCAGATCAAGTTGCAGTATGTGAAGGTGAAATTTTAGGTAAACCACATAATTTTGAAAATGGAGTTAAACAGCTTCAAAAATTTAGCAATAAGAGTGTTACTTTCTACACTGGGTTATGTGTTTATGATAGTAAAAACGATAAAACAATATCTTTAGTAGAACCCTTTATAGTTCATTTCAATTCACTTTCGCCAAGTGAAATAGAGAATTATTTAAAAACCGAAAAGCCTTATAACTGTGCAGGTAGTTTTAAAAGTGAAGCATTAGGTATTTGCTTATTCAAGAAGCTAGAGGGGGATGATCCGAATACATTAATAGGCTTACCACTTATCAAGTTAGTAAGCCTATTAAAACAACATGGTATCGATGTGTTAGCTGAGCAACAGCTGGTGTAGTTCTGTCAACGAATCAACGACACCTTTTGGATTGTATTGACTAAGTACATCTCGGTCGTGCACTCCAAAAGTCACTCCAATACTATCAATCCCAGCATTTTGTGCCATTTTTAAGTCATGACTGGTATCACCAATCATAATAGCTTCATGTGGAGCTAAATCTAATTCGTCTAAAATACTCAGCAGCATTGATGGATCAGGTTTTGATGGCATCTCTCCAGCACAACGCGTAGTGTTAAAGAAGGCACTTGTTTCACTAACTTCTAATACCCGATTTAATCCATCTCTGCCTTTACCCGTTGCTACCGCTAATAGCTTATTTTGTTCTTTTAACTGAGTAAGTAAATTAACAGCATTGGTGAACAAAGGTGCTGGTGTTGTATCACCTTCAAGGTATTGATACTTATACTCCAACCGCATTGTTTCAATTTGCGCATCAGTGATGCCTTCAAATAATGCTTTTAGTGCTTCTGGAATACTTAACCCTATAATTTGTTTTGCAGCTTCATTTGACGGCACCGTTAAACCAACAACTCTAGCAGCTGATTGCATCGAAGAAACAATCCGATCAACAGAGTCCATTAACGTTCCATCCCAATCAAAAATTACTAATTTATAATCTTGCATTTATCTCTTCTACATTTAAATTAAATTATTCTCTTACTAATTTAGTTAGTAACTTTTCTAGGCTGGGTTCAAGTGGAGCTTCAATTTTCAAACGCTCTTCTGTTTTTGGGTGAGTAAATTCAATACTAGCCGCATGTAAGAACAAACGTTTTAGGCCCTTGCTTTTCATATCAGCATCAAAATCTTCATGTCCATATTTAGCATCCATGGCAATTGAATGACCGCTCACCTGACAGTGAACACGAATTTGATGCGTTCTTCCTGTTACAGGAAATGCACGTACTAGTGTTGCCCCACGATAACGTTCCAACACTTTATAACGTGTTTCTGACTCTTTACCTTCAATATTATCGACAATCACAACTCGTTCACCAGACTTAAGATCATTTTTTCTCAAACCTTCAGTCACTCGTGTTAATTTGGTTGGCCAATGACCTTTCACTAAAGCGTGATAGAACTTCTGTACTTTTTTATTCCGTAATTGCTCATGAAGGTTTCGCAGTGCAGAGCGTTTTTTAGCAACAACCAAACAACCAGAGGTGTCTCTGTCTAATCGGTGAACTAACTCTAACATTCGTGCATCAGGACGTAATGCTCTAAGCGCTTCAATTAAACCAAAACTTAAACCACTACCACCATGCACTGCCATACCTGAAGGTTTATTAATAACAATCAACCTGTCATCTTCAAATAATATTTGTTTTTCTAAATTAGCAACAATATTTAACCCTGTAGAAACGGTATCTGTTTTTTCAGCCACACGAATGGGGGCAATACGTAAAACATCACCTTCAGCTAATTTATATACAGGTTTTATACGTTTTTTATTTACGCGTATTTCACCTTTACGCATTAAACGATATAGGTGACTCTTAGGAACACCTTTTAATGTTCTTAATAGGAAATTATCAATTCGTTGTCCTGAGTCTTCGCTATCGATGGTAATAAACCGAACTTTAGGTCGTTCTTCATCTTGAACTACTGTTTTCTCTTGTTTGTGTGACATTGTTGCTTGCTTTTGGGTTCAATTCTTTAATGGCCAGAAGTTTAACACATTTTATTTACAGCATTTCACCATTTAACCCGTTTTTTTATTAGCTTATCTAACATTATAGTGAGATAATGACGCGTTAGTGATTGAATGTTAACTAGCTTAACGTAATAACCACTAACGCATGAAGCTTTACAGAGAGACGTAAGAGGCAAACTGCGGCCACATTAATGTGCATCCACTGGAATTATAATTTTGTTATGACAAAAACTAAATTAATACAAACCAGTACCAAGGTGACATATTAAAGGTACGGCCTATTGCAACATTTAACGCGTGTAACTTGTTAAAAAGAGCATAAACAGTTTTCACTAACATAAGTGATAGTAGCCCTACTCCATAAGGCAATTTTATTAAATTATTTGGTACAACTCATTTGACGTTTTTATTAAACATCAACGACAAGTCTAACCTAGCAAAAATTTTGGCGTAAAAAATATCGTCCGCTAGATAGTCAATAACAATTATGAGATTACCAAAAAGCACAGCGCACTTGCTGAGCACATAAAGAAATATATTTACACTCTTCACAGTATTTTTATTGTACTGTGGGCATATTATTGAATTAACAATCAGAATTTAGAACAGCTTGATCTGGTAAAATGACAGATCAACTTAATGACATCCGTGAGGCTGACAAATTGCTGTTACCAAAAAACAGATTGCTTTGTGTGAAAAGCAAATAGTGAGCTGTGACTAAAATAGAGTCACAAAAACTATGAAACGTATGTTAATAAACGCTACCCAATCTGAAGAATTGCGTGTAGCACTTGTCGATGGTCAAAAGCTTTACGATTTAGATATTGAAAGCCCTGGTCACGAACAAAAAAAATCTAATATTTATAAAGCAAAAATAACCCGCATTGAACCTTCTTTAGAAGCAGCTTTCGTTGACTATGGCGCTGAACGTCATGGTTTCTTACCAATGAAAGAAATATCTCGTGAATATTTCCCAAAAGGGTATAGCTTTCAAGGTCGTCCTAACATCAAAGAAGTGTTACGCGAAGGCCAAGAAGTTATTGTTCAAATAGATAAAGAAGAACGTGGACAAAAAGGCGCGGCTCTTACAACCTTTATCAGTCTAGCTGGCAGTTATTTGGTGCTAATGCCTAATAACCCTCGTGCAGGCGGAATTTCTCGTCGTATTGAAGGCGACGAGCGTACTGAATTAAAAGCATCTTTAAGTAAATTAAATTTACCAAAAGGTATGGGATTAATTGTTCGTACCGCTGGTGTAGGTAAAGCTTATGAAGAATTAGAATGGGATTTAAATGTTCTTTTACATCATTGGCAAGCAATCAGTGACGCTGGAAACAGTAAACCTGCACCCTTTTTAATTCATCAAGAAACTAACTTAATTTTACGTGCTATTCGCGATTATTTACGACGTGATATTGGTGAAGTTTTAATTGATAGACCTAAAACATTTGAAAGTGTTAAAAAGCATATTGAAATTGTACGCCCTGACTTTTTAAGTAAAATAAAGCTTTATGAGAGTGACGTACCTTTATTTACTCACTATCAAATAGAAACCCAAATTGAGACCGCGTTTCAGCGTGAAGTACGTTTACCTTCTGGTGGCTCTATTGTTATTGATCCAACTGAAGCAATGACTTCAATCGATATCAACTCTGCCCGTGCTACCAAAGGCAGTGATATTGAAGAAACCGCATTTAATACCAACTTAGAAGCAGCTGAAGAAGTTGCTCGCCAATTACGTTTACGCGATCTTGGTGGCTTAGTGGTAATAGATTTCATTGATATGACACCTGTACGTCATCAACGAGAAGTTGAAAACCGTATGCGTGATTCTGTTCATCAAGACAGAGCACGAATCCAGTTAGGCCGTATTTCTCGCTTTGGTTTATTAGAAATGTCTCGACAACGTTTACGTCCATCTATTGGAGAAACAAGCCAAGGCGTATGTCCTCGTTGTAGCGGTACTGGTCAGGTACGTGGTGTAGAATCTTTAGCTTTATCAATTTTACGATTGATGGAAGAAGAAGCGATTAAAGAAAATACTCAGCATGTTCAAGCACAAGTACCTGTACCTGTAGCAACATATTTGCTTAATGAAAAACGTCGTTCTGTAATGCACATTGAGAAACATCATGGTGTACGCGTTTTAATCATTCCTAATCCTCATATGGATACTCCTCAATATGAAGTATTACGTGTTAAGAGTGATGAAACAATTGCAGAAGCTAGTTATGATATTTCAATTAAGCAGGCAGAGCTTGAAGAAGCTAAAATGCCGAAATTTGATAAGAGAATAGCGAAACCTGATGAGCCTGTAATTCAAGCCATGGGGCAAGGAATGTCTGCACCTAAAGTTGAAAATACTGAGGAAGCTCCAGTTGCAGCAAGTGTAGAAAAACCACAAAAGCCAACCGGCTTCTTTGCATGGCTAAAAAGTTTATTCGCGCCTGAAGAAGTTAAAGAAGAGCCAGTTGAACCTGTTAAAACAGAAACAGAAAGCAAGCCTAAACGTCAAGACAATCGTAATCAACGTAATCGTCAAGGGCAACGACGTAATTCACGTAACAATCGTAACCGTAACGATGATCGTGCAAATACTAAAAATGCCAAGAATGATGAAATAAAGAACAATACACGTGAAGATGGTAAAAAGCCTCAGCATAAAGGCAAAAACCAACCACAAAATCGTAAACCTGAGCATGATAAAAATAAACAGGTAAAAGATGAAGTTGTTAAAGAGCGTCGTCAACGTAGAAGTAATCGTAAAAAGGTTCGTGCTAATAAACCTGAAACAACAAATGCTAATCAGGCAATAGCACCGCAACAAAAAGATAAAAAGGACAACAATAAAAACATAGAGCAGAAACAAAAGTTAGATGAGCAAGTTAATATTACTGAAGAATCATCAGCTGAAGTAGTAACTGCTAATGAGGCTACTCGTGAAGAACGTCCTCGTAACAGACGCTCTCCTAGACACTTACGTTCTAATGGGCAACGTAGACGTCGTGAGAAAAAGCCTGAACAAGCTACTTCTACCGACGTTGTAGCAGCAGATAATGTACAAAATGATGATGCTATTGAAGCACGTTACCCTGCTCACAGCACAGATAAAACTGCAGAAGGTAAAGTAACAAACCAATCAACTTTCAAAGAGAAACAACAAGATCTACCTTTTGGTGATATTGAAGTGACTA
>CAXIBS010000144.1:0-5690 GCA_964022585.1 uncultured Colwellia sp.
CGACCCACGCCTTAGAAGGGCGTTGCTCTATCCAGCTGAGCTAAGGGCGCACATTAACCTACAAAGCTTACTTTTAATTCCTAATGCAAAAAATTAAAAGTGGTCGGTGATGCAAGATTCGAACTTGCGACCCCTTGGACCCAAACCAAGTGCGCTACCAAGCTGCGCTAATCACCGACATAATCAAAATCAAACTAAATAACATTAGCTGCTTTCAACGGATGCGGATATTACCGAGTTGCGTTAGCCCAGTCAAACTTTTTTTGTAAAAAAAAATGCGTTCGCCTAATTTTAGTGCAACTTGCTCAATTGTTGAATAGTCTGTTTCAATATTATGACCTGAAAATAATGAATGCCATCAAATGAGTTTACTTTTATAAGCGGTAAGAACTGTATCTATACTGGTGAATAAAGGATTAATATGAATACAAAGCCTTTTAAATAATTAACCAATTCTGACCACATAGTAGATTAGCTATATATCTGCTAATTATGCCTACTACTCAGCCCTCCTTTATGGCAAAATAGCATTATTTATTACTATTATTTCAACTTTATACTTAAGGTAAAATATAAGCATTATGACGGCATCATTAATTGACGGTAAAAGCATTGCCAAACAACTAAGAGACTCTGTAAAAGAAAAAGTTAATCTGCGTATTAACAATGGTCAGCGTGCCCCTGGTTTGGCAGTTATTCTTGTTGGTTGCGATGCAGCTTCACAAGTATACGTTGGTAGCAAACGCAGAGCGTGTGAAGAAGTAGGCTTTGTGTCTCGCTCATACGATTTACCGTCAACAACATCACAAAATGAATTATATGAACTGATAGATGAGCTCAATAATGATAACGCAATTGACGGTATTTTAGTGCAACTCCCCTTACCTGATGGTTTAGATGCAAACTTAGTTATAGAGCATATTCACCCTGAAAAAGATGTTGATGGCTTTCATCCATTTAACGTAGGAAAACTGGTATTACGTCAACCTGGCTTACGCCCTTGTACTCCTAAAGGTATTATGGAGCTTATTGAGTCTACTGGTATTAACCCATATGGATTAGAAGCATTGGTAGTTGGCGCATCTAACATTGTGGGTCGTCCAATGACATTAGAGCTATTACTTGCAGGCTGTACAGTAACCACTACGCATCGCTTTACTAAAGATCTTGAAGGTAAAGTAAGAAACGCAGATTTAATTGTTGTTGCTGTTGGTAAACCTGGATTTATCCCTGGAGAGTGGGTTAAAGAAGGAGCTATTGTGATCGATGTGGGTATTAACCGTTTAGAATCTGGAAAACTTGTTGGTGATGTAGATTTTAATATTGCTAAAAGCAAAGCCGCTTTCATTACTCCGGTTCCTGGTGGAGTAGGCCCAATGACTGTTGCCAGTTTGATTGAAAATACACTTATTGCATGCGAAGAGTTTGGTAAGTAAAGTCAAAGATAAGATAAAATAAAACTTACAAGGAGTGTACTTATATTGTAGTACACTCCAAGTAATAGTTATTTACGCTTTACGCCAAGTCGTTTTACCTGCACTGTCTTCTAAAACAACATTTAGTGCATTAAGTTTATCTCTTGCATCATCTGCTAACGACCAATTTTTATCTGCTCTAGCTTGATTACGTTGGTTGATAAGCGCTTCAATAACAGCAACTTCGTCATCATCATTTTGACCTTGTAAAAACTCAGAAGGCACAAGTTGTAATAAACCAATAACACCTCCCAACGTTTTTAATGTTGCCGCAAGAATTGTCGCTTGTTCTCTATTTTTATCTTTAACTACATTAAGCTCTTTGGCTATTTCAAATAAAACAGCAATAGCTTGTGGCGTATTAAAATCATCATCCATGGCTTGGCTAAACTGCACTACATAAGGTGACTCTTTATCTAGAATAAAGTCTTTAGGAACATCAATATCTCTTAGCGCTGTATAAATTCTCTCTAATGAAGAGCGAGCTTGTGTCAAGTTGTCAGTAGAGTAATTTAACTGGCTTCGGTAATGCCCTGTCGTTAAGAAAAATCTTACTGTTTCTGCATCATATTGAGCTAACACATCACGAATAGTGAAAAAATTACCAAGTGATTTAGACATTTTTTCTTGATCGATTTGTACCATCCCTGTGTGCATCCAATAATTTACATAGGGAGTATCAAGTGCACAACAACTTTGCGCCACTTCATTTTCATGATGAGGAAATTGCAAATCAGAACCACCGCCATGAATATCAAAATGATGACCTAACTCTTTTGCATTCATTGCTGAACACTCTATATGCCATCCAGGACGACCGTCTCCCCAAGGTGACGACCAGCTTGGCTCACCCGGCTTGGCTGATTTCCATAATACAAAATCTAATGGGCTATTTTTTGTATCATCTACCTCAACTCGAGATCCTGCTTGTAACTGCTCTAAATCTTGACCACTTAATTTACCGTAATTTTCATAGCTTGAAACATCAAACAGCACATCACCTTTACCACTAGTCTCAGCATTATTACCAGCTATATAGGCATGTTTTTTAGCAACTAAGGTTTCAATCATGGCAATGATTTCATCCATATGTGTAGTTACTCGTGGTTCAAGGTTCGGACGCGCCATATTTAACGCATCAAAATCTTCATGCATATAACCAATAGTTCGCTCTGTAAGTTCTTCAGGCGTTTCATTGTTTTCATTCGCACGATTAATTATTTTATCCTCAACATCTGTGATGTTGCGCACATAATTAACCTCTAACCCAGAGAAACGTAAATAGCGAGAGATGTTATCAAAGCTGATGTAAGTACGCGCATGTCCAATATGGCATAAATCGTAAACGGTGCAGCCACAAACATACAATCCTACTTTACCTGGGTTAATAGGGGTAAAAACTTCCTTTTTACGGGTTAGTGTGTTGTATATCTGTAACATGAGAATTAACGACTCCGTTGAAATAAAAAATGAATATTCAAATTAAAAAAAGATTGTACCTCAAGCATCCTTTTGGATCACCATAGCAGATGCACTTTATCTCAAGTTAAGGTACAATTTGGCAAAATTTATTTGTATATACCCATGTTACCTTAAGATGCAGGGTTCAACTGGAATTAGAAACGTCTTTAGGCAAGGCATTGATTGAAGAGAATGGTTGTTCCATTGTCGAAATTAATAACGTCGCATAAAGCACTTCTAAACTAGCCATCCTGAAACTCGCATCTTGAAGTATCATGGGTATAAGCTTCTGCTCAACTTTTTAAGAGACTCTTATGATTATTTTCAAAACAACCCTTGGCGATATTAAAATTGAACTAAATTTCGATAAAGCACCTAATACAGCAAAAAACTTTCAACAGTATGTAGAAGAAGGTCATTACAATGGCACTATTTTTCACCGTGTAATTAAAGGTTTTATGGCACAAGGTGGTGGTTTTGCTCCTGGTTTAGATGAAAAGCAAACTCGTGCAAGTATTGAAAATGAAGCAAACAATGGGCTAAGTAATAAACGTGGCACTTTAGCTATGGCACGTACACAAGAGCCTCATTCAGCCTCTGCACAGTTTTTTATCAACCTAACTGATAACGACTTCCTTGATTTTAAAAACGAATCTGTACAAGGTTGGGGCTACTGTGTATTTGGTGAAGTAGTTGAAGGTATGGATGTAGTTGACAAAATGACGCTTGTAGAAACAGGTAACATGTTTGGGCACGGCGATGTACCAAAAGAAGATATTTTAATTGAATCGGCACTCGTAGAATAATTCTATTTCCCGAACAATCAATGAATAATAAACAACAAAAAGTCACCTACTTCATAGCTGATTTACATTTAGCACAGAACAGGCCTGATATAACGGCCTGTTTTTTGGAGTTCTTAAAAAGTGAAGCGCCTAAGGCACAGCAACTTTATATTTTAGGTGACTTATTTGAAGCTTGGATTGGTGATGATGATGATAGCCATTTTTTAGTCACTATAGCTAAAGCGTTAACTACATTATCAGCTCTTGGCACAAAAATTTATTATATTCATGGTAACCGTGATTTTTTGCTTGGCGAGCGCTTTGCTAAAAAATCTTCTATGATCTTGTTACCAGAAATTGATTTGATTGACTTGTACGGTCAAAGTGCTGTAATAATGCATGGTGATACACTATGTACTTTAGACATTGGCTATCAAAAGTTTCGTAAGAAATCACGTTCTTGGTGGTGGCAAGCAATCATAAAAAGCTTACCTCTATGTGTACGTAAAAAGATAGCGTCTGATTATCGTAAAAAAAGCGCAGCAGCAACAGCTGTTAAATCTCAAGATATTATGGATGTTACTCCTGATGAAGTAGTAAAGTGTCTTGAAATGCACCATAGTCAACTACTTATACATGGTCACACCCACAGACCTGCAACACATGAATTAATAGCCAGTGGTAAAGAAGCCAAACGT
This sequence comes from uncultured Colwellia sp., assembly GCA_964022585.1. Lineage (GTDB taxonomy): Bacteria > Pseudomonadota > Gammaproteobacteria > Enterobacterales > Alteromonadaceae > Colwellia. The sequence continues at coordinate 4,420 of CAXIBS010000144.1, forward strand.
ATTGTTCTTGGTGATTGGTATGAACAAGGCGCTTGGCTAAAAGTTACACCAACAAGTATGCAGCTGATGAATATACCACTCACGACAAACACTTCAGCTAAAGCTTAGCCTTTTATTGGCGTGCCACTATGAAATTTAAAGTCAGTATCTACTGCAGTTATTAATTCCGCTTCTACTTTACCAAAATGTGTAATACGTTCACTAATATCAATATCATCTCCAGCTACTTGTTGCGCTAAAGCCAAATAGTCTTGGTAATGACGAGCTTCTGAGCGAAGTAATGATACATAAAATTTATTTAAATCATCATCAAGATGAGGAGCTAATTTAGCGAATCGTTCACATGAGCGAGCTTCAATATAAGCACCAATAATCAACTTATCAATTAAAGCATTTGGTTCATATGTTGTAACATGCTTCATCATACCTTTGGCATAACGTCCTGCGGTTATTCCATCAAATGGAATATCACGATTAACCATTATCTCTAATACTTGATAAAAGTGATGTAACTCCTCTTTGATCAGCAAAACCATTTTATCAATAAGATCTTGACTATAAGGTGAGTTATTTTTAGGAAGAATAGCCTTGGATAAATTATTTTTATTGGCTAATGACTGCAAATCACCTTTTTTTCGATATAAAAAGTCTTCGTAGGGTTCAAACCATTCAAACAGTATTTTACTGCTTTCTTTATCAACAGCATATTTTCGAATGAGAAACATTGCTGTCTGCCCTGCTTTTAATTCACATGCAAGGTGATCTCGTAAAATAATGGGGAGATTCTCGGGCTTTTTAGCTTCGAAAATCCACTCATCAGGTGTTTCACATTGTAAAAAAGAGTTAATAGGCGCTAATAAGTCTGTGTAAGGCACTGCTGATAAATCCTTAGAAAATTTTAGCGACACTTTAACATAAACCAAAACATAAAATCATTGACTTATCTCATGCATTAAGAGGTAAAGCGTAGACTATCTGAATAAGCAAATAACGCAGGTGCGCCACCAGTATGCCAAAATAATACACTATCCGTTTTCTTAATTTTTCCAGAGCGAATCATATCAATAAGGCCTCCCATTGCTCTACCTGTGTAAACGGGATCTAATAAAATGCCTTCAGTTTGTGCAGTCAACGAAATAGCTTCATTTTCTAGCTTACCTATAACACCATACCCTTCACCAACATAATCAGAATTAAGCAATAAGTCTTCATCTGAGAAGGTATAGTTTTCATCAATTAATTTTGCAGTACCATTGGCAAGTGATAAAATA
>CAXIBS010000145.1:0-5689 GCA_964022585.1 uncultured Colwellia sp.
AGATTCTACTTTATTTAGGACGAGTCAAAGCCAAAAATAAAAAAAGCACCGTCAAGGTGCTTTTTAAGAAGGATTTATCGATAAATTTATTTCATAAACTTACGACGTAAACCAAATAAAGACACCAGCATAAGTAAAGGTCCGAATCCAAAACTAGCACCTTTACGTTCCACTTTTTGTTCTTCTTCTGCTGTACATACTTCACCGTCTTCTAACATAGGTTCAAGAGTAATGGCACGTACTACATCTTCTGTTAAAGGATTACCTGTTGCATCTAGAACTGGCTCTCCTTTAGCATCAACACGGTTTTGTTCCACAACGGCAGTAGCAGAAATTATGCCAGCATCAGTTATGCCACGAGCTTCAAGAATGTTGTATGTTAAACGATCGCTACACGGAATAAGCTCATTTAAATTACTTAAAATATCATTTTGCATATCATATACAAACGCTGCTGTTCTTCGAGGATTCAAACTACTTTCATTCTGAGTTTCAATTTCTCCCTCACCAACAATCAAACCATTATTATTTATCGCACGCGCTGTACTATCTGAAGTGGCAAAAAAATCACTTGGGTTAATCATCTCAATCTGTTCTTTAGGAACACTGGTATCAACATAAAAGAACTTATCAACAGCTCTACCGTTTATTGCTTTGGTGATATGTCCAACGGCAATACCTGCATCATTTATATCGTAGGCACGAGAACTAGCTTTATCAGAATGATCACCCGTTAGATCAATAACGTCTCCATCTTTATAAACTACAGCAAATTGATATCTGCTACTTTGGCTTTCTGATGGTGTTGTTACTGTTTCATCATCCCAGCCATTTGCATAACCTACAGCAACCCCCTGAGCATTTACTGCCAGCGCATAGCTTGAATGAGGACGTTCATCATCCACGTGCGGTTCAACCAACAGCCCCAGTTGTTCAACAACAGAGTTACCATTTGCATCTAATGTAACTTTAAGCGCCATAGTATGATAAATAGCAGTTGATGAATTAAGGCTAGTTTGAGCCATACATGCATCTAAAGACATTTGATCAGGCACTATTTTCGTGTCTGCACAGCCTCCAGACTCATCTTCAAGAACATCAATGTACGCTTGACTTACCTTATAACTACTAAAGCCAGCTGCAATTCCTGCTTCATTAACATCTAAAATCGCAGATTGACCACCAACATATTGTGTTTCTAATGGCACTATTTGATGAATTTGTGAGCCTTGATCAAAAGAATAAAAACCTCGAATGCCATGTTCTCTCAGCCAAAAGGTATGCTCTTCATCTTTAGAGTCAACAAAAACATCACTCGGTAAATACGGCGCTGTTGCTGTACCGTATGAAATACCGCTATCAGTAATACCACTAAGGATATCAACAGTTGAACGGGTTAAATCATCTGTGCCTTGAAATGCTGTATCCCATAAACTGTAGTCAGTTATAACACCTGCAATATTAGTCATGGCAACAGTATCACCAATTTTTTGATATTCAATATCAAGTCCTTTACCTGATGAAGTATCTTTTAACCAACGTGTTACCCAAGCTAAGTCATTTGCGGTAGGATTACCTGCTTTTAAGCTTTCTAAGTTTTCAATATCATCTAGCCCATAAACATTTTCAAAACGAGCGGTGGTATAGTTCTCTATAGAAGTAAAGTCGTCATCATCTAAATATTTCACACCTGTACTGCTTTCAAATTGCACAGGAATGTTATAAACATTAGTGCCTGAAACCGCAATATCACCCGATTCATTTTGTTTTTGAGCGTAAGTGTACTTCAAATTACTTACTGCACCTGGGTCAACTATTTTATAACTAGCAGCATTTACATTATGAATAAAACTTATGCTTAAGGCACTGCTAACACTTAAAGCGAGAATATTTTTTACTAATTTGCTCATGGTACAACTTAACTCTTTTTATTTATTGTTGGACAAAGTTCCAACCTATGTTCATTAAAGTTCGTCTAGCTCTTGCCACCTTGCATACACAAGGTCGAGTTTTGACTCATTTTCGCCAAGCTGGTTCAATATTTTTTTTGTAAATTGTTCATCTTTACTAAAAAAATCACTTTGATTAACTTGCTCTTGCAAATCTGCAATTGTATTTTCTAGATCATCAATGAGCGCTGGTAGCTCTTCGAGTTCTTTTGATTCTTTAAACGAAAGCTTTTTTTTAGCCGGCTTCGCCGCTTCTTTTTTCTTTGCTACCGTTTTATTATTTTGTGCAACTTTTTTCTGCTCAGCAGTAACTTGTTGCTCGCGTTGTTCTTCTTTTAACGCCAAATAGCTGTCAACATCATCATAACCACCAACGATTTGATTAATATAACCAGTACCATCGAAATAAAGGCATGTATTTACACAGTTATTAACAAAGTCGCGATCATGGCTGACTAAAATAACCGTTCCGGCGTATTTTGCAACTACTTCTTCAAGTAACTCTAATGTTTCAATATCCAAATCGTTGGTTGGCTCATCCAGAATCAATAAATTACTTGGGCGTAAAAATAGTCGTGCTAATAACAAGCGATTTTTTTCTCCGCCAGACAAAGCTTTAACAGGCGTACGTGCTCGCTTAGGACTAAAAAGAAAGTCTTGTAAGTAACCTAGTACATGGCGAGATTTACCATTAACCATGACTTCTTGTTTACCTTCACCAACAATTTCTTGTACCGTTTTATTTAAATCTAATGCTTCTCTGTGTTGATCAAAGTAAGCAACGTCTAAATTAACTCCTGAGCGCATTTCACCACTAGTTTGTTTAAGCTTTTCCATAATCAGCTTAATTAGGGTTGATTTACCAGTACCATTAGCACCAATTAATGCTAAGCGATCATTACGTGAAATAAGTAAATTAAGGTTATTGATAATAACCTTATCATCAAAAGCAACTGTCACATCTTTAGCTTCAAAGACTAATTTACCAGAACGATCTCCCTGAGTAATATTCATCGTACTTTGGTTACGAACTTCTCGGCGAGCTTTACGTTCTAAACGTAATTTTTCTAACGATCTTACTCTGCCTTCGTTACGGGTACGGCGTGCTTTTATACCCTGACGAATCCATACTTCCTCTTCTGCAAGACGTTTATCAAACAATGCATTTTGTTGCTCTTCAACTTGTAAGTCATGCTGCTTCTGCTCTATATATAAATCATAGTCACCTGGGTAGCTTTTTAACTGACCGCGATCAAGATCTAAAATACGCGTTGATAAACCACGAATAAATGCCCTGTCATGACTAATAAAGATGATAGTTCCGGCAAAGTCTTTTAAGAACTTTTCTAACCATAATACGCTGGCAATATCCAAATGGTTTGTTGGTTCATCTAATAAAAGAATATCAGGGTTTGTAACTAAAGCTTTAGCCAAAGCGACTTTACGTAACCAGCCACCTGATAAGTCGGATATTTTTGCATCGCCATCAAGAGATAATGTGCTCATAACCTGTTCAATACGTTGTTCGTCTTGCCAAGCATTTGCTTGCTCAAGCTCTTCTTGAACTTTAGCTAATTTATTAAGGTTTTTCTCACTTGGATCTTCACCAATTAAATGAATTAAGTTGTGGTAAGAACTAATAAGAGCAGCATTTTCTTTAACCCCTTGGGCAACATAATCAAAAACATTTACATCAGATGATTCTGGTGGATCTTGCTCTAACATTGCCATTTGCATGGTGCTAGATTTTAATATTTGACCATCATCTAGATTTTGCAACCCCATCAACACTTTCATTAAGGTTGATTTACCTGCACCATTACGTCCTACCAAACAAATACGCTCACCTGTTTGTACGCTTAAGCCTGCTTTATCTAAAATTTTATCTGTACCAAAGGCTAATTCGCCATTGGCAATTCTTAATAATTCCATTAGTTATTTAAACTCACTTATTAATTCGCTACTAACTGGGCAACTTGTTCTGCGGTAAAAGGCCAAAATAGTTTTTTATTCGCCCCTTGCTTTTCACTCAGTTTTTCTAATACTGGAATATGCACACCATAAAGTTCAACTAAACTTTTAGTCTCATGGGCTACATGGGATTGATCAACAATATCAATTTGACTTAGTTGTTCATCGGTCAATACGGTTAAGCAAATAGTCAATGCTTGCTCACATAAATGGCAACCTTCACTGCCATATAAAATAAATTCTTTTGTCACCATATCAACCTTCATTTGTTTTAACTGTTATCAGCTTATTTTCTCGTAATAGACCAACTATTATGAATATGTTTGTTACGAGCAAAGTCTTTATCTCGCGTAATGTCAGACATAGCTTTAGCTTGCAAACCAAGCGCTTCCATTGCGTCAAAATCCATTTTAAAGTTGCGCTTATTATTGGTAAAAATTATTTCACCGCCACTTGCTAACGACTTTAACGCATCGGTAATTAGTGACACATGGTCACGTTGAACATCAAAGCTATCTTCCATTCTTTTCGAATTAGAAAACGTAGGAGGATCAATAAAAATCACATCAAAAGTTGACGTATTCTTTTTCAACCAGTCTAAACAGTCAGCCTGAATAAATTGATACTTATGACCATTAATTTTATTTAAAGCAAAGTTATCTTGTGCCCAATTAAGATAAGTATTAGACATATCAACTGTTGTGATAGATTCTGCTCCATGCAAAGCTGCTTGTACTGATACCGAGCCTGTGTAGGAAAATAAGTTTAAAAGGCTTTTATTTTTAGACTTTTTAGCAACAATTTGTCTCGTTTTACGATGATCTAAAAATAACCCTGTATCAAGGTAGTCCCACAAGTTAATTTTAAATAAAGCGCCATGCTCATTAACCGTAATTGACTGCTTAGACTTATCTACTCGTTGATATTGATTTTTACCTTTTTGCTTAGCACGTGTTTTTAAAACAACTCTATCCGTAGGTATATTAAGTATTTTTGGTGCCCAATAAATGACTTCTTGTAGGCGTTTCGTCGCTTTTTGTTCATCAATAGTTTTTGGCGCTGCATATTCTTGAATGACTAAATAATCTGCATAAATATCAATGGCTACGTTGTATTCAGGAATGTCTGCATCGTATAAGCGGTAACAATCTATTTGATTAGATTTAAGCCAGCCTTTCAATGATTTGCCATTTTTCTTTAAACGATTGGCAAAAGCGCTATCTTGTTCAGCAAATGATGATTGCGGATTAACGGCATCTTTAGCTAGTTGTTTTTCATTAACGGTATATAGTGCTAATTGACAATCTAACGGTCCATTCTTAAATTTGTAGCGCTTAAAGCTCGATAATTTAAGCATACCAAGCAGCTCAACATTGGCAGTTAAAATTGCTACACGCCAATCAATAAATTGGCTTTTAAGTTTTTGACCAAGTAAAACAAAGTTTTCAACAAGTTCTGGTAGTTCACCAATACGTTCGCCATAGGGTGGATTAAAAAGAATAGTCCCTGCTTGTCCGTAAACATTATTTATGTCATTGGTGTTTTGACATTTAAACTCAATAAACCGTTGTACATTAGCGTTGCGCGCATTTTGTTGCGCTGTTTTTAAAACGCCGCCATCAATATCTACACCAAAAACTTTCAAACTACTGACATTAGCTTTTTCTAGCGAAGCTGCTGAATCATCAATAGCTTTCGTTAACTGGCTTTGCCAAAGTTCTTCATCAAGCGCCAAGTATTAATCGAACCTCTTGGGGGTTTGACTTGTG
>CAXIBS010000146.1:0-5678 GCA_964022585.1 uncultured Colwellia sp.
AACAACTAGAACAGCTTTGGTGAACCAGTCAGGAGGATTTTCTGTACATGGTTTAAGAGTTGGTGGGCCATATAAAATAATTATTGATTCAAATAACTTTGAAGATGAAGAGCTAACAGATGTTTTTTTAACTTTAGGTGAATCTTTTCCCGTAGATGTTGCTCTTGAAGAACAAGAAGAGATAGAAACAATTGTTGTGACAGGGCGTGTTGTTAATAAAAATTATGGTAGTAATAGCCCTTCTTCAAACTTTAATTTGAAAGATATTCAGTTAGCTCCAACGGTAAATAGAGATATAAAAGATGTGATTCGTGTTGATCCTCGTGTTTATATCGATGAGTCTGCAGCTGGTGGCGCTATTCAATGTGCAGGGGGAAACCCTCGTTTCAACAGTTTAACGGTTGATGGCGCTCGCATGAATGATAACTTTGGCTTAAATAGCAATGGTTATCCTACTGTGCGTATTCCGTTTTCTTATGATGCTATTGATCAAGTTGCTGTAGAGTTAGCCCCTTTTGATGTACAATATGGTGGTTTTACTTCGTGTAATATTAATGCCGTAACTAAATCAGGTACTAATGAAGTATTTGGTAGTGTTTTCATGGATTATACTAACGATTCGTTAAAAGGTGACAGTTTAGAAGGAACGAATATTCCTACCGGTGATTATGATGAGAAACGTTATGGTTTTAATCTTGGTATCCCGCTAATTGAAGATAAATTATTTCTATTTGCTGCTTATGAAAAGTTAGATGGCGCTCAAATAATGCAATACTCTGCATTTGATAATGGTGCTGTAATTCAAAGTGATATTGATAAAATAATTGAAATATCTAAAGATAAATATAACTATGATCCAGGTACTTTAGTACCTAGTATTCCTGTTGAAGACGAGAAGATTTTAGTTAAACTAGATTGGAATATTAATGATATTCATCGATTAAACTTTGTTTATAACTATAATGATGGTTTTGAAGTAGACCAATCAGACGAAGGCTCAACACGTTTATCTTTGTCAAATCATTTTTATGAACGAGGTGCTGAATTTACTTCTTACGTTTCATCATTATATTCAAATTGGACAGATAATCTCTCCTCAGAAATTCGTATTGGATACTCAGAGTTAGATAATCGTCAAATTTCTCTAGATCAAGCCAGTGGTTTTGGCGAGTTTAGAATTGAAAAAGTAGGCGCCGATCGTGGCAAGGATGTAGATGTATATATTGGGCCAGATGATTCACGCCAATCAAATAAACTAAAATACGAAAATTTTTCTTTAAAAATAGCAGGTACCTATTACCTTGATTGGTTATGAACGTGAAGAGTTAGACGTATTTAATTTGTTTGTTCAGCATAGTCAAACCGAAACACGTTTTAATAATATTGAAGATTTTGAATCTGGTTTAGCTGATGATGTTTACTATGGTAATGCTAATTCACATAACCCTGATGATGCTGCCGGTGAATTTAAATACGCATTAAATACTGTTTATTTTCAAGATAAGTTTGATCTAACAGATTATGATATAACCATCACAGCAGGCTTACGCTATGACTGGTATACTAGTGATGATAAACCGACTCACAATCAAAACTTTGAAGACAGATATGGTTTTTCAAATGCACAAAATCTTGATGGCGTAGATCTAATTCAACCTCGCTTTGGCTTTAACTGGACAGCGACAGATCAATTAGAAATTCGCGGTGGTTTCGGTTTATATTCTGGCGGTAATCCAAATGTTTGGATTTCAAATAGCTACTCAAATGATGGTGTTCGTAATATTCAAGACTCAGTTAAAGATGTTCAAATACTGGGTGATGATGCTATCGCTTTTAATGGATCAGGACAGCCAGGGTATGATATCCCAGTATCACTCATCAATGAGATAGGTAGTGGTTCAGCAGACTCAAGTACAAATGTTACGGACCCAAATTTTAAACTACCTTCTGAGTGGAAATATTCACTAGGCTTAACCTATGTTACTGAAGATGAATATGTACTAACAGCAGACTTTTTACGTACTGAAAAACAAGACTCTGCTGTTATCAGTAACTTAGCTGATGATGTGGTGGGAACGGCTCCAGATGGTCGACCTGTTTATGATAGTGTTAATCATAGTCGTAATTCTGACTTTTTATTAACTAATGTTAAAGGAACTGATGCTAAATCATCAATTCTATCGTTTGCGGTTAGTAAAGAATATGATAATGGCTTTGCTTTCTCTGCATCATATGCTTATACCGATGCGAAAGATGTTCATCCAATGACAAGCTCAGTAGCATTTTCTAACTATCACAGAATTGCAGTATCAGATCCTGAAAATCCGCAGCTAGCAGCCTCAAATTATGAAATACCGCATCGTTTCACGTTAAATTTAACGTATAGCCATGAGTTTTTCAGTGGTTACCAAACAAACTTTAGCTTATTTGGGCAAGCGAATCAGGGCAGCCCATATACCTATAGTTTCTCTAGTAACTCTCGTGGTTTAGGCTTTAATGATGCAGATCGTCAATTACTTTATGTACCAACAGTAAATGACTCTAAAGTGGTTTATGGTGACGATTTTGATCAACAAGCTTTTAATGACTTTATTACTGCAGAAGGATTAACACGCGGTCAAATAATCGATAGAAATGAGCTAGAAGGTAAGTGGTGGACTAAGTTTGATGTTCGCGTAGAGCAAGAATTTAAAGGCTTTATGGATGGACATAAAGGTAGTGCTTATCTTGTTGTTGAAAATATTGGTAATATGTTAAATGACGATTGGGGCGTTCTTAAAGAAGGAGACTTCTTACAAGGCGCAGTGACGGCTACTGTTACAGACGATGGAAAATATTCTTATAATGAATTTAGTAACCCGTCTTCTTCAAGTCGCGTAACGGATCCATCGTTATGGGAAGTACGTATTGGCGTTAAGTACGACTTTTAATTAAGTTAACTTGTACCTAAAAAACCGTGATTAATCTCACGGTTTTTTTCTTATTTGATTAAGGAAGTCTATGTCGTTTAAAAGCACTAATATAAGTGATAAGCAATGGCTTGATTTATCGAAAGCAGCTGAAATTTCCTCAACTAAAGCTTATGCCCCGTACAGCAACTTTCATGTAGGGGCTGCTGCATTAACTAATGATAATAAAATAGTGCGGGGATGTAATGTTGAAAACGCCTCTTATGGTTTAACTATATGTGCTGAACGAAACTGTATTGCACAGGGTGTTATTGAAAATGAGGATAATGCACGTGTTACTTATCGTGCCTTGGTTATTTATACTGCACAAGAAAAGCTAACTCCACCTTGTGGCGCATGTAGGCAAGTAATCAGCGAGTTCTTTCCACAAAATGCTGAGGTGATGGCAGTAAACCATCTTAATGAACAGAAAAAGTGGACAGTAGAACAATTATTGCCTGACGCTTTTACACCTGATAGTTTATTTAATCAAACAAACTAATATCAATTTCGATTTATCAATGTGTTAGTAACAAAGGCTTTATCTCTTAATAATTTAGTATCTATGCTAATGCTATTTTTTGACCTGCTCAGCCTAACCTAAAAGTAAGCCGTTTATGTATCAAGGATTTTTAATATGATTTTACCTCAAAAAATTATCGCTAAAAAATGTAATGGGCAAGTACTGACTGAGGTTGATATTGCTATCTTTGTTGATGGTTTACTCTCTGGAAATTTTAATGATGCACAAGTAGGCGCAATGGCGATGGCTATCTTTCAACAAGGGCTAAATAAAGAAGAAACTGTCTATTTAACAACAGCCATGATGAAGTCAGGTACAGTACTTTCTTGGGATAATGTTAAGAATACAAATGGTTTACTTGTGAATGGACCTATAGTTGATAAACATTCTACTGGTGGCGTTGGTGATAAAGTTAGTTTTATGCTCGCGGCAATTGTTGCTGCATGTGGTGGATATGTGCCGATGATCTCAGGTAGAGGCCTTGGTCATACTGGTGGCACCGCTGACAAACTAGAAAGTATAGCTGGTTTTAACGTACAGCCAAAGTTAGAACAATTCAAACGTACAGTTGCTGATTTAGGTATGGCTATCATTTCACAAACCCCTGAGTTAGCACCAGCTGATAGACGTTTATATGCTATACGAGATATTACAGCTACAGTTGCTTCAATTCCGTTAATAACAGCTTCTATTTTATCAAAGAAATTAGCCGCGGGTTTAGATATATTAGTAATGGATATCAAGGTTGGTAACGGCGCTCAAATGACCAACTTAAACCAGGCAAACGAATTAGCACAAAGCATTACCACTGTAGCAAATGGGGCTGGTGTGAATACTCAAGCTATTATCACAGATATGAACCAAGTTTTAGGAACCGCAGCAGGCAATGCGTTAGAAATAGAAGAAACCGTGAGGTATTTAACAGGCGAGTTTTGTGAACCTAGATTGCATGAAGTTGTTGTTAGCTTAGCAAAAGCCATGTTAATTAATAGTCAATTAGCAGAAGATGATAAAAGTGCCAACCTAAAAATTGAGCAAGCGTTAGCCTCAGGAAAAGCGGCTGAAATTTTTAGTAAAATGATTCATGCGCTTGGAGGGCCAAGTGACTTATTAGAAAACCCATGGCGCTCGATGAATAAGGCTAATGTTATTAGCGATATACTAGCACCATGTGATGGATACATTTGCGCAATGCAAACACGAGATGTAGGTTTGTCTATTGTTGGCTTAGGCGGGGGAAGAACAAGTAATGAGCAATCAGTAGATCATAGTGTTGGCTTTGATGCTATTTTACCTGTTGGTACTTATGTCACTAAAGGAGATGCGCTAGCAAGAGTACATGCCTCAACAAAGGGAGGTGCAGATCTTGCTAGTAAGCAGTATATTAGTTCATTAGAATTTTCAGAGCTTTCTGTTAATCAATCAAAGGTTATTTACAACTTGTAATCTTTAACTAATTATAACTAAATTCTATTATTCACTTGTTTTACCACATAGAATAAGCAGTCATCTAAAGCAATTTGTTTGTTTGATGTAGCTTTAAACAGACGTAAATTTTGTTTACAAACAAGCTGATTTTCTCTGATATAAAAATACTCATCAATAATATTACATTCGTGTTTGTTAATTAGCTCTAGGTTTTCAAGACCGTTACCATCAATCCAACCAATCATTTCATCTTGATTAGCTCCCCCAAAATTAAAACAGTCAATATTTTGTTTAAGGGTTACACCACTGTGGCCTTCATCATGAGAAGCATAAGATAAGTTAACGCCTTCTTTCACTTTTAATCTTAGTGGTAGGTATATAATCTCAATATTTTTCTCTTGACGAATACCATCAATTCTTTCACATTTTGCTATATGATTTATGCCCGCATAAGCTACTTCATGCGCTTGCTCATCAATGCGGCCACCACACTCTATAGTAATGGTAGGGCAAGAGAATTTTTGCTCAAGTAATGAACCCAGTTGTAAGCCTGATAGTATGATGGTTTGGCAGAATAATGATGCTATAGAAATGGTATCTGGCGTTATAACAGAGCTAACAGCAAAAGTAGGGCAAGGGCTGGCAGCATTGTGAAGATCGATCACCACTTCAGGGTTGACTTCTTGCACTGCTTTTTCAATTAATTGGGCTCTTTCATAACAGCCATCGTGTTCTTGTGAAAGATTTTCATCCACTGGTGGTATACCAAAACAGCGGTT
>CAXIBS010000147.1:0-5674 GCA_964022585.1 uncultured Colwellia sp.
CAAAAGTACAACGATTGCCAATTGAAGCTGTCTCGCAAGCTAGTGCTAATCAACGTTCTGGCCGTTGTGGTCGTGTGTCTTCAGGTATTTGTATACGTTTGTATAGTGAAGATGATTATTTAAATAGGCCTGAATTTACAGATCCTGAAATATTACGTACTAATTTAGCAACCGTCATTTTACAAATGCTGGCATTAGACTTGGGTGAAATTGGTAATTTTCCTTTTGTTGAGCCTCCAGATAACAGAAATATTAATGATGGCGTAAAATTATTAGAAGAATTAGCGGCGGTTGATAACACGCTTAACCGTAATAATAATCATACTAAATTAACCAAATCAGGGCGGTTGTTATCTAAATTTGCTATCGATCCTCGTTTAGCAAAAATGGTGTTAACAGCGATTGATTTAGGCTGTGTTGAACAAGTATTGATTATTGTAAGTGCTTTAAGCATTCAAGATCCCCGAGAAAGACCTCACGAAAAGCAACAAGCTGCGGATGAAAAGCATAATCGCTTTAAAGATAAACAATCAGACTTTATTAGCCTGTTAAACTTATGGCAGTATGTTAGTGAGCAGCAAAAGAGCTTATCGCAAAACCATTTTAGGAAACTGTGCCAACGAGAGTTTTTATCTTATATACGTATACGTGAGTGGCAGGACATTTTTAGCCAGCTTAAATTAACCTTAAAAGAGCAAAAGGTTTCGCTGACCTCGGTTGACTATCACTTTTCTGTAACAGAATTAGCTGATAATAATCAGAAAAAGCAAGAGACAACTATTCCCACAAGTTTGATTCCTGTACATCAAGCACTTCTTTCTGGCCTTTTAAGTCACTTGGGTCAACAAGATGAAAATAGAGAATTTAAAGGTGCCCGTGGTAGTAAGTTTTTTGTATTTCCAGGTTCGGCATTATCGAAAAAGCCACCAAAATGGTTAATGTCAGCTGAACTCGTTGAAACAAGCCGTTTGTTTGCACGAATGAATGCCCGTATTGATCCACTTTGGATAGAGCCTTTAGCTGAACACCTATTAAAGAGAAGCTACAGTGAACCTCATTGGGAGAAAAAACAAGGGGCTGTAATGGCCTTTGAACAGGTGAGTTTATACGGCTTAAGCATTGTCACTAAACGTAAAGTTAATTTTAATAAAATAGAGCCACATACTTGTAGGGAGCTTTTTATCCGTGAAGCACTGGTTAATGGTGATTGTTTCATTAAAGAAAAATTTCTATCAAAAAACCAAGAGTTAGTCGCAAGTATTGAAGCATTAGAGCAAAAAGCTCGTCGAAAAGATTTCCTTATTGATGAACAACAGCTTGTGGACTTTTATGCCGATAAACTGCCAGACACTGTAATTTGTCAGCGCAGTTTTCTAGCGTGGTGGAAGAAATCGAAACAAAAGAATGCTCAGTTACTTAACTTTACTAAAGAGTTTTTACTTAACGAGTCTTCTAATGAATTATCGGCCAAGGAATACCCTGATGCTTGGCAGCAAGATAACCTAACTTTGCCATTAACTTATCACTTTAGTCCCGGAGATATAGATGATGGCATTAGCGTTATAATACCTATTAGCATGTTAAACCAATGTCAGGATGTTGGTTTTGATTGGTTAATTCCTGCACTTCGTTATGATTTAGTTGTAGCATTAATTAAGGCTTTACCAAAAGCGCTACGTCGTAACTTTGTTCCTGCTCCTAATTATGCACAAGCTTGTTTAGCTAATATGAATGAGGCTCAAGGTAATCTTGTTGATGCCTTAGCAAAGCAGCTACTAAGAATGACCGGCGTTAGATTACCTGAAGATGCTTGGCAAAATGTTGAGTTACCATTGCACTTAACGATGAATTTTCAAATTGTTAATGAAAAAGGGCAGTTATTAAAACAAGGGCGTGATCTTAATTTATTAAAATCAAATTTGCAGGGTAAAGTGAAAGCTTCTATTAAGCAAGTCGCAGAAAAAGGTATTGAAAAAAGTAAATTAACACAGTGGGACTTTGGAAATTTAGCACAAAGCTACGAGAAAAAGGTCGCAAATATCACAATTAAAGCCTTTCCTGCTTTAGTTGATCATAATGCCACTGTCTCTATAGAGTTGTTTGAACAGGAGGAGCATGCTGAACAAGCCATGCTTATAGGTATTAGCCGATTAATATTATTAAACATACCATCGCCTTTAAAATATTTACAAGAAAAGTTACCTAATAAGGCTAAGTTGGGTTTGTACTTCAACCCGTTTGGCTCAATTGCTGACTTGTTGCAAGATTGTATTCATGGTGCGTGTGTTTTCTTGGTTAAACAACATTTACAAGCAAATCAGCTAGATCATATTCCACGTACTGAACATGATTTCGTGTTAGTTAAAGATTTTGTGCGTGCAGAAATTTCAGACTCAGTGTTAAAGGCTGCAATTAAAGTTGAGCAAGCATTAAGCTTACGACATGATATCGCTAAAAAGTTAAAGGGAAGCGTTGCCCTTAATGTTATTCAGTCTCATGGTGATATTAAACAGCAGAGTGAACTGTTAGTTTTTAAAGGTTTTGTCAGTGCTTCTGGTATTGAAAAGTTAGATGATATTATTCGCTATTTAAAGGGGATATTACGTCGCTTAGAAAAACTGCCAATAGATCCTAATCAAGATAGATTGAAATTAATTGAAGTAAATAAAGCGGTTGATAAATACAATAGCGTGCTGTCAACACAACGTAAGGATAAGCCGATAGCGCAGGATATTTTAGCAACGAAATGGATGATTGAAGAGTTGAGAATTTCTCTTTTTGCTCAAAACTTAGGTACAGCAAAACCTATATCATTAAAGCGAATAATTAATCACTTGAAAAGTTTTTCATAGATATTTGACACAAAGTGCTAAGCTACGTATAAATAACGACACTGTTTTAATTTTATAATGTAAAAGAACTTACCCTATAATAATTGTATTTAAATAGTTAAATTTTATTGGAGTCTAGATTATGAATTTTGATGATAAACGTGATTTTTATCGTATGATGTTAAATAGTGAAGTCATGGTTACAATTATTGATGATGAAGCCAATAGCCAATTAACAGCAACTTGTCGTGATCTGAGTGCTACGGGAATGGCTATCGAATTAGAGCATCCGTTGGCTATATCTACTCATGTTAAAATCAAAATTGATTCGGCATCTGATCTTGTTCCTGCACTAGATATTCGAGGTAAAGTTGTACGTGTTGGAGAAGAATGTGAAGGCTGCTACCTAGTAGGTATCGCAATAGAAGAATTAGATTAAAGATTGTAAATAACGAATATCAATTATTTGATATTCGTTATTTACATTTATCTAACTTAAATGTTTTTTAGTGATAATTAACACTTTAAGTGTGTTTGAAGCACCAACCGTTTCCATTAAGTCACCATGGGTAACGATTACTTTATCCCCAACTTTTAATTTAGCCTTTTGGCATACAGCTTTTAGTATATCATTATCTAAGCTAGCATTAGTGCTTTGCTTTGAGTCAAAAGCTACTGGATAAACACCGCGGTATATAGCGGTTTTATTTAATGTTCTTGCATGGCGAGACAGAGAATAAATAGGTAAACCAGAAGTAATACGTGACATGATTTTACTCGTTTGCCCTGATTCAGTTAACGCAATAATTGCTTGTACACCCTCTAAATGATTCGCAGCATACATTGCAGATATTGCAATTGTTTCAGATACTTCACTAAAGGTTAAATCCATTCTGTGATTTGAAATATTAACTGAACGGTGTTTTTCTGCACCCGCACAAACATCAGCCATTGCTGTAACAGTTTCAACTGGATACTTACCTGCAGCCGTTTCAGCACTTAGCATAACAGCATCAGTACCATCTAATACTGCATTAGCCACATCCATTACTTCAGCACGTGTAGGCATTGGTTGCTCTATCATGGTCTCCATCATTTGTGTAGCAGTTATCACAATTCGATTTAATTGGCGTGAACGGGCAATAATATGCTTTTGCTTACCTACAAGTTCAGCATCACCAATTTCAACCCCTAAATCACCGCGGGCAACCATAACAACATCAGACGCTAAAATAATTTCATCGAGTACTTTGTCATCATTTACCGCTTCTGCACGCTCAATTTTAGATACTAAACGTGTATCACAACCTGCTTCTTGAGCTAGAAGTCGTGCTTCTCGCATATCTGCAGCATCTCGTGGAAAAGAAACTGCTAGGAAGTCGACTTTGATTTTAGCGGCAAGCTTGATATCTTCTTTATCTTTAGTCGTTAATGCAGGAGCTGTTAATCCTCCGCCTTGGCGATTAATTCCTTTATTATTTGATAATGGACCACCTACCGTTACCTCAGTAAAAACTGCTGTATTAGAAGTAGATAATACTTTTAATTGAACACGGCCATCATCAAGTAATAAAATGTCATCAGTATTAACATCTTGAACTAGCTTTTTATAATCGATACCAACTTTTTCTTGGCAACCTAAGCCTTTACCGAGTTCAGCATCAAGTTCAAATTTATCACCTATTGCTAAGTTAATAGGGCCATCTTTGAATGTTGATATGCGAATTTTAGGTCCTTGTAAATCTCCTAAAATACCAACATAAATACCCAATTCTTTAGCTACTTCACGAACATTATTAGCTCTGTCAATGTGATCTTGTGGAACACCATGAGAAAAATTTAATCTCACTACATTCACGCCAGCAGCAAGTACTGATTTCAATTTTGCTCTTTCATCAGTTGCCGGTCCAAGGGTGGCAACAATTTTCGTTCTTCTAGGCATGTTAATCCTTATATTTTTTAAATGCTTTTAACTTTCTGTTCGTAATGTTTACGGGAATAGTTATTTTGTTTTTTACTTGAATGTCGTTTTAACAAGTGTATGAGTTGGTTGATATATTATCTTGACTACAATTATCTTTTGTTTGTGTCTACTTATATCATTTATACATTACATTAATGTGTCACTACACTTTTTATCTTAATGAAAATTGTGACTTTATAGCCTTGTAAACTGTAGAAGTATATAAATTAAAAGGAGGTTTATTGAGTAAATATACAAGTAAAATGAGCGCTTACTCTATAGTTTTGGTTTTCCTGATACTGTAAGGCTAAAATACTCCTGTAAACTTATACTGTTCAATTTCTACATTACTAATTTAACGTATAAGAATATTAACATAAGGAGCACTATTCGCTAAGCACTCAATACTAATCATTTTATTAATTGAACCAATCGAATTTTTCAGCGGAACATAATACAATAATGACTAATTATTAAGTTTATTGCTTGTAGGTGTTAAGTTATATAGCAAAGGCTATTCTATTATTTTATGTTAGCTGTAGTTTGTCGTGTAGGAATTTATGAAGGTTTACTACAACGCTAAAGTGCATAGAGAAGCTTGGTAATTAGATTAAATAGTTAAATTTTTTCAGTGCTAATGTTAAAAAGGTCAAATATTGTATGAATGACTTAGATTGTCAGCTTACGAGTGAAATTATTATTTTTGGTGCTTTAGGTGATTTATCACGCCGTAAGTTGTTACCCGCTTTATATCAATTAGAAGTACGTGGACTTATCAATAAGGCAAGTCGTATTGTTTGTGTCGCTCGTCCTGAATATAGCGATGAAGAGTTTAAAGATATTATATATCAACAAACAGCTATTATAAATCATTTTAAAA
>CAXIBS010000148.1:0-5667 GCA_964022585.1 uncultured Colwellia sp.
AGCCATTTTAGTAACACTACCTTAGTGAAAAGTGAGCTGGTGTTACAATGGATGTTACTAAAATTTGTGTATTTAATAAACCGTTAATAATCGTTAATGATACTAGGAAAGCTCTATTTTATTGTTTTTTATGGGGAAAGTATTCTTTATTGAGTGTTCTTGAATGTGTTTATGGCGCCCTTGAGAAGATTCGAACTTCCGACCTAGCGCTTAGGAGGCGCTTGCTCTATCCAGCTGAGCTACAAGGGCATCAATATCCAGTAAATATAAATACAGGATAAAATTTTAGTTATTATATTGTTTTAGCATAATAAAGTTAAGTTTTATTATGTGTGAGCTAATAACGTACTGCTAAATCATTTATTTGAATATTTCCTAATAAATTATTATCTACAGTTGTTGCCGTAGCACTTTGTTTTGTTACTTTAGTTACTTTAACTTTAAAGGGGCTTACATTAAAACCAGCGTAGGTTTTACCTTGAGTATTTGTAAAGTTATTACTATGTAAAAGAGAAAATTCATCTCCAATTTTTACGCCGTGATGACGGCCTAAATTGATCATTATTTGGCTCCCTTTTACTTGTAGTATTTTTCCTTCACTTGGTTCACACATAATATTTTCATCAATATCACTTACCATACGATCAAGTAGCGAACTTATCATATTGCCATATTCACTTTGCCAAAAAACGCTACTATTTACATCAATACTTTTTCGTTTATTAAAGTCCCAAATATCAGTGTTTTGATAGTTTTCTTGCCAAATTAATTCTCCATTTACGCCACTATATAAATAAAGAGTAAAATCAAAGTTTCTGGGGTAGGTGCCTTGCTCCCAAATTTTCCAGCTGTTACTTCGTTGTTGTTCAAAAGAAATATCATTAATTTCACTAAAAAGTATATATTGACTATCGGTTGTGTCAGCTAGTGAAATTGCAAGTTGTTTAATTTTCTCTTCATTAAAGCTAGCATTTAAACGAGAGAATTGAGTCGAGCTTTTTAATAATGCTTTACTTGCACTATAACTACTTTGTAATTGTAACTTCTTATTAAGTAGTCTAATTATTGCTGAGTCTAATTGATAAATATTTCCAATGTTTGCATGCTCTCGGTGTTTTAAGTGGCTTTTTGTTAACAATATAGATTTTTTAAAATCTAGCGCGAAACATTTTTTCTCTTGTGGAAAAATATCAGCTCGTATTGTTACACTTATTACATTATTGCTATGTATTTCATCAATAAGTTCGATAGAGTTTACGCTTCCACTGGCTCGAATACTTAGTTGATCTTGAGTTAGTAAACCATTAACAACTTGCTGAATACTTGAAACACTAGCGCCAGCAACAAGTAGTGCTTTTTTTAATGCGTTTTCCATCGCTTTAGTGCGTGCGATCTCTACTGTATCTCGGTCGATAGAAGCATGGCCTTGTGCTTCATACCACTGGGCATTAGAAGTAAAAGTAGTTAAAGTTAGACTAATAATTAAGGCAAGTGCTTTGGTAATATTGCGCATAAATTCTCTCATAAAAGCAAATTAGCTATAGGATATATAACAAACATAATATCTTTACTTCTTGGTTATGCACGAAGTGTGCCTGCTATTTTCTTTTAATATAAATGAAGCCAGTACTACTTGGCTTGAAATGTGCATTGTTTTCAATAGATGCTCTAAGAAATAGAACTATCAGTGTAGGTACATCAATTGTATGTAGCATAATCGCTGATTTACAGGGGAACACCATGAAACAGTGGCTTATACCATTAATTTTACCAACGCTTTTATCTTGCAGTAGCTTAATGGAAGAAGAAGACGATAATTTCTATAAATCAATGCAAGTTGCTAAAGGTGAGATAGATAGCTTTAACCTACCAAAACATGCGATTAATGATGTAGTTAAAGGCCTTGCGTATCAAATGCTTGAAAGTAGTGCTTTTGTAAATGCTAAAACACCGGTTGCTATTGCGTCTTTTGTTAATCTTAAGGATCTTGAATCGACAAATTGGCTAGGAAATCAAATAGCTGAAAACTTTGTTCATGAACTACAACGCCATGGTTTAGTCGTTATTGATTTTAAAACGACAGGTCATATTCGAGTTACTAAAGAAGGTGATTATATTTTTAGTCGCGATTGGAAAGAGTTACCTGAACGTCAGATTATTGACTATGTAGTAGCGGGAACAATGATGGAACAAGAAGATGGAATTCTTGTTAATGCTCGAATGATAGGCATTCAATCACGAGTAGTGGTTGCTACAGCGCAATCTTTCATTCCTAAATGGGCACTAGGTGAAGAAAAAAACCATAGTGAGAATGTTAAAATGAAAGATGGAATGATTATTCGCAGTGATGCAATGTTGATTGAGAATCAACGTGCGGTTGAAATTCATAATTAATAATAATTAAATGGCTATATTGTTTAACTACTTTGTTGGGTTTTATATATTAGGTTTTAATATGAAAAATACATTAATCAAAATTCTATTTATAACAGTTAGCTTATTGACTATTTCTGCTTGTTCATCAGTATTAGACAAGCATGTTCAGTGGCAAGCTGTTGAGCCAGAAGCTTATCCAATCATTAGAGGTATTGGCTATGCGCCAATTAGTTTACAAAAATCAAAGCATGAAACTCAACGGATGCTAATGGCCATTAAAGCGTCAAAAATTGCCGCTTATGTTGAACTTGCAGAACAAGTTTATGGTCAGCAAGTTAATAGTAAAACAACGATGGCAGATATGTTAATCAGTAATCAGCAATTGGCTGCGTCGGTACAGGGTTTGATTCGAGGTGCTAAAGTTGTCAAAAGTTATCCTGTTGGTGATACTTACACCACCGAACTACAATTAGACTTTAAAGATGTATATGAAATATATCAGGCAAGTTTGAACCGCAAAGAAATCAAAGACGTCAAGTACTTTTAATTATTATCACTTTATTGTTTAGTCAGGGTAGAACCTTATTGTAGATTCAATATAGTGAAATACAAACCTCCATAACTTGTTAATAACGGGCTTTAAGTTTGTATAAGCAAAAAGCCTAGTTATGCTTTTAATCCTATACTGCTTAAACCACCATTCTTTTTACCTTTATTGTCATAAGTGACAGATGTTTTATTATGGCTTTCTAATAAGCTAGTTTTCATACGCTCAACAGCTAACTGTGATTGCGCAATAATTTGACCGTTAATATGGTTTTTTTGCTGGCAGCGTTTTAGCAGGTTTTCAATATCTGCTAATTCTTGTGTAAGAAAACCTGCAGCTTTGTCTTGAGCAAAGCTTTGGTTAACACTTATTTGTTGATCTAAGGTTTGAATAGCAACTAAAAGTTTATTTTTCTTGTTACTAATTTCTAATAGGGCATCAGGTTGGTGCTGCTGTAATACAAGTTTTTCATCAGCAATTATTTGCTCAAGCTCTTGCAATTGAGCAAATTGTTGGGCAAATAATTCTTTTGATTGGGCTGAAGCAGACATAATGACGCCTTTTGGTAATAACACTATTACAATAAAGTGAAATAATTATCACCTAGTAGGTCACTTATTTCAAATTAAATCAAACTCAAAATTAGCAATGCTTGCTGCAAGCTTCTGTGGATCAACTTTATAGTCCCCAGCAGTTATTGCTTTTTTCAATTCATCAACCTTTTTTTGATCAACACTTGGTGCATCATTAGCTTTTTTCTGTAGCCCACTCAATTGTTGAGCCTGCGGAGTAAGAGAAACAGAATCTTGATTGACTGATTTTGTTTGTGCACCAGTAGATTGAGCCGACTGCTGCTGTATTTGTGTTTGTTTATTTTGGCTTACTTGAACTTGCTTGTTCAAGTTGTTGATATTTATAGTCATAATATTACCCTGCGGCAAAATTTAATTTTTAAATCTTCTTGTAAGATTATATCGGCAAATATTTAAATAACTTAAGTAAAAAATACAAATAAAATTATAAGTGAATAGCGACTTGATTGGTAGCGGTAACTTTGGCTCTAATTATATTACCTGAGCGAGTATTCTTTACTCTGATCTGTTTATTTACATTACCAGAATTTAAAGCGATACCTTGAGTCTTAATCATAAAGTTTGATGACTTTGCCGTGATAGTAACAGAATCACCTTTACAAACTAGGCATACATTCTTTGTATTAATGACTCGACCTTTAGCTATTCTTTTTTCTGTTTTACTGCCTAGTATAGCAGCCATATCTGTAAATTTTTTACCTCTAATTCGATTACTTGCCAAATACTCAACATTGATATTGTCTTTAGATAATGTTGTTCCTTTCTCAAGTGTTACAGTTGCAATGACAACGGCAAAAGTTTTTTCTATTTTAGCAGGGAGATATATTTGCCATGGCTTTGAGTCAGCACAAGATATTTTAACATTTACATTCCTACTACTGGTATTTTCAGGTATATTTGCTGATAGTTTCTGTTGGCAAGGCTTAATTGTTATTCTTGGATCAATATTAGCGATACTAATCGATATTTTCCCTCCTACGGGTGGTACTATTTTTTCTTCGAGATATTTTTTAGCAAAAGTCTCAATATAAGCTTTATCCCAAGTAGTACTATGACTTGTAAAGGTAAACAATACAGTTAAACATAGGGTGATAGAATAAAGTTTAATTTGGTGCATAGTTTTTATAGTTTATCTTTAGGTAAATTCAAATACTCAACTATGCTTAAATTAAGGTAGCATAGTCGTGGATATGTCAGCTTTATGACATATCTGCTTAATTCTAATTTTATTAAGTAGTTATTAAAGTGGTTGTTAGGTGATTTATCACTTTATTGACACTTAATTCAGCTTTATAGTAAACATATCAAGAATTGTGCCTTTTTGCTTATAAACAAGGCTAGCATTAAGAATGGAACATCGATTTAAATGAGGTTGTTATGGCAGGTATATTAGATTCAGTTAACCAACGAACACAACTTGTTGGTCAAAATAGACTAGAACTATTACTCTTTAAGTTGGTTGGTCGACAACGCTTTGGCATAAATGTTTTTAAAGTGAGAGAAGTTTTACAGTGCCCTAGACTCACATCGTTGCCTAACCAAGATGGATTTATAAAAGGAATAGCTCATATTCGAGGGCAAACTATCTCTGTTATTGATTTGAGTAAGGCCATTGGCGGTCCTGCTATTACTCAAACAGACGATTCTTTTATTATCATTGCGGAGTATAACCGAAGTGTGCAAGGTTTTCTTGTAGCTGGGGTTGAGCGTATTGTGACGCTTAGCTGGAAAGATATGATGCCCCCACCTGAAGGTGCTGGTAAATCTAGTTATTTAACCGCCGTAACTGAAATAGATAAAGAAATGGTTTCTATTTTAGATGTTGAGAAAATCTTAAATGAAATTAGCCCAGTTTCTACTGAATTAAGTGAAGATGTGGTTGATGAAAGTGTAGGTGAAGAGTTAGGTGAGCGATTGGTTATGATTGCTGATGATTCAACCGTTGCTAGAAATCAAGTTAAACGCGCACTAGAGCCACTAGGTATAAAGATGGTTTTGGCAAAAAATGGCCAGGATGCTTTAGAACAGTTACTGGCAATTAGTGAAACTTGTGAAAATAGTATTACAGAAAAAGTCGCCTTGATGGTTTCTGATATTGAAATGCCAGAAATGGATGGATATACCCTAACTGCTGAGATTCGTCGTCACGCC
>CAXIBS010000149.1:0-5641 GCA_964022585.1 uncultured Colwellia sp.
ATTTCTTTTAATTGCTTAATCAAGTTTGTCAAAATGATATAAATTAGAAAAGTTGTCAAAATAAAAGTTAAACTAATAATCACTAAATCAATAATAACGTTCTTGCTTGCTTGGCTATGCAGCTTATTGATATCTGCAGTAAATTCATCCGCAATTAAGTTCTCAACATTCTTTAACAAGTTAATACGCTCAGTAGCACTTTTAAACCAAACTGCTGCATCTATACCAAAAGGGCCATTTTGGCCAACCGAAACTGCCACATCTCTCATTCGGTTAACTTCAATTACGGCTTTATTGGTTAGTATACTTTGATAAGCACTTAACGTTTGAGCAGAGGCTTTAGCACTAAATTGCTCTAAGTAATTATTCTGAATCGCCACTAAACTGATAAATTTATTAAATTGCGTAAACATATCATTTGCAAAGCCACCACTCGCAATAGCACGTTCTATACCTGCTCTTTCTTTAGCTTCTAAAAATACATAGTACGCTATTGCATCACCAACGACCTCTGTAGGGCTATGATCAGAAAGGTAACTAGTTAAACTTAGCATCATGTGGTTTTGTGCGGTGTAATAACTAATCGCTTCACCCATTGGAATTGAAAAGTTATCTGAACGTGATCGGATACTAGTTAAGTTCATTAAACTATTTTGAATTTTTACAAGAATAGTATTTACGCTGTTATTATCAGAAGAAAATGTAGCTAATTTCTCTTTTAAATTAGTATGTGCTTTATTGGTAAGGTGACGCTGATTTTTTAATTCATTTGAAAATTTACTACCATTGCTACCTAGATAAACAGCAGTGGCACCACGCTCTTTTTGTAGTTCATGCACAAGCGCATTATTAGCAACAGTTAATACGATCAATTCTTGAATGTCTTCAAGTTGCGACTTTTTAATGGTTAATATGTTTATATGATTCAAACTAAAATACAGCGTTGCCAAAAGTGGAATCAATACCAGTAATATTAATTTTTGTTTAAACACTAAATTATTGAGTAAATTCATATGATACCTATTAAAATTTAAAGCGATTTTGCGTAAACCTAATCATTTATCAAGACCCTAAGTGATTTAGAGACAAAATACTTTGATGTTATCTAGCTTTTTGAAACATTTTAAGAATTATACAATTAAAGTTTATACGATAATAACGGCAAGTAAAGTGGATGAAGTATACTTTCATCTATTTTTCAATAAAATAGAAAAAGTGAGTATGAGTATATTCAACCGATTAATAACGATTGGAGAGTGGCTTCAAAGACCATATAAAATAACAAACCAAAGTAAAAACATGTATAAATGTTATTTTACATCTTAAATATCAAATATTTAGAAGTCATTATTCTATAATTAATTTAATTGCAATTGCTAAAGTCATTAACACAATCATTGGTTTAATCAACCTTGTACCTCGAGAAATGACCAAATTAGAACCTAAACGAGCACCAACTATTTGAGATAAAGCCATTGTAATAGCCAGTCCCCAAATAATGTGCCCACCTAATAAAAAAATAAACATAGATGTGGTATTAACAATAAGTACCAAAGGCTTAGTAAACGCTGTTGCTTTACGCATATTAAATCCCTGTAAAGAAGCAAATGCAACAGCGAAAAAGGAACCCATACCGGGTCCAAAAAAGCCGCCATATAGTCCAATTCCACCACCAATCACAGGAGCAAACACTTTCGCTGGCATTTTTTCTGATACGTCTTTGTCTGTAATAGTTGGAGAGAACAGCATATAGAATGCTAAAAGGATAAGTAAATAAGGCATTATTAGTGATAGGAAATCTGTGGACATTTGCTGCACAAAATAAGTACCTAATAACGAGCCAATAAATGCATAACAAAGTGCAGGAATTAAGGCAGGTAAATCAATATAGCCTTTGCGGAAAAAATTGATGGTGGACGATAATGTACCAAAGACACTTTGAAACTTATTAGTCGCTAATGCATTTAGTGGTGGAAGCCCTACCCATAGCAAAACGGGTAAAACAATGGCTCCACCAGCTCCAGCAATAGAGCTAATAAAGCCAGCAACAAAAGCAACAAGAGTTAAGCCAAAAAACACTTCTAAAGATAATTCGATTTTTCTCTCCAAGAGAAGCATATAGCGCTTACAAAAATACAATAATTTAGATCGTACGCATCATTAAAGTACATTTAAACTTAATAATGAAATCAACTGTGTGAGTAAAAGAGCTATTTCTTTAACCCACACGTAATATTAAATAAAGTTATCGTATTACTACGGCATCAAACTTTAAATTGATTAGTCAAAGACTGTAACTCATCTACGCTATTATTTAATTCATTCGCTTTGATATTAATTTGATTAATTAATTCGTTACTTTCTTGCCCATTAGTAACAATACTATTAATACTTACATCTAACGACGCCGTCACATCACTTTGCTCTTTGACGGTTGTTGCTATTTGCATTGAAATATCACTAATATTATCACTCGCTGAAATTATATCAGAGATAAATTCAACTGAGTTTTGCATAGTATCCGTTGTGGTTTCGCCTTTCGCTTTACTGTTTTCTATAACTGAAACAGCTAAGCCAGTGCCTTGCAACAGCTCCGAAATCATTTTACTAATTTCTTCTATACTCTGTTGAGTTCGACTTGCTAGCGCACGAACTTCATCAGCAACAACAGCAAAGCCTCTTCCTTGTTCACCTGCTCTCGCAGCTTCAATTGCAGCATTTAGTGCTAGTAGGTTTGTTTGATCTGCTATCGATTTAATGACATCTGTAACACTTACCATACTATCAACAGTTGTTGCTAATTCACTAATAACTTGTCCGGCATTATCTAAATCTGAAGATAACTCTTTAACTGATGACATTGACTGGTTAACAACAGAGCCAACTCCATTTGCTTGTTCTTTTGCTTGAAAAGCTGACGTTGATGATTGTTCAGATGTTGCTGAAATATCTTTCGTACTTACCGCCATTTCTGTAATTGCTGCAGCAAACATATCTATTTCACTATGTTGCTTTTCAAAGAGGGAATTGGCTGAAGTAACATCAGATTTAACTGAAACTGATGTATCACTTATCAACTGAGTTGTATTGATTATTTCCTTAATCATTGCCTGAGTTTTATCAATAAAGTAATTGATTTGTCCTGAAACTTGACCAATTTCATCTTGAGAATAAATATTTAACCTTTTGGTTAAATCTCCATCTCCTTGAGCTATTTCAGTTACCGCCTGAATAACCTCATTTAACGGCTTAGTCACCACTCTTCCAATAACAAAGTATAAAATAATAACCAACAATACATTCACAAGTACAACACCTATGACGATATTGATAAATGCAGCACGAATTTTTTCATCGATAGCTTGTTGATTAATACTTAGTATCACATCGCCTACGACGGTTTTTTCTCCGTATTCAATTGAGACTAGAGGATATTTTGACTCTACACCTTTAACGCCTTCGTTCTTTTCAGAAAACTTAACGTCACCTTCTGTATCCATTACTTTGATGCTATGAACATAAGGTGTTTTTAGTTCTGACGAGCCAATTTTAGTAATTTGTTCTGTTAAATCCATCCAGATTGCAGCTGGTAGATTTAACTTTAATCGTTCTGATGCTAAGACAATGCTTTCGTTAGCTTCAGAAAGCAATGATGATTTGACCACTTTATAGTCATAAATTCCCTTGGCTATTAAGATAAACGTGACAAGAATTGTTGATATTAATGTTAACCGTAACTTTATACTTAGAGTTTTTTTGTTCATCATCATCCTATTTATGTAACGAGTGGTGTCCATTAAATGAGTATAACCTAAAGATTTTTTTAATAAAACGTACAAAATCAGCAAGATTATGATAACTAAGAAATCATTGCTCAACTGTATATCTTCATTTACAAAAACAATAACCAATTGAATTTAAAGAACTAAGTTCTTCTCTTATACAAACTATCGTCTTATTGTTAAGATCGCAACTAATTTTATTGAATTATCAATTATTTAATTTCGTTATAAAGTTACTTTTATAAGCCACATTTCATCTAGCTATTAAAGAAAGTTTGAGTGGCTATTTCATAATTTTGTAAAACAGCGAGAAAAGGTAAAAAATAATTTATTAACAGGAGATTAGAGAGCAGCAAACCTAACAATATCTACCCTTTAAAATGATGGAGGAAGCACTAGCTGATTAGCAAAAATGTATCTGCGCATTGCGATATAAATTGAATAGGTTACTCGCTAAATAACTCAACTCGATTACGACCATTCGCTTTTGCTCTATACATAGCGATATCAGATTTTTCAATCAATTGACTTGTTGTTGAGCCATGAACTGGATAACTAGAAACCCCCATACTAATTGTCATCGCAACTTTGGTTTTATCCTCAAGTACAATCAGATTATCTTCGATGGCTTTACGGATTTTATCAGCCACTCGAAAATGTTTAGACACATCCAAATGCGGCAAAAGTAATAAGAACTCTTCGCCACCCCAGCGAAAAATAAAATCGCCTTCTCTCAAGTTCTCTTCAACTTTATTTACAAAAGCTTTTAACACAACATCACCAACTTGATGGCCATGTTGATCGTTAATTGATTTAAAATAATCTATATCAATAAAAACCACAGCAAAAGACTTTCCGCTTATTCGGGAGGCTGTAATTTGCTGCTCAAGAATTTCACGGCAAACTCTCCGGTTTAAGGCTCCCGTTAACTCATCTCTTGCTGCTTGGTTTTCTAACCTTTCTTGCAGAGAAACCAAGTCCGTTACGTTTTGTACCATTCCTGCAACAACCGTAGGATTTCCCTCTTCATCTCTTTGGCTAACTTTGCCTTTGTCATTAACCCAAATAAAATGTCCTGCTCGATTTCTTAAACGATACTTTGCCTCATATTTATCTGTACGCCCTTGCAAGTGCTCCTGCATTACAGCTAAAACTCTCTGCTTATCATCAGGGTGAATACCGTTAATCCAAAATTCCACTTTTGATGCATCTTCTTGAGGCCCATAGCCTCTCATCTGTTTTAATTTAGGGCTAACATAGAGGGAGTCTTGAGCAATATTCCATTCCCAAAGTCCATCAGAGGCTTCATTAAGGGCGTACCACAAACTATGTTTATGTGCTTCCATTTCATCGTCAATCTTTTGCCTAAATGTAATGTCACGAGCAACTGAGAGGAAAAGGTGAACCCCTTCATGATGTAGATTAGTAGTACGAACTTCAACAGGAAAACAGCTACCGTCTTTACGTTGATGGCGTCCAATAAAAACAAAAGGTTTTTTCTTACGTGTAATTACTTCAGCAATTTCACTCCATTGAGGCTGATTTACCACTGCTTCTTGCAGGCTCATCACAGAATGATTTACCACTTCTTCCTCAGTCATACCTAATGATTGATACGCTAATTTATTTGCGTATAAAATATTTGAAGAAGTAGGATCTATAAGAAAAATTGCATCAGGAAGTTCATGTAATAAATGAGTAGAAAGTAAACTAGGAGGAAAGGAGCTACATGCTGTCTCAATGTCTTCAATGAACTTTTTCATACTACAATTCACCTGGCAGGAAACTTACTGAAAACTCCACTTATAATCGAGCAATTCGGATACAAGCATACAACATGATAAGTCAAACTGAAAAAA
>CAXIBS010000150.1:0-5625 GCA_964022585.1 uncultured Colwellia sp.
AATTATTCGTAAAAACTAAGTGTAAACACGTAGAGAAAATACGCATAATTACCTATATAGTATTTAACTTAAATTTAATACGATTAGTAGATGAAAGAATATTAAGTGAAAGTGATTGTTTATCCTTGATTAAACACCCACGCGTTATTTTAGGCTGCAATTATTTTTACTCACCAATAACTGAGAAAACAAGGTTTTCTATCAGAATTTAATCTACAACTATTAAAGTAGTTAATAAGAGAGTTTGTAATGTTATTACCGCAATATCATGACTTTTCACAGCAATTAATTCAATTTTTACCGAAAGAAAGAGTCATTAGTAACTATGCTAAACGACTTGCCTATGGTGTAGATGCAAGCTTTTACCGATTAGTACCGCAATTGGTCTTGATTCTTGATGATGAAGATGAGGTCATTAGGGTTTTAAGAGAAGCTGCTTTATGTAAATTAGCAGTGACTTTTAGGGCTGCAGGCACAAGTCTATCTGGTCAGGCACAGTCAGAGTCAATCTTAATTTTGTTAACAACTAACTGGCGCGATCACGAAATTACAGAGTTAGGTCTTAAAATTAAATTGGGCCCAGGAGTTATTGGCGCTGATGCGAATAAATATTTACTACCTTATGGACGAAAAATAGGTCCAGATCCTGCCTCTATCAATACGTGTAAAATAGCAGGAATTGCAGCTAATAATGCTAGTGGAATGTGTTGTGGTATAGCACAGAATAGTTATCACACTCTAGACAGTATCCGTGTCGCTCTACATGACGGCACTGTACTTGATACAGGTGATAAAGAAAGTATTATACAATTTGAAAAATCTCATGTCGCCTTATTAGAAAATCTAAAAATACTTTCATTAAAAACAAAAAGTAATGAAAAACTTCATCAATTAATTAGCCATAAATATAGGCTGAAAAATACCACGGGTTATGCGATTAACTCGTTGATTGATTTTGAAGATCCAATTGATATTCTGGCACATTTGATGATTGGTTCTGAAGGCACATTAGGCTTTATTTCTTCAGTGACTTATAACACAGTTGTTGAACATAAACATCGTGCTTCTTCATTAGTGTTTTTTCCCGATATACAAACAACTTGCCATGCGGTATCAGCATTAGCTAATGCGAATGTATCTGCTGTAGAGTTAATGGATAGACGAGCCTTGGCATCAGTTAGCGAAATGGATGGCTTACCTGATTTTATTAAAACACTTGATGGAAATGTTGGTGCTTTATTAATTGAAACACGTGCAGCTAACAGCGAATTGTTAAGTGAGCAAGTATCAGAGTTGGAAGCTCTTTTATCTAACTTTGAACAAACGAATGCAATAAAGTTTACGGATGTTGCTAGCGAATACTCCCAATTATGGGCTATAAGAAAGGGAACTTTTCCGGCTGTTGGCGCTGTACGTGAAAATGGCACAACGGTAATCATTGAAGATGTAGCTTTTCCAGTGGAAAGACTTGCTAATGCAGTGTCTGACTTACAAGAACTTTTTGACAAATATCATTATGATGAAGCGATTATTTTTGGGCATGCTCTTGAAGGTAATTTGCACTTTGTTTTCACTCAAAACTTTTCAACGCAATCAGAGGTTAATCGTTATCAGGCATTTATGGATGATGTGTGCCAACTTGTTGCCGTTGATTACCAAGGGTCATTAAAAGCTGAGCATGGTACTGGTCGTAATATGGCGCCGTTTATTGAACTTGAATGGGGTGAACATGGGTTAGCACTAATGCAGCAAATAAAGCAGTTATTTGATCCAAAAAATTTGCTTAACCCTGGTGTAATCATTAACGATGATGTGAATGCCCATATTACTAACTTGAAAGCATTACCTCCTGCTGATCCTATTATTGATAAATGTATTGAATGTGGTTTTTGTGAACCAGTATGTCCTTCAAACGGTTTAAGCTTTACACCGCGACAAAGAATAACAAATTACCGAGAAATTAAGCGCCTTACTGACACCAATGAAAATCCTGAATTATTAGCAGAGCTTGAAAAAGAATATGAGTATTTAGGAATAGAAACATGTGCCGCTACAGGGCTATGCGCTGAGCGTTGTCCTGTGGGTATTAATACAGGCGATCTCATTCGTGAATTACGTCATAAAAAAAATAAAAGCTATCAAGGTGTATCTAAAACGTTAGCAAATAATTTTGCAACAGTTGAAAAGATGACGCGTGCTTCACTTGCTGTTGCCGGTTTTAGTCATCGGCTTATAGGTAGTAAGGCGATGGGTGGATTGACAGGCACTATAAGAAAGTTATCTTTTAATAAGATACCGTTATGGAGTAAATATCTACCACAAAAAGCAAAATATCAACCTGAATTATTCAAAAGTATTGAATCATCTACTCGACCCAAAGTTGTGTATATTCCAAGTTGTGCAAGTCGTAGTATGGGGCAATCTATTACCGCAACTGATCAACGCTCTTTAACACAGGTTACTTTTTCTTTGATTGAAAAAGCGGGTTTTGATGTAATTAGCCCCGACTTTACTGGTGAATGCTGTGGCATGCCATTTAATAGTAAAGGAATGTTTTCAGAAGCGAATCAATCGAGAAACTCTTTATTAAATAAATTAATAGAATTAAGCGAGGATGGTAAATATCCTATTTTAATTGATACCAGCCCATGCAAATTAATGTTACTAGAAAATAAAGGTAAGATTGAAAAACTATCAATATATGAACCTGTTGGTTTTATTGAAGAAGTATTGGTTGAACATTTAGATTTTACTCCTATCAATGAAGCTGTCATGTTACATGTTACGTGCTCAAGTAGAACAATGGGCTTGTCAGATAAAATGCAACAACTTGCAAAGCGATGTAGCACAAACGTGATTGTTCCTGAAAACATACAATGTTGTGGCTTTGCAGGAGATAAAGGTTTTACTACACCTGAGCTAAACGAAAATGCACTGGCACCATTAAAAGAACAGGTGCCTGAAAACTGTAATGTTGGCTATAGTAATAGTAGAACATGTGAAATAGGTTTATCTCATCACTCTGGCGTTGATTATCAGTCAATAATTTACTTGGTTGATAAAACAACACGTGAAAAGTCGGCGATACCGTCGAGATAAACAACCAATGACACTACTGGGGCTAAAATGAATATAAACCTAAAACTGCAATTAGTAACTATAGTTCCATTAGTGTTAGCGCTTTCAGCCGTATTATTTGTTACTCAGGTTCAATATCAATCACTTTCAGAGCAAACAGTTGAAGAATACCGTCATAGCGTTATCAAGCACCGAAAAGAAGAGTTACGTAATTATGTAAAAATAGCTGAAGGCGCGATAGAACACATTTATCAAAACAAAGATTTAGATGAACAAGAAGCGCAAGAGTTAGTTAAGCAAATACTAACTAATATGCGTTTTGGTGAAGATGGTTATTTTTTTGCTTATGAACTTGATGGAACGGCGTTAGTGGTAGCAGGACAAGAATGGCGTATTGGTAAAAATTGGCTTGATCTTGAAGACAGAAATGGTACCAAACTTATTCAGGGGCTCATTGAGCAAGCTAAGGGTGGTGGTGGATTTCTTAATTATGTGTTTAACCAACCTTCTAAAGGTGGAGATGATGCTAAAAAAATTGGTTACTCAAGAGAAATAGAAAACTGGCAATGGATGATTGGCACGGGTGTTTATATTGATGATATTGATCAAGAAATAGCTCTATTAAATGCCTCCATTGGAAAACATATCAGTAGCACCTCTATAATGACCCTTATTATCGGGTTAATTGCGATTATTGCTATCTTTGTTTCGGGACAGTTTATTCGTTTTAGTGAAAAGAAATTAGCTAACCGCAAACTAAGAGAACTAAACGAAAGAATTTTTCAAACACAAGAAGAAGAGTGTAAACGTGTTTCTCGCGAATTACATGATGGTATCAGCCAAACGATTGCAGCAGCACGTTTTTCTTTGGAAACCGCTCAATTAAAACAACAAAATAATAGTGATTCAACTTTTGAAATGGATCGTTCGATGGAGCTCATTTGTAAAATAATGGGAGATATCCGTGCCATTTCACACCAACTTCATCCCGGTTTATTAGAAGATTATGGTCTAGGAGCTGCACTTGAAGAACTTGGTAGAGACTTTTCTCAAAGAACAGGCATTGAGGTGAAAGTAGGGCGCCTATCTATTAGAAATATATTGTCAACTGAGGTTAAAACAGCACTGTATCGTATTGCCCAAGAATCATTAACAAATATAGAGCGGCATGCTAATGCTACAAAAGTTATTTTAACTTTAAAGTTAACACCTGGATGGTTGGTTTTAGAAATTATTGATAATGGTAACGGCTTTGACTATCAATGTTATGATAAGGATAAAAAGAATAAGGCCTATCAAGGGATTGGCTTACGTAATATGAAAGAAAGATTAAGTTTTTATCAAGGTGATTTAACCGTTAATTCAGAAAGTAGTGGTACAACAGTATTAGCGCGTATTCCGCAATTTCAACTACGCTATAATGCGAGTAACGCAAGTGAAAACTTAAGTGAAGGGGAAGCGCAATGATTAAAGTTATTTTAGTAGATGATCATCCACTTTTTAGAGAAGGGCTTACTTATCGCTTGAGTTTAGATGATAGTATTGTAGTGGTTGGTGAAGCAGAAAATGGTAAACAAGCATTAGAATTAATTAAAAGTCTTGAATTTGATATTGTCTTGATGGATATCAATATGCCTGAAATGGATGGTATGTATGTACTTGAGTTGATTAAAGAGCAAGACATTGATTGTAAAGTGTTGATGTTAAGTATGCATGATAATAAAGAATATATTTTAGGCGCTATGAGGCATGGTGCCGATGGTTATATTCTAAAAGATGTACCCGGAAAAGAACTCATTGAAGCGATCAAAAAAGTTATTTCCGGTAAATCTTATTTCAGTTCTGAAGTGACTGAAATATTATCGCAAGAGCTTGCTGGAGAGCAGCGTGGGATTGTTACTAGACGAGAGCAATTAGTCTTAAGACATATCTCACAAGGGCTTAGTAACAAACGAATTGCCCAGGAACTCAATGTGAGTGTACGTACCGTTGAAACACATAAACGCAATATCAAACAAAAGCTTGGTATAGACTCTACAGTTGGACTAATGCGTTATGCGATTGATTATGGTTTAGACCGCTAACCTATCATAAAATAGTGTTCATAAACCTTAACGTTATAAAATAAACAATTCGTCAATAAATTATATAAAAACCTGTAACGGCCTTACTTTCAATCAATAAGTGAATTTAGGCCGTTTATTTATTGTCGATTTGTGTGGTATTTTCTAACCAACATTCAAACTATTTTTAACAAGCCGTTTTCGTGCTTTGTGCTTTATTATTTGATTTGGTTACTTCAGCATAAACACTAGCATTCTTGTTTTTAGTTTTTACTTCTTGATATGAATACAAAGCATCACCTTCAAGTACACTATTTGTTGGCAATAAACGTAACTCTCCTTTAGCAACAACCTTAGCTGTATTAGCAAGCGCTTTAGGGTTAGCTTGCTCTTTTATTATAGTTTGGTATGAATATAATGCCTCACCTTCAACCACAGTATTTGTAGGCAACAAATTTAATTCTCCTTTAACAGAAGTGTTATC
>CAXIBS010000151.1:0-5623 GCA_964022585.1 uncultured Colwellia sp.
GGTGAAATAGTAATTGCGGCATTGAAGTCCATTGGGATATAGCGAGGGTGTTCTCTTTTGTCCATCTGCATAATAAAGCTCCTGCTTATTCATTCTTACTCTTAACAGTATAACCACTAAGTATAAAGTATGATCATGATATAGATTAAAGAGGATACGTATTTTACAGAACTTTGTGTTATTTTTAATATACCTGAATTTAGACTTACCAAATAAAGAATAAAAATGTATTCTTTTTATTAAGTTAATAAGAAGAGTATTGAAAAATGGATGTTAAAATATTTACTAAAATTATTAAACCGAAACGAGGTTTTCTTCCTAATTCGGAATCGATATCAGATAATGGTTTAGAAGCAGAAATAAACCTTTGGCTAGCATCAAAACCTGATATTGAAATCAAAAATATTACTCAATCTCAAAGTGGCGGCTCTTGGCTTCCATCTACTTTAGTTATTAGTGTTTGGTATCAATAGTAGCCTAGCAATTAGCTCGGTTATAGGGGGATAATTAATTTCCTATTATTGCTATAAACTACATTTACTTATATAAAAATTATATTAGGAGAACTAATGGAAGAGCTCATAACACTTTTAACCAGTTGTCAGGCGTTTAACAAGGCTCAAAAAGAGGATATTAATGCCTTGGCATCTTTGATGACTAAAAAGCAATATTCTCCAGGTGATATTCTCCATCATGAAGGACAAGAGCGTGATAGTTTTGCTGTGATTAGCTCTGGAAGTATTGATATATCGAGAAAGGCTGGGCATCACGAGCATAAAACGTTAATTACATTTAGCCGGGGAGATTTTATTTCTGAGGGCTTACTGGTTGAAGAGTCGTATCATACCACCACAGCAAAATGCCATACTGTGGTAGAAATTTATCAAATATCTGCAAAAAACCTTACGTTGCTGTTAGATACTAGACCACAATTTAAAGTCAAAATAATTGAAAGTCTTTTAAAGCAATTATTGACTCAACTGAACCCAACAAAATCAAGCGCAAAAGTCGATATTTTAGAATTGGCAAGTGGTAAAACGCGTACTGAACATGATTTGTTGGGCGACCGTGAAGTGCCTGATTATGCTTATTTCGGTATTCAAACATTACGAGCACAAGATAACTTTTATATTAGTGGAGAGCCATTACATCGTTACCCTGAATTGATTTTTGCTTTTGCGCAAGTGAAAAAATCGGCGGCGATGGCTAATGCAGATTGTGGTGTTATCACCGCTGAGCAAAAAGATGCTATTTGCACAGCCTGTGATGAGTTATTAAAAGGAAAGCTTCACCAGCAATTTACCCTCGACATGATACAAGGTGGAGCTGGTACTTCAACCAATATGAATGCCAATGAAGTGATTGCCAATCGCGCGTTAGAAATAATGGGATATCAGCGAGGTGAATATCAGCATTGCCACCCTAATAATCATGTTAATGCTTCACAATCGACTAACGACGCTTACCCAACAGCTTTACATTTAGCAATGCTTCATGCCAGTAAATATTTATGTGATGAATTAGTGCTTCTAACCAAAGCATTTGAACAAAAGGCAATGCAATTTAAACACATAATAAAAATGGGCAGAACTCAGTTGCAAGATGCCGTTCCTATGACACTGGGACAAGAATTTCATTCTTTTGCTTGCTCAATTAATAGTGAAATCTCTAGCTTAACCTATGGCCGACAAGCACTGTATGGCATTAACATGGGGGGGACTGCAATTGGTACGGGCTTAAATACGCCTCCAGGTTACTCACAAAAAGTAATTGAGTACTTGCGCAACGTAACAGAAATTGAAGAACTACATTTAGCTGAAGATTTAGTTGAGGCAACACAAAGTACACAAGGCTTTGTCATTTACTCAGCGGTTGTGAAATCTTTAGCTGTTAAGTTATCTAAAATATGTAATGACTTGCGATTATTATCATCTGGCCCAAGAGCCGGATTTGATGAAATAAACCTACCTGCGATGCAACCGGGTTCATCCATTATGCCTGGGAAAGTTAACCCGGTGATCCCAGAAGTAGTTAATCAAGTTTGTTATAAAGTGATTGGTAATGACTTAACTATTACACTTGCTTCTGAAGCAGGCCAATTACAACTTAATGTTATGGAGCCCGTGATTGCTCAAGCCATGCTCGAATCAATTCATATGTTGATAAATGCGAGCGTAACACTGCGTAAAAACTGTGTTATTGGTATAGAAGCTAATGAACAACAATGTAATCACTATGTTGAAAAAAGTATTGGTGTGGTAACAGCTGTTGTACCTGTTTTAGGCTATGAAGTTGCGACTGCTTTAGCAAAAGAAGCCTTGGCTACAGGGCAAGGAATTGTTGAGTTAATTAGGGAAAAAGGTTTACTTGATGAAGAGCAAATTGCTGATATTTTATCACCAGCAAACATGACCGGACATTCTAGCTAACTCTGTGGTACTAAATTAATCTGAGAGCCCCTGTTACTTCAATAAGGAGATAGGGGCTCTTTTGTTCTTAGTTGGCATAATTAGCGGTTAAACTAATACTGCTTTTGGAATAACGTCATTGTAAACTTTTAAAACACGTTGATACCAAGCGTAAATAATATCATCTTTTTCTAAAAACTCAGGTGTACCAGAGGTGGCAATCCACAAAAAGGTGCCTAGCAAACAAATATCTCTATAATCTGGTGTATCACCGCCTAAGTAATCTTGATCTGCTAATGACTCTCTAACGGGTGACAACTCAGCCTGTAAACCTTTGATATGCTTCTCGGGTGTTGCTGCAAATTCTTCTAAAGTTGTGCCAATACGCTCTTCTCTTGAAGTTCTAAAGTATTCTTTATCTTGCTCGGCAATAACATTATAAAGATCTAATATCAGGATCCCTGGTATATGTTTAGATAATACGCTAGACAACCACTGGTGAAATTCTTCAGCTTTTACTTTAGCCTCTGTATTAGCAAATAAACTTGGCTTGTCTGTATAGTTAGCTTCCAAATACTCAGCGATTTTCCATGAATCACTAATAACTTCTTCACCATCTGTGATAACAGGCAGTAATGGTTGTTCAGCAAAAGCAAACTTTTCTTTTTCTGTAAACCAAACAGCTTCAGTTTTATAGCTTAACTGTTTATGTACTAACGCTAGTTTAGACTTCCAGCAATGTGGAGCAAAGCGAAGGCTACGATCTGCACCGGCCAATTCAAAAAGTGTAATAGTCATAAAATTTCCTTAAAATTGATAGAGGGTTTTTGTTGAGTGAGTTTAAGATTTTTGTCCAAATAAAATTGCCTTACCTGATTCAGTGACGGCAGTACCACTATTGATTACATTAGCTTTTTCATAGGCTTTAATCACTGCTGGACGAGCAGAAATACGCTCAAACCATGCTTTAACATTCGGAAAGTCTTCAATATTTTGCCCTTGTTTTTCATACGAACGAACCCAAGGGTAACTGGCTATATCTGCAATAGAGTACTCTCCAGCAATATATAACCTTTGTGATAACTGTTTATCTAATACGGAATATAAGCGTGAGGTTTCGTTTACATAACGATTAATTGCATAGGGGATTTTTTCAGGGGCGTAATGGGAAAAATGGTGGTTTTGACCTGCCATAGGCCCTAAGCCACCCATTTGCCAATATAACCACTGCAATACGTTATAGCGCTTTGCGCCTGATGTGGGTAAGAATAAACCTGTTTTATCAGCCAAATATTCCAAAATAGCACCTGACTCAAACAGTGATAAAGGGCTGTCTCCATCACTTGGATAAGAGTCAACTAATGCCGGAATACGGTTATTAGGACTAATGGCTAGAAATTTAGGCGTGAGTTGTTCACCTTCATTAATATTTATAGGGTGTAAGTTATAGGGTAGTCCGGCCTCTTCTAAGAAAATAGTTATCTTATGACCATTGGGTGTAGTCCAGTAATACAAATCTAATGATGGCATATTAGGTAGTCCTCTTATTTCAACTTTGACACAGGTGTCAATATTGACAAGTATGTCAAAGATGACAGTGATGTCAAGAATAAGTTAGAATACGAAAAGACTACAATATTCATAAGTGTAAATAAGAAGAGGATTATGGTTGGTACACGTAGGTTTAATGAAGATGAAGTGTTAGATGCCGCAGTTAATGTATTTTCAAAAAAGGGCTTTAACGCTACTACTATGCTTGATCTAGCAGCAGAATCAGGTGTTCAACGTGGCAGTTTGTATAATGCTTATCAAAGTAAGAATGTTCTTTTTCTTAAAGCATTTAGTCATTATACCGAGAATTTTTTAACCTTTATCGAAGGTGAATTGCAAAACCCTGATGCTAAAAAAGCGTTTAATCAACTACTTAATACCCTAGTAGAGCGGTTATGCAGTGATAAAGATGTGAAAGGGTGCTTTAGTACTCGCGCGATAATGGAAGCTGCACAAAAATGTCCA
Source organism: uncultured Colwellia sp. (assembly GCA_964022585.1). GTDB lineage: Bacteria > Pseudomonadota > Gammaproteobacteria > Enterobacterales > Alteromonadaceae > Colwellia. The sequence goes on from CAXIBS010000151.1 coordinate 4,425, forward strand.
GATATTCATTTGTGTCTAACATCTTTTCTTGATGGTTTAGAAGTCATAATGAAAAAACGATTAGAACAAGCAATTAAAGATAAACAATTTAGTGGAGATGCTCAGGCAACGGCTCGTTACTTAGTCGTTTTAACCAGAGGAATAGCAGTAATTGAACGAGTATATAATGATAAAGAGCGTATGGTAGAGGCCTATCAAACTGCTTTAGCATATATGCCTTTTCAGAAAGCTTCATAAGCCACTTTAACTATTGCTATTTTATTCATAGTTAAAGGGTAATAAGTTTACGTAGCAACAGGCTAGTATTAATTTCAGTATTTAACTATTTACATAAAATCTTCAAGAAACCACGCAGCAAACTCATGTCGTCCTTCGACATTAGCTTTGCTGTAAATAACAGAAGCTTGTTGACGCACTGTTTTTTCTTTGGTGTTTCTTACCGCACTCATTTCTTTAAAACTCAACCCTTTTAATAGTAACATTGCAACGTCTTGTTCACTTGGGGTTAGCGACCATTGCTTAAATTGGCTTTGAATAACAGTACTATATTCATGGCGAGCATTTTTCATCTCATCAGATATATTTCTTAATTTATCATCAGAGATCAACAACTCTTGTTTAAGTCTTGAGATATCAGAAGTACGTTTAAAAATGTCATTGATCAAAAATAATGCGCCAATTCCCGATACGATAACAATCAGACTTTCTGAGAAGATATGCCAAATAGGTACCCCTAAAGAAATGTCAGTTAGTACGTCAAAAAAATTTAAACACATAATAATAAGTAAAATTATTGCTATAAACTTATCTCTCATAAAACCTCTTATTTATCAGTTAAATACAAAGTCAATAGACATATGTACCATAACCAATAATAACAATGAAAATAGTGAAAACTAACGTATGTCTAATGAATTATCGATATAAAAAAACAATAATAGGATCATAAAATAATTTTTTAATGAATCAATTATATGCCATTACTTTTTATAAAAAAATCGACAATAAACAATAAATGTAAATATAGGTTAATTTATTTTTTATTGGTGTGTTTAATTCAAATCTCTGTAGTTAATGCCGCCGATAGAATTAGAAGAATTGACCTATCGACTTTAGGTGACTTTGACACAAGGTTTGCTGAAGTTAAAAAAATAGAGTCGCTAAAAAAACAAAGTTTACTTGGAAAAGTAAGCTATATC
>CAXIBS010000152.1:0-5609 GCA_964022585.1 uncultured Colwellia sp.
TGGTTTGTGACAAAGCTAAAAATATCACCTATATTAATCCCTCATTTACGCGAAAGACTGGCTATACACAAAGTGATCTACAAAATAAAACGCCTAAAATACTCAACTCAGGGAAACAAAGTAGCGAATTTTATAAAGCTATGTGGACTGATATCAATGAAAAAGGTCATTGGCAGGGAGAAATTTGGAATAAGCGTAAAGATGGTAAAGAGTATTTAGAGTGGCTTTCAATTACTGCTATCACAGATGAAAATAACGAATTAAGTCATTACACTGCTTTTTTTACTGATATAACTGAACAATATAGAGCTAAAGAGAAGAGGAAATATCAAGACTCATTTGATGAGTTAACTAAAGTGGCGAATAAAAAATCCTTATTTACTTTTATTGAACGCTCCGTATTACAATATTTAGAACATCCTGAATGCACTACTCCTGCGGCGTTATTGGTAATAGATATAGATTTATTTCAGAAATTTAATAGCTTATATAGCCACGATTTTGGTGATGAAGTGCTTATTCAAGTGGCAGATAGACTGCAGTCAATAATTAGGGCAAGTGATATTGTTGCGCGTACTAGTGGTGATAATTTTGCTTTATTTGTTAACCATTTAATCAATCAAGACTCTGTTATTCATTTTGTTGAGAAAGTGACTGAAGCATTTAATAAGCCCTTTATTATCGACAGTATTAATATAAAGGTGACCTTAAGTATTGGTATTGCTTATTTTAAAAGAGATGCACAAGATGTACATAGACTCTTTGAAAAAGCAGAACAAGCTATGTTTTCTGCAAAGGATAATGGACGAAATACTTATGAATTTTATAGTCAGAGGTTATCTGATAAGGCAAGCACCGAAGAAGCGTTTAAGCAATCGCTAGAGTTTGCAATTGATAATGATGAATTTAGTACGGTTTATCAGCCTATAGTTTCATTAAAAGAACAATCAGTAACAAAGTTTGAAGTGTTAGTTCGTTGGTGTCATAAAGGTACTTGGATTTCACCAGTACAATTTATTCCAATCGCTGAAAAATTTGGTTTGATATCAGTAATAGGAAACATAGTATTAAACAAAGCATGTCAAGAATTGAAAAAGCTAGAACAAGTAGGCTTTACTGATATTGTTTTTAATGTAAACCGATCTATATATGAATTTTCTACCGTTCATAATGATACTTTGTGGCTTGATACTATCAATAAATATGATTTAAACCCTGCAAGTATATGTTTTGAGCTAACGGAAAGCGTTCTTGCTCCTGAAAATAATCGTTGTATAACCTTACTAAACAAATTACAAACTGCAGGTTGTAAAATAGCATTAGATGATTTTGGCACTGGTTATTCATCATTAAATTATTTACGCCGTTTCCCAATTAACACTTTAAAAATTGATCGAAGCTTTATTTCGGATATGACAAAAGTTGAAGGCGATGTGGTACTGGTATCAGCAATTATCTCTATGGCTAAAGCCCTTGGTGTGACGGTTGTTGCTGAAGGGGTCGAGTTGAAAAAAGAAGTAGACATTCTCACTACGTTAGAATGTGATGACATTCAAGGATTTTATTTTTCTAAACCTTTAGCTCCTGAATTAATCTCTAAATTTTTAACTGAATTTCAATACAATAAATCATAAAAACAATTACTCTTTATAAGGTTTTCAGGACAAAATGTAGTCTATTGAGGGAAAGTAGCAAATAACTTCAGTAAATAATACCAATTAACTATCTACCTTATATTAAATTAATTTCTTCCTTGTGAAGATAACAGGTGAAAGATAGTTAATTTCACTGTATAAATATAATTATATTTTAGATGGCTAGATAGCTATTTTGCTTGTTAATAAAATTAAGAACGAAAGGTTTTAACATAAATGAAAGAAAATACTAAAATTGTTACTGCTGGTCGCAAGGCAAAGTGGACTAAAGGTGTAGTAAACCCAAGTGTTACCCGTGCTTCTACCGTGGTATTTGATACGGTTGCAGAAATGAATAATGCTTTGAAGGAGCGTCATAACCAAACGATGGTATATGGTAGACGTGGTACAACTACGGCATTTGCTTTTAGTGACGCAATGACAGAGCTTGAAGGTGGAGCAGGTTGTGCTCTTTATCCATCGGGCACTGCAGCTATTACTAACGCTATTCTTTCTTTCGTTAAGAGTGGCGATCATATTTTAATGGTTGATAGTGTTTATGAGCCTACGCGAGATTACTGCGATAAAATTTTAGCTAAAATGGGTGTTGAGACTACCTATTATGATCCACTTATTGGTGCTGGCATTGATGTGTTAATTCAACCTAATACTCGTATTGTATTTTTAGAATCGCCTGGTTCAATTACCATGGAAGTACAAGATGTACCAACAATTAGTGCGATAGCGCATAAACATGATTGTATTGTTATGCTTGATAATACTTGGGGCGCAGGTATTAACTTTAAGCCATTTGATTATGGTGTAGATATTAGCGTTCAAGCGGCAACTAAGTATATTGTAGGTCACTCTGATGTTATGTTAGGTACAGCAACTGCTGTAGAAAAGTACTGGCCACAATTACGAGATAACAGCTATTTAATGGGACAATGTACTTCACCTGATGATCTTTATCTTGCATTACGAGGAATTAGAACCATTGGAGTACGTTTAAAGCAACATCAACAAAGTGCTTTGAAAGTAGCTAATTGGTTAAAAGATAGACCAGAAGTCGATACTATTTTACATCCAGCTTTTGATTCTTGCCCAGGCCATGAGTTTTTTAAACGAGATTTTAATGGCTCTAATGGTTTGTTTTCTTTTACTTTAAATTGTGGTAACAGAGAAGCGTTAACAGCATTTCTTGATGGCTTGTCTCATTTTAAGATGGGGTATTCATGGGGAGGATTTGAATCATTAATTTTAGGTATAACTAGCCTTGATTCTATTCGTAGTGCAAAAAAGTGGACAGCTGAATTCCCATTAATTCGTTTACATATTGGTTTAGAAGACGTTGATGATTTAATCGAAGATCTTGAGCAGGGCTTTCAACGTTTTAACGCTTTACTGTAAAAGTTAACGACAACTAGTGTAACTAACAATAATCAAGTTCTTGATTATTGTTAGTACTGCTCTAATTACTTACCTAGTAATGAAAATATCTTTTTCGCAATATCTGTATTATCTTGTTGACCATTAAATAAGCTGCTTTGTTTGCCAAAAGCAAATACAGGTACGTCAATTGCGGTATGCCCACCTGATGTCCAGCCTGTATTTGTGTGCTTATCTATTATTCTTTTGACTGTGAGTGATAAAGAAAACTCAATGGTTGAAACATGTTTAAGTTTATTAATTTTTGTAAAATTAGTAATTATTTTGTCATGCTTATTTTTAATAAGTAAGGCAATGTCCTCGTCAAGCAACTCAAAGTTAAATAACTGTGCAGCAAGCTCAGGAGTTATTTTTTGTTTAATTAGCTGCTTGGCAATATAAGTTGGAGAGTGCTTCATGCTACGAAGCTTTTCAGGTTGCCATGCGTATTTGCCTTTAGCGCCAATAGTGAGACCACCAGTGCTGTGATCGGCTGTAACAATCACCAAAGTATCAGGGTTTTGCTTTACAAAGCTTTCTAAATATTCGAGTGTTTTTGCAAAATCATCCATTTCAGACATTGCACTACTAATGTCATTTACATGTCCAGCCCAGTCTATTTGACTTCCTTCAATTAGCATAAAGAAACCTTTATCAGCAGTATTCTTCTGGTATTGGTTCAACTGATTGGTGGCGGCTTTAGTCATGGTTGATAGGCGATACTTATTGGTATCATCAAGTGCCCAAGGTAAACCACTATCAGCAAAAAGGCCTAAAACAGGCTTGTTGAGGGGTAAATTTTTTAGCCCTTGATAGTCATCTAGGTAATGAAACCCTGCTTGTTTAAATTCGTTAACTATATTTCTATCGTCACGAATAAAATATTTCCAGCCTCCGCCAAGATATAAGTCACTTTTAATACCATTATCTATATAGCTGTCAGCAATAGCATTATAGTTTTGTCTACTTTCATTATGAGTTAAATAAGAAGCTGGTGTTGCATGGTTAATTTGTGATGTAACTACAACCCCGGTAGATTTCCCTTGCAGTTTTGCCCACTCTAAAACTGTTTGTATATTTTTTCTATTTACGTCAACACCTATAGCGCCATTATAGCTTTTGATACCTGTCGCTAGAGCGGTTGCACTGGCTGCTGAATCTGTTACAACACCTGAAACTGGAGCTGGGTATGTGCTAGATGAACCTTTTAAATGGCGATCGAAAACAGTTTCTTCTATTTCTTCTGTTTTTGGATCGTCACTATAATAACGGTAGGCGGTGGTAAAGGCAGGGCCCATTCCATCACCAATAACCATAATTATGTTTTTAGGCATTGTTTTATGTTCAGGTACTACCGTGGTAACACAAGAAACAGTACTTAAAGAAAGTAATAAAATGGGGAGAAAGTGTTTCATTTATTTCCTATTAATTGGCTAGTTCTACATCAACCCATACTAAGCGGTGATCAGATGAAGCTTGCCTATTTTTGATTAAGCGGTAAGTATTTTCATGTTGTTGTGGCCAAAAAACGCCAGAGTTTTTGACTGTAAAGCCATAGGTTGAGGGTAAAACATAATCAGCTCTCATTCCCCAGTTAGCCGTGTGATACAAGCTGTGCTTATTTTTAGATAAATGACCTTTGCCATCAGCTCTAGTTGGAAAAGGATCTTGAATTTTATCGCTATTTAAAAGAGCAATAATACCTTGGCTTGTTTTGCTCATAATTGCATCACCCTCAACAGTAGAAGCATTTTGATCGCCAACAATGATAAAACGTTGCTCAGGCTTTAATGCACCTTTTTGATGATTATCATCATATATATAAGCGCCTTGTTCGTTATTAATATAATCAAACCAGAAGCGAATTTCGTCATGATTCCGGTTTCCGTTTCGGTTTTCTGGCCCATCAAAAACAGGAGGAGTAGGGTGGCTGGCAAGAATATGTACTATTTCACCATTAATATTTATAGGAATATCCCAGTGAGACTTAGAGGATAATCGCAGCGTTTGCCATACGTCTTCTGGGTACCAAGGTTGCTGTGTCTCTGGATTAACAGGCTTCAATGCATTAGGCATGTCATGCCATTTAAACATTTGAAAAGTTCTCAGAATGTCTGTTTCAATAGGATATTTAGATAGAAGTGCCATTCCATAATGACCAACAAAATAGCCAAAACCATGAGCATCTACAGGTAGTTGATTATTTATTCCATCATGATTTATATCACTATTAATCTTTACACCTGTGTTTACTTTACCTTGATAAAAATATGGATAATTAATAGCTTGCTGGTTATGTTGCGAAACTTTTAAGTAATTATTAATAAAATCAATAATATTGTCAGTGCTATTATCAATACGGTCAAATTCATTTAATAAAATAATATCAGGGTTAACGCGTTGAATTATTTCGGCAATATTTCTGATTTGAGGATGGTTGGATTGTAAAGCATGCTTCAGTTTATTACTTTCGACGTTTCTTATATCAGATGCTTTATTATCAACATAATTAAGTGCTTCCATACTAACATTAAAAGTAGCGACTCT
>CAXIBS010000153.1:0-5559 GCA_964022585.1 uncultured Colwellia sp.
TAAGTTGAAATGAGAATAAAAAAAGCCATTTGAAATAACTTTCAAATGGCTTTGATATTTAGAGGTAATGTAAAGCAACTTATAATTGCGTAATATTAATCATTGCTTCACGTGAATGACCAGAAACTTTAAGCTCATTTAAGTATTGTTGCCAACGTTGATCATGCTCTTTGATGAGTAACTCTAGATAATCAGGCGAATAAATAGCACTGTGCTGATCATCAAAAATAAATCGATAACCATGCTTACCTACATTTTCAATTTCTGATAATCCTACCGTTTTTTTGTGACTAACAACGGCTTGCTGCTTATTTGTCGTTGCTGGTGATAAAACACGTAAATATTCAAAACTTAATTGAAACTCCTTACGATTATCATATTTAATCGTAAGGGTGTTATCTACTCTGCTAATCGCTAAAGCGGTAATATTCATATCGATTATCTACTACTTGCTTTTTAGAGGATGAAACGACTTAAATCTTCATCTTTAACAACTTCACTTAAGGTGTTATTAACGTACTCTTTATCAATCATTATGGTTTCACCAGAACGCTCATCTGCATGAAAAGATAGCTCTTCAGTTAAGCGCTCCATCATGGTGTGAAGTCTACGAGCACCTATATTTTCTGTTGTTTCATTAACTTGCCAAGCCGCATTGGCAATTGCTTGCACGCCATCTTCGCTAAACTTAATATTCACGCCTTCTGTTGCTAGCAGTGCAATATACTGCTCTGTTAGAGAAGCAAAAGGTTCAGTTAATATTCTTACAAAATCATCAGACGATAACGCTTTTAGCTCCACACGAATAGGTAGACGACCTTGTAATTCAGGGATTAAATCTGAAGGTTTTGCCATTTGGAATGCGCCAGATGCAATAAACAAAATATGATCAGTTTTGATCATGCCATGTTTAGTACTCACGGTTGAGCCTTCAACTAATGGAAGAAGATCACGTTGTACGCCTTCTCGTGAAACATCGCCACCGCTGTTACTATCAGCACGTTTACAAATCTTGTCAATTTCATCAATAAAAACAATACCGTTTTGCTCTACAGCATGAATGGCTTTTTGTTTGATATCATCGTTGTTAACTATTTTAGATGCTTCTTCTTCTTGCAGTGCTTTAAATGCATCTTTAATTTTTAGCTTACGCTTTTTAGTTTTTTCGCTCGACATATTTTGGAACATGTTTTGTAACTGTGAAGTCATGTCTTCCATACCTGGAGGAGCCATAATTTCAACGCCTACTTGCTGCGCAGCTAAGTCTAGTTCAATTTCTTTATCGTCTAATTTACCTTCACGTAATTTTTTACGGAAAATTTGACGAGTACTTGTTTCTTCACTTTGTTCATCATTGCCAAAACCGTCACGAGCAGGTGGTAATAAAACATCTAGAATTCGCTCTTCTGCAGCTTCTTCCGCTAAATGTTTTACTCGGCTCATTTCGTCTTCTTTAACCATTTTTATTGCCATGTCAGCAAGATCACGAATAATGGTTTCAACTTCTTTACCAACATAACCCACTTCAGTGAACTTTGTTGCTTCTACTTTGATAAATGGTGCGCGTGCTAACTTAGCTAAACGACGAGCTATTTCTGTTTTACCAACACCTGTTGGGCCAATCATTAATATGTTTTTTGGCGTCACTTCAGTGCGCAATGCTTCGTTTAATTGCATGCGGCGCCAGCGATTTCTTAAAGCGATAGCAACGGCGCGTTTAGCGTCACTTTGACCGACAATGTGACTGTCTAATTCATGAACAATTTCACGTGGTGTCATATCTGACATGTTTTTATCCTCACTTTCTCTTGATTAATACCAAGACAATAATTTTTTAATAGGCTGCTTAAATTAGAAGTTATAGCTCATCTATCGTTTGATCATGGTTGGTAAACACACAAATATTACCAGCGATTGTTAATGATTTTTCTACAATCTCTTTGGCACTTAAATCGGTGTTTTCTAATAGGGCTGTAGCAGCCGATTGAGCAAAGTTACCCCCGCTACCAATGGCAATTAAATCATGTTCAGGTTGAACAACATCACCATTACCCGTAATGATCAGAGAGGCAGTTTCATCCGCTACAGCAAGCAATGCTTCAAGCTTTCTTAACGCGCGATCACTACGCCAATCTTTGGCTAATTCTACAGCGGCTTTGGTTAGATGACCTTGGTGTTGCTCAAGTTTACTTTCAAAACGCTCAAATAAGGTGAAGGCATCAGCAGTACCACCGGCAAAACCAGCAAGCACCTTGTCATTGTATAAACGGCGTACTTTTTTAGCATTACCCTTCATTACGGTATTACCAAGTGATACTTGCCCATCACCACCAATGGCTACTTTGCCATTGCGTCTAACTGAAACGATAGTAGTCATATTAACTTTTAATCCGAATAATTTAATTTTGAATGGTAATTAAATTGGGATCATTGCTGACTTTTCAAGGAAGGAGCTAAATTATTTCCACAAGAGAACCTGACAGCGATTAATACTATTATTTCTTAGTTTATGCTTATCTTGTTCTGCTAATCTTTTGCGACTATAAGGGCCTAACACTACTTTATACCATGTGCCATTACTACCAACAGATTTTATAATTGCGGCTTCTAGACCAGCAAAGGCAATGGTTGCTTTTAGTGTTTCTGCACGCTCAGTTGTTTTGAATGAACCACACTGTAGACGATAAGGACCATTTTGTTTTACCTCATACTCACCTACTTCAATTTCTTTTGTTTTTAAGTTTTCAACATAAGTCCACTTTTCTTTTGGTGGCTCAGGTAGGCTAGGAGCTTTTTTTGTTGGCGTTGTTGTTTCTACTTGAGTGGGCTCTTTCGTTATAGGACTCGTTTTTAGAAACCAAAGCCCATAAACAAAACCAGCTATCAACAAAACACTTAGTACACTGATAAGTTTAATTTTAATATTCGATTTAGGTTCAGCAACAGGAGCACTTTTTTTATAAGGATTATTTTTTTTCTTTTTTTCTGGTGTACGAGTAATGTAATCTTGATTGGACATGAATAGCTGAGGAGTCGCTGAAAAGTGCTGTTATTCTAACGTCTCACCAGTTTAAATCAATAGGGTCAATGTCTAAACTCCATCGTACTTTATGCTGCCATTCATTATTTGGTATAGCATTTAATAGTGCTAAAACAGCAATGTGTAATTCTTTTCTCGATTTTGATTGTAGAATCAAGTGGTAACGGAATTTCCCTGCTTTCTTTTCCATAGCAGCAGGAAGGGGGCCTGCAAATTCGCAGTTTGTTAATGTTTGCTCGGTTAGCACACGCAAAAACTTTTCGGGATAACTTGGGTAATTGGCCTCTGCACGAATTAATGCTTGAAAACTAAACGGGGGTAAGTGAGCTTGTTTACGTTCAATTAAGGCTTGTTGTGCAAAATGCTGATAGCCATTATGCACTAAATCTTGTAATAAAGGATGGTCTGGATAACTTGTTTGTACAAGTACTTTGCCTGGTTTGCTAGCACGACCTGCACGACCTGCAACTTGAATAAGTAACTGCGCCATGTTTTCACTAGCCCGAAAGTCAAAACTAAAGAGTGCGCCGTCGCCATCTAATACAGCAACCAAAGTAACATCAGGAAAATGATGTCCTTTAGCCAGCATTTGGGTGCCAATTAACAGTTGATACTTTTTCTCGGTTATCTCTTGTAATAACTTGGTTAATTCGCCTTTTTTTCGGGTACTGTCTCTATCAATTCGAACAACGCTGACTTCAGGAAATATATCGCTAATACGTTGTTCTAACTGTTCTGTCCCTTGCCCAACTGGTGCGATACGAACACTACCACAATTAGGGCATTGTCTTGGTACACGTTTTTGGCTACCACAGTGATGACAAATAAGTAATTGCTGTTTTTGATGGAAAGTATAAGGTTTATCACAACGTTGGCAATCACATAGCCAATGGCATTCTTGACAATTTATTGCTGGCGCATAACCTCGGCGATTCAAAAAAATGAGTACTTGTTCGCCACGTGCTAATGTTTGTTGAATCTCATGCTTTAAACTGCCTGAAATGCCAAACTCCATTTGTTGCTTTGCTACATCAAGTAAGGCAATTTTTGCCTTACTACTTTGTCCTGCTCGTTTGGTTAATTGATGGTATTGATACTTGCCTGAAAGAGCATTTTGTAATGATTCAAAACTTGGCGTAGCACTACCTAGCACAATTGGGATGTTTAGTTGTCTTGCCCGTAAAATGGCAATATCACGGCCATGATAGCGAAAACTGTCTTGTTGCTTTAGTGAGCTGTCGTGTTCTTCGTCAACAATAATCATACCTAATTGGTGCAAAGGTGAAAAAATTGCTGAACGTGTTCCTATTATTATTGCCGCGCAACTTTGCTGCGCACTTAACCATGTGTCTAAGCGCTCAGTGTCATTTAAATTGGAATGATGCAAACAAATAGGCACGTTAAACCGTTGCTCAAAACGCAATAAGGTTTGTGGAGTCAGGCCAATTTCAGGGACTATAACCAGTACTTGTTGATTATTAGCAAGTACATTTTCCATTGCTTGCAAATAAACTTCAGTCTTCCCTGATCCAGTTACACCATCAATTAAATGACAAGAAAATTCTTCTATTGATTGATTAATTGCTGCAACAATAATGGCTTGAGCAGTAGAGAGTCGTTGTTTATTCTCTTGTGCTAATGCTTGCTCTTGCCAAGCAAACTGCTTCGGCTTTTGTTTTACTTCTTTTATTAGTGCTTTGTTCGTTAAAGCGTTGAGTTGTGCCTTGCTATAACCCAATGTACGAAGCTCGGCCCAACCGATGCCTTTATGCTTATCTATAAGTTGATAAAGTGCATATTGTTTAGGTGCTCTCTTTGCTATTTTATCCAGCTGCTCTTGAGAATTTTCGTTGTGGTCTTGGCTGTGCCAAACCATTGGAGGTTGTATGTCTAATTTTTTTACTTGTCGTAATAGTTTGGGCAACGCCTGCTGGAACACATCACCAATTGGGTGGTGATAATAGCTTGCACACAAATTTAAAAAACTAACTAAACTATCACTTATGTGAAAGCTATCATTAAGACGCTTTGTAATAGGTTTAATCTTTTTTGCTTCAATATCACATTCATTAGTAATAGATAAAACTATGGCAATAACATCTCTTCTTCCAAATGAAACCGCTACACGTTCTCCAATCTGTATGCTTGGTTGTTGCATATCTAAGGGGATTTGATAGGTAAATAGTTGACGCATGGGCACAGGGACGGCAACTTGTACATAAGTTGTAGATATGAGTTGAGGAGAGGTTATCTGTTCTTGCACGTGATAAATAAAGGTAATAGAATTTTTTCGTGTGAACTATCTTATCTTAAATCGTTAGTTTTATTAATAAGTCTTTTTTAATCAATTTTGTGCTGCTTTATACTTGCAGTCGCAGTTATGATCCTTTATTATTCGCCCCCATTAATTTTACTCCGTATGGTGCTTGGCGTTTTTTAGAAACGGCTAAGTGGCGATACGCCCAATTTCTCGAAAGAGATAGAGGTCCCCATGAAAGAAGGCATTCATCCTAGTTACG
>CAXIBS010000154.1:0-5528 GCA_964022585.1 uncultured Colwellia sp.
CCACCTTAATGCCCAAGGGCAGTTATTCTTTGAGCATGGCTTTGAACAAGGTCATGAAGTACGTAGAATATTAACTGATTTAGGTTATAAAAAAGCACAAACTGTGCGTGATTTAAACGGACATGAACGTGTCACTTGGGCTATTTACGCTGACCTTTAATGCTTAATAATTAATAAAATAGGAATTCTTTTATGTTTAAACATATCCACATGACACTAGCGGTATTAAGTATAAGCTTATTTACGCTACGCTTTATATGGACTTTTATTAACTCGCCCAAGCTACAAGCTAAATGGGTGAAAATAACACCTCATATTATTGATACTTTATTGTTGGTAATTGGGGTTGTGATGGCAGTTCAATACTCAATTAACCCGATAGAACAATTATGGTTAGGTGAAAAGCTACTTGCTGTGGTGGCTTACATATTTACGGGCTATTTTACCTTAAAACTTGCGCGTAATAAGCCTATGCAACTAATTGGTTATTTAGGTGCTATAGGTTGGGTTATGTTGATAGTACGCTTAGCAATGAGCCGCGAACCGCTTTTCTTTGTCTAATTATTTAAGAATTAATATATAAATTGTTATGAATACATTGTTATTAGCTGAATTAAAATCAGAAGAAAAAGACTTATTAGAAACTTTGGTGATGCTTGAAGAATACATTTTTCAAAATGTGCCTCAGCAGTCGGCAAAGGATATAGCTAATAAGTCAGATCAATCATTAGATTCTTTAGAAACTATTATTGAACAATGCAAAGCAGTTATAGCAGAAGTTGAGTCCCCTCTAGAGCAAGCAGAAATTTTGCTTAATGAATTGTATTTTCAACACCTATTTATAGATAGTCATAAAAGCTTGTGGCCGCTAGATTCATTTAAGGTAGCCACTGGTTTAAATCAACGCTTGATGTCTCCTATGGTCAAAGCGGTACTTGTTTGTGAAATTATCAATGGTTGTGGTTTTGTTACTGATTTAGTTTTTGTGCCAACTAAAGTTATGGTGCGACTTTGTTGTGATGAGCAACATGCCATAATTTTTGATGCAGTGACAGGTGAATCACTTGATTGGCATGAGCTAGATTTGCGCTTAGACGATCTTGAGGGTGATCCTAGCCAGCATGAGATTGCTACGATGAATCGTCAAGCAATTTTAGTTGAACATTTAAGTGTCTTAAAAAATGCATTGATTCGCGATGCAGCTTTTGACAAAGCATTGTTATGTGTTGATTTACTACTGTCACTAAATCCTGACGATCCGCTTCAAAGGCGTGACCGTGGATTTTTGCTTCACCAATTGGATTGCTTTAAAGTAGCCGTCGATGATTACCGTTATTTTGTTGAACAATGCCCAAAAGATCCCGCAGCACAACTATTAAAAATTCAACTTGAAAACATTACATTGACCGAACCTACTATGCACTAAATAGCTTGCATCAGTACTTACTTATAATAATAACAAATTCATAGGTGTTTAGATGTCTGCAGGACCATTGTCGAGCCCATTAATTACTAATGATGCAACTGTATTAGGAATATTGTCGTTAATTTTAGGCTTTGTTTTCTATAGTTCAAATAGCCAACATCCTACTTGGAAAAAATTCTACCGATACGTACCTGCATTGTTAATGTGCTACCTTTTACCATCGCTGTTAAATACTTTTGGTATTGTAAGCGCAGAAGTTAGTAAAGTTGATGACGTAGCAAAATACTACTTATTACCTGCTTGTTTAGTTTTATTAACGTTAAGTATCGATCTTAAAGCGATTGGCTCTTTAGGTAGTAAAGCTGTCATTATGTTTTTCACAGGTACTGTTGGTGTTGTAATTGGCGGGCCTATTGCATTATTAACTATTTCAGCTATTTGGCCTGAGCTATTGGGTGTTACGGGCCCTGATGCAGTTTGGCGTGGTATGGCTGCATTAGCAGGTAGCTGGATTGGTGGCGGTGCTAATATGCTCGCAATGAAAGAAATTTACGGTGCCGATGGTAAAATTTTTACCATCATGGTGACGGTTGATATTGTTGTCGCTAATCTATGGATGGCTTGTTTACTTTATTTCGCAGCTAACCATCAACGTATTGATGCTAAAAGTGGTGCAGATACGTCAGGAATAAATAAATTAATTGATCAAGTTGAAGCTTTTGAGCGAAAACATGCACGACGTCCAGAGCTAAAAGACTTTATTTTTATTATTGCCATTGCTTTTGGCGCAGCTGGTTTTGCGCATTTAGTGGCTGATTTTTTAGTACCTTATTTTCAAGTTAATTTTCCTGAATTGGAAAAATTTAGTTTACATAGCAAATTATTTTGGATTATCGTTTTAGTCACAACTATTGGTTTAGCACTTTCTTTTACTCGAGTAAGGCAATTAGAGTCAGTTGGTGCATCAAAGGTTGGCAGTAGCTTTCTTTATATTCTTGTGGCAACTATTGGCTTACACATGGACATCACCCAAATAGTTGAAGCACCAAAATATGTGGTGATAGGCTTGATATGGATGGCAGTGCATGTAGCGCTATTGATGATTGTGGGTCGTATGATTAAAGCACCTATCTTTTATTTAGCGGTAGGAAGTAAGGCAAATATTGGCGGCGCTGCATCTGCCCCAGTTATTGCTTCAGCATTTCATCCTTCATTAGCACCAGTTGGCGTATTGTTGGCTGTTTTAGGTTATGCTCTAGGTACTTATATGGCATGGCTATGTGGTCAGTTGTTACGAATTGTAGGTAGTTAATGGTGCAAGTATGCTTTATCGCTGAGTTGCACAATGCAGGTATATAGATTAAAGCTACATCTTTATTTTAGAATATTATTTACAGAATGCTTTTTGGCTTCTTTAGTTGAACTTTTTATTTAGGAAAGGGTATGACAATAAAATCAGTTTCAGTTAGCGGTATAAACGTTGCTAACGATAAGCCATTTGTTTTATTTGGCGGAATGAATGTACTTGAGTCCCGTGATTTAGCAATGAAAATTGCTGAAGAATATGTTGAAGTTACGCAAAAATTAAATATACCTTATGTTTTTAAAGCATCATTTGATAAAGCTAACCGCTCTTCTGTTCACTCATACCGAGGTCCAGGTTTAGATGAAGGTTTAAAAATATTTGAAGAAATTAAACGTACATTTAATGTGCCTATCATTACGGATGTTCATGAAACATATCAAGCTAAGCCTGTAAGCGAAGTTGTTGATGTAATTCAATTACCAGCATTTTTAGCACGACAAACTGACTTAGTTGTTGCTATGGCGAAAACGGGTGCCGTAATCAATGTTAAAAAACCACAATTTTTAGCTGCACATGAAATGAAGCATATTATTAAAAAGTTTTCTGAAGCAGGTAATGAAAATATCATACTGTGTGAGCGTGGTAGTTGTTATGGTTATAACAACCTTGTTGTTGATATGTTAGCAATGGATGAAATGAGGCAGTACGCCCCTGTTATGTTTGATGCTACACATGCATTGCAAAAACCAGGAGGGCGTTCAGATAGTGCTGATGGTAGACGCGCGCAAGCTGCTCAATTAACACGTAGTGGTATGGCTATTGGTATTGCAGGGTTATTTATTGAAGCACACCCTGATCCTTCTGCTGCTAAATGTGATGGGCCATGTGCTTTACCATTGGATAAATTAGCTCCTTACTTGGCACAAATGAAAGCTATTGATGATGTAGTTAAAGGGTTTGAACCATTGATAACAGATTAAGTTGAGATACTTTTTCTACTCTATATAACAAATATCTTTTAAAGAAAAGGGCTGAATACTCATGTATTCAGCCCTTTTTATGTGTATAGACTTATAGATAATTTATTGTCTATTCTGAGACTAAATTGACTTTAGTTAATGTAATAGGGGCATCGGTAGGTGTTGAGTTTTTTTTATTTGCTATGGTATTGTTTAAAACATCGTTATTACTTGTTTCTTCAATAGCTAATTGGGAAAACGACAATGCGAGGCTTTCTTGTGCTTCTTGATATAGACTGCTTTGCTTAGCGGCTTCTATTTCTACTAGCTCTGTAGCAGGTACTATTGCACTGTGACTTGTAGCAGATAGTAGAGTGCTAGCTAATAATGTCATAATAAAAGTGAATTTTGTTTTTGTATTTTGATGAATCAATGCCTTAGTATTTCTCATGACTTTTTTCCTGAATTTGACCTAATAATAAATAACTTACTTTATGGTAGATTTATTAGGACTTTTCTCGCACTTGCTTCTATAAAATCATCTAAGCTGTGTAAACTATAAAAGCTAGCGTATGCTTGGATTTCTAAAGCGTTGAGATGATGTCCTTCATCTACTGGCGCTATAATACGGAAATGGTCAAAATAATAAAATGACAATTAATAATGTTATTCATTAGAAAATCTAATGAATAATTGTTATGCTGTATTTTTAACTGTTTATGCAGTTTCTTTGTTTTTACTTTATTAATTTTAGGTGCAATTTGGCTAATAGACTCCCACCATTAAATGCATTGCGGGCATTTGAAGCATCAGCACGTCAATTAAGTTTTACTCGAGCTGCAGAAGAACTTTTTGTTACTCAAGCTGCTGTTAGTCATCAAATAAAAGCATTGGAAGATAATTTAGGCATTAAATTATTTATGAGAAAAAACCGTTCTTTACTTTTAACAGAAGAAGGACAGTCATACTATTTAGATATTAAAGATATTTTTAACTCTCTTCATGAAGCGACAGAAAGGCTTTTAGCCCGTGGTGCTAAAGGTGCAATAACAGTGAGTGCTCAGCCAAGCTTTGCGATTCAATGGTTAGTGCCAAGGTTGACAACTTTTAATGCTTTACACCCTGATATTGACGTGAGAATTAAAGCTGTAGATCAGCCTGAAAACTCATTAACTGAAGATGTTGACGTGGCAATTTATTATGGCCGTGGCAGTTGGCCTTCTATCCATGCAGATAAATTAAATACAGAGTATCTTATTCCAGTATGTTCACCGTTACTTTTACAAGAAAATGCAACAAATGGTAAACCTCCTTTATTATCTCTAGATGATTTACAACACCATACTTTATTGCACGATACTTCGCGCAAAGATTGGAAACGTTGGTTTAAGCAAGTAGGGGTTAAAGGAGTTAATGTTAATCATGGACCTATATTTAGCCATTCAGCGATGGTAGTGCAAGCAGCTTTGTATGGTCAAGGTATTGCGCTTGCATATAGTGTGTTAGCACAGCCAGATATTGATTCAGGGCGATTAATTTGCCCTTTTAATGATGTCTTAATTAGTAAAAATGCATATTTTGTTGTTTGCCGCGAAGCACAAAAGGACATTGGAAAGATAGAAGCATTTAGAAAGTGGTTGCTTGATATGGTAGCAACGGAGCAAGAGAAAATTACCGACGGTCAGTTAACTTAGTTATGGAAAATACAATGATTAGTACCATTGAGAATACAGTTGATAATCCAGTAGCCCAGATTGTTTTTGCGCATGGAGCTGGTGCAGATATGCATCATGAGTTTATGGAACAAATTTGTCTACTACTAACTAAAGCAAATATA
>CAXIBS010000155.1:0-5493 GCA_964022585.1 uncultured Colwellia sp.
AGAACATCTGCCTGTGAAAATGGCAATAACAAATTCGCAGAACCTTTTACAATGGCAGGTTTTTCAAAATCAATATTCTGATGCCGTTTATACTTTAGCCAGTATGGCAAATATAAAAAATGCTAAAATGAATGCTTCAACCCATAAAGAGATGCTTCAACCTATTTTAGATTCCATAAAGTCTGAAGATATTGTAGAAATTAATACTACTTTATCTAAAGGAAAGTCATGGCTTCATGTTCTGCCCCGATCAAGTATCTCCTTAACAACAGTTAGTGGCGAAATAGAACTTGCAGAGTTACGTTGTGACAACCATTGGCATCAGTTTGAGTTGATTAAAATAGATAAATTTAATATTCCAGACAACTATTTAAATTGCTCTATTTTGATCAAAGGAAAGGCTGGTACTCAAATTAAGTTTGTTGAGCAGGGAGCCTTACGCCAATTTTAAAACCTACTCGGCTTTGATTTTTTAAAGTACTAGATCATATTTCAATAATGATAATTAAGCTTATTATTCAATGATGATTTTTGGTAACCAACGGTTTGATAACTCTATCTCGTCAATGTCATGAACTGTTATCGGAGGTGTTGCTTGATCCTCTGGAGGAGCAGCTAACACATTGAGATCAACTGCCATGGCAGTACCAATTAACTTCCCTGACTCTCGTTTGAAACCATAAAAGATGCCATTGTTAAAGTTGGCACCAAATTCTGAGTTTTTCTTATACATGAATAATAAATCATGTGACAACCAGCTAAAATCTTCTGCCAATATACTTCTTGGATTACTATATGGGTATGCTAGATGGCACCATAATTCAGGGCCTTCTAAACACTTCATTTCTTTCATAGATAGAAAGTAATCGGTAAATTTTTCATATTCTAAATGTACTTTGTAAGAGACTTTTTCTTCATTGGTTGAGAAAATAATATATCCAATCTGTAATTTTGTACCTTTATTATCAAGTAAGCTAATTTTTTTTGTTGCGTGGTAAAAGGAGTCATTAATTGCTAAGGCATTTTTATCAGCGCAAGAAACATTTATTAATGCGAATAACATTATTATAAGTTTATACATGAGTATGACCTGTTAGCGAGCGTATTAGATAACTTAGATTGATTTTTCTAGAGTGTATATAACACTTAGGGAGGATTTTAACTATGAAACCATTGAAGTTAAACAGAGCAGTTAATCTAGTTGTAGCTATAAATGAGTACTGTTTGTTAATAGAAGTTAAAAATATTGTAAGCGTATTTAACAAGCTTTTGTGGGATAAGACACTAAATAACCGTTTGTTATTAAAGAATTACTTATTAACCATTGAAACTTTACTATTATTTGAAGCTTTATTATTATTAATTCAAGGTTCTTATTGTTATAACGTCAAGAAGAATAAATTTACGCTTTAATCTGTATTACATTGGGTTATAAATTAATAACTACCTAAGTAACTTTATTATTAGACGTACTCATTTTAAGTAGAATAGGGCATTTTCTAAATGGAAAATAACTATCAGCAGCAGCTTAAAGAAGCACAAGAAAAAAACAAAGTATTATTAGGAATTATCAATGCAATCCCAGAGCCTATTTTCGTAAAAGACTGGCATGGGAAGTTTGTTTTTGCTAATAAATATCTTGCTGATTTTTACAAAACCACACCAGAATTACTAATCGGCAAGGATGACGCTTATTTTACTCATGATATAGAGCAAACAAAACTCTTTACAGAAAGTGTTCAAAGTATAATAAAAAGTAAAAAAATTCAGACTGTTTATGAAAAAGCAACCGATAGCAACACTGGAGTAACTCACGATTTTCATTCTGTAAAAACGCCTTTTATTAATAGTAACGGTGAAGATAATGTAGTTGTTATCGCCACTAATATTACAGATCTCATTGCTTTAAAAAACCATTCGGAAAAAAATGAAAAAAGGTTAACGGGTATTCTAGGCGTTTCGAATGAAGGGATGTGGGATTGGAATACTGAAACTAATGATGTATTTCACAATAAAAGATGGGAAACCATCACAGGGGTAATTGATTGTGAAAACTCATTTAGAGAATACCAACAGTGTATTTTCGAAGATGATAAAATTAAAGTTAATAATGCAATTCAGCGGTTACTTGAAGAAAATATACCTTATGACATTGAGTATCGGATGGTGCGCCCAAGTGATGGCAAGCTCATTTGGATCTGGGATAGAGGAGTAATACTTGAATATAATGACCAAGGAGAGCCTTTATGGGTTGTTGGTATTGTTCAAGATATTACAGATAAAATAAATAACCAGTTAAAAATAGAAAGCTTGGCATTTTACGATGTACTAACACAATTACCTAACAGGGCTCTTTTACAAGATAGAATGACACAAGTTATTGAAAGCTTTAAGCGTTCAAAAATACACGGTGCCGTTTTATTTTTAGATTTAGACAAATTTAAACAATTAAATGATACTTATGGTCATCAAGCTGGCGACAGTCTATTAATAGAAGTTGCCCAGCGAATTCAATCAGTATTAAGAGTAAAAGACACGGTTGCTCGTTTTGGTGGAGATGAATTTGTTATTATTCTTAGTACACTAAACTCAGACTTATTAAAAGCTGCAAAAATAGCAGAAAACATAGCCAATAATATTCGTGAAACTGTAAATTCCCCATACGAGTTAATAATTAATGGAGCTACTATTAATTATAATATCAGCGTTAGTGTTGGTATTGCTTTGATAGACTCTGTTGATGTAGATGCTACTGAACTACTGCAACTTGCTGATGTGGCTCTTTATAAAGCAAAAGAAAATGGAAGAAATAATTGTGTAGTTTTTGATCCTAAAATGCATGAACAATTAAGCTACATAACCAAACTAGAAAAAGAGCTAAGGTTATCAATTAAGCGAAATGAATTTGTGCTTAATTATCAACCTCAATACAATATTCAAGGGGAGTTAGTTGCCGCTGAAGCATTGATACGGTGGCAGCATCCAGAATTAGGTTGTGTAAATCTTAGTGATTTTATTGATGTAGCTGAAGAGTCTAACTTAATTGTTTCTATTGGGTTGTGGGTTTTAACTAAAGCATGTGAACAGTTAAAGGTGTTTCAATCGGATACTCGTTACAAACACTTATCAATATCGATCAATATTAGCGCTAAACAAATTTGGCAGAAAGATTTTGTTAGTGAAATGATTCGCATAGTTTCACAGTCAGAAATCGATAAATCAAAGTTGAAAATTGAGCTAACAGAATCAGTACTTTTAAAAGACACGGAGTCTACTATCGATAAGTTGAAACAGTTGCAACTTTTTGGTTTGAAATTCTCCTTGGATAACTTTGGAACAGGCTACTCATCACTTGGGCATTTAAAAAGCCTCCCTATCAGTGAAGTGAAAATAGACCAATCATTTGTTCAAGATATTATTGACGATAAATCAGATTTTATTATGGTTAAAACCATAGTCGATTTGGGGAAAAACTTTGGGCTAAATGTTGTTTCAAAAGGCATCGAAAGCAAAGAGCAATTGGATATATTGACTTCGCTTGGTTGTGATCTTTATCAGGGGTTTTATTTCAGTAAACCTTTAACTATAAAAGACTTTTTACGCTTGTTTTAACCAATACCTGTACAGTTAGTTTATACAGGTATTGCATGGTTAAACTCTACTCTCAAATAGCTTAGAGACCATTATGATACTGTATATTGGTCGACTCGGGCACTAATTGATTTAGTGATGTTTGAATCTTTTGTTGTTCTTCTAAATTACCTTCAAAGCTTTTATCGAGCTTAAGTAATTGTTCAAACTGCTCAATAAGTACCTTTTTATCTGGTGATGATTTATCTCCAGCGCCTATATTGGTTAAATCAATCATAAAGCCATCATACAACTTAGCTAAATCATCAATAATTTCCATATTTAAAAATTGGTCATTATTGTAAATGCTTGGATAACCAGCTTTTTGTTTGTCTATTGAAAATGAAACACCTTTAAGGTTTGTGATGCTTGTAGATTTATCGCAAGAAAGCATACAGCCATTATCAATACGAGGCTTTTCACAACCGACACTTTGTTGGAAAAAACACTGTCGGCTAGTCATCAATAATATTGGATGGTAGATGCTATAAAACAACTTAAAGTTTTCAGGTCGTGCAATCGTTTTCATTTGTTGATGATTTATTTCATTTGAAATAAAAGCACCGTCACAGTTAAACGATTCTTTTAATGCTAATAAAGCATAAGAATTCGTAGTATTTAAGAAAGGTCCCGCTATCCATTTAATCCCTAGTTCATATGCGCGATTAGCGATACCGGTATTATTAGTCACAATGAGATCGGGTTTAACCTGTTCTAAGATATTCAACGCAACATCATAGTCTTTGCCAATTAACACCGAAGGAAACCACGGAATTAGTCGAGGATTTTCTTTAAAAAAGCTAACGTATTTTGTGCAGCCACGTTTATAAGCATCAGGTAGTTTAAAGTAGATGTCTGCGTCTGTTACTTGGGCTAAATCAATGTCAGACTCATCACAGATTAATATAGACAGTTTTGCCTTATCATTAGACTTGCTTGCAGCAGAATTTGAGCTATTAACTTTAGGATGACGGACTAATTTTGGTAATACGACTTCAGGATAAATTGTGGCATTGTTATTTAAAATTGAGGTTAATTCATTTTTAAGTGCAGTAAGGTTACTAAAAGGAATACTCATTCCTTCAGCTATGCCATCAAGATTTAATTCTGTTAAATTAAAGTGTGAATTATTAAAACCTTTAAAGCGCTTTTTAATCGCGTCTTTATCAATACAATTTTTATCGCTGGCCGTTAATAAGTGACGAGAATGAAGCGTAATTATTTTTTCTTCAGTGGTTGTTTTACCGGCGATGTAATCTTGGGTTTTGGCTGTTAATTGTAGTTTACTACCAACTTCACCCGTAAAGGTTAGCGTTAACGGGCGCTTTTCTATACTGAGGTGTTTTATCTTGTCATTAACATCTAAATTAATTTGTGTTTTCTCGTTACTTAAATTTTGTTCTACGTCATGAATTTGCACAACAGAAATAGCATTACTTTTATCAATAGCATGATACTTTGAATTATCCCTAGGGTTTTCTATAAACATTGACTGGTTTAAATCACCACGTAAAAAGGCATTGGTTAAATCACGATTAAAGACTTTATAAAGTCGTTCACCATCCTCTAATAATTTCCCTGTTTCGACAAAACCATCAATTTGTTTACGGAAACTATCAATAACCGTATGTACATAACTTGCGCCTTTTATACGGCCTTCTACTTTGAAGGAATGGACGCCGGCATTAATTAATTCGGGTAAATCGAAAAATGCAGAATTGTCTTTAATATTTAAAGGGAAATTATTACCTGATGGCGTAGTTTCATATTCTTCACGACAAGCCTGGCTGCATCGACCACGGATTCCTGAGTTACCAACACTGGCCGAAGTTGAATAGCATAACCCTGAAAAAGCAACGCACA
>CAXIBS010000156.1:0-5468 GCA_964022585.1 uncultured Colwellia sp.
TCTTTCAACCAAGTTTGTAATGGAGCGAAGTAGTCTAAAATAGCGGTTGCATCCATTTGCTCACTGCCTGTTAGTACTTTATAAGCTTGCTGCCAAGGTTTACTAGAGCCCATCTCTAACATGGTATTTAGAGCGTTACCTGCATCTTTGTTATTGTAAATAGAACAACGATGAATTGGATCTGTATTTCCTGATATTTCACATAAAGCGCGGTGGAATTCAAATTGTTGAATATGTGCTAAGAAATAGCGGCTATATGGAACGCCACCCGGAACATGATATTTTGCACCTGGATCAAAGGCATCAGCATCACGAGTTACTGGCGCTGCAACACCTTGGTATTTTTCACGTAATTCCCACCAAGCTTCATTATAGTTTTCAGGGGTTACTTCACCTGAATAAACTTTCCAACGCCACTGATCAACAAGTAAACCAAATGGAATGAAAGCAACTTTATCTAACGCTTGCTTCATTAATAATCCGATGTCTTTTGATTCATCAGGGATGGTATCTATTAAACCTATTTCTTTTAAGTACTTTGGTGTAACTGATAAGGCAATTGTGTCACCGATAGCTTCATGAAATCCATCATTGGCACTATTTTGAAAGTAAACTGGTTGATCTTTATATGCACGTTGGTAGAAGTTATGTCCCAATTCATGGTGAATTACTGAGAATTCTTCACCAGTTTTTTGGATACACATTTTAATCCGTAAATCATCTTTTGCATCTAAATCCCACGCAGAAGCGTGACATATTACATCTCTATCTGCTGGTTTAGTGAATAAAGAACGAGTCCAGAATGTTTCAGGTAATGCGTCAAAGCCTAATGAAGTGAAAAACTTTTCAGCTCCTTTAACCATTTTAATTTCATCGTAATTATGTGCAGCTAATTGCTTAGTAACATCATAACCAGGATCAGCACTTTCTGGAGCTACAAGAGGATAAATATTTCCCCAAGACTGTGCCCACATATTGCCTAACAAGTGTGCTGGAATAGGTTTGTCTTGAGGGACCTTATCTTCCCCATATTCTTTACCAAGCTCACTTCGTACATAACAATGTAGATCATCATATAAAGGTTTTACTTGTCCCCATAATCTGTCTAACTCTTTAGCAAAGTCATCTGCAGGCATGTCATAGTTTGAACGCCACATTGCGCCTAAGTCTTTATAACCAAGACCATTAGCACCTTCATTTGCTAGTTCTGCTTGGCGCGTATATAAGGCTTTCATTGGAGGACTAATTTCACGCCATCCTTCCCACATTTCTAATAATTCATCGTAATTTCGAGATTCGGCCATGATTGATGTCATGTCACCTAAGCTTAATTTTTCACCTGCTTGTGTGGTGTAACTTCCTTTTCCGTAGATACTCCCGAGCTCAGCACCAATCTTTGCAAGCTCAGCTGACTTAACTGAATCTTGTGGGGCAGGGAGAACAATAGATTGCTTTAAAATATTAAGTTGGCGCCGTTGTATTGGCGTAACTTCTACTTCATCAAAGTTAGCTGCTTGCATGGCAAATCTTACGCTAGCTTCAGTTGCTTTCTGGCTAGCTTCCGCTGCCAAGGCTGATGTATCTTCAGTAATAAAATTAGAATATATCCACTCAGCTCGACTAACTGATAGTGATAAAGCAACTTGTTCTTTTGCAACTTTATCTAGAAAAGGCTGTACATCTTCACTGGTTAATACGGTTGGCAATACTTGTGGAGCCGCTTGTTCTATTTCAGCTTTTTGGCTACAAGCCGTTAAAGATGTAGCAATAACAATTGCAAGCGATGTAATTTTAAAGGTGTTTTTAATTTTTTTCATTTACGCACCAACTATATTTTTAAAGTGTTAAGTAAGTATATTGATAGTACAAGTATTACAATTTTTGCACTAAAGGTAAATGGTATGTAAATATTAAGTAATAAATAAGTGTATCAGGCAAAAAAAAGCTCATTTAAAAATAAATGAGCAAAGTCACAACATGATGAAGAATAAATAACGGGGTATTTAATACTTTCTCCGCTAATTCAAATAAAAGTTTAGCCTTTGAAAGTGAAGCTATATTAGCTTGTGAATGTGTTGTTTACTGTATAGAAACAGTAACAGTTTGTAATTATTAGACGTAGTGAGAGAAATACTTATTATTGCAGGCATTTACAAAAGGAAAAAAAAAGACCCAGAGCAGATTGACAGATCAGGCCACTGAGTCAGGAGTATATATTTATGTACATATCCTTTGAGGCACTTTTTGAATATTAGTTCAATTTTTGTGCATAAAAAAATAATAAGGAACTGTTAAACAAATAGACTTGACCTGATCATAGTAAGTGAGCTATTTTAAACGCGTGTTTGAATTAGGGTGAATGCCCCAGTCGATGAGTAGTAGAATATGAGTACGAAAACTAAAATATTAAATGCAGCAGAGTTGCTTTTTGCTGATAAAGGTTTTAATGGTACATCTTTAAGAGAAATAACGAGTCAGGCTGAAGTTAACTTAGCAGCGGTAAATTACCACTTTGGCTCTAAAAAAGAGTTAATTAAAGCGGTAATGTCTCGTTATATGAATGAATTATCTCCTCGGTTAGAGTCTGCGTTACATGCAATTTGTGTTGATGAAGTAAAACCAACTTTAAATGAAGTTTTTTCTGCTTTTCTTGATCCCTTATTACATTTAAATACCTTTAAGGATAATGGCACTAGTACTTTTTTACAGTTACTTGGACGAGGGTTTACCGATAATCAAGGGTTTTTACGTTGGTTCTTAACAACTCAATACCCAGGTGTTTTTACCAACTTTACGCAAGCCGTTAATAAAGCTTATCCAGAATTAAGCTCAGAAGAAATGTTTTGGCGATTACATTTTACCATGGGAACTATTGTTTTTACGATGTCATCGAGTGATGCGTTAATTGATATAGCTCAAAATGATTTCGATCGTAAAGTAGATATTGCTGGTGTTATTAAGCAAGTTATTCCATATGTTGCAGCAGGGGTTGCAGCGCCAATCATTCGATAAGTAAAAAATTAAAGCTATAAATTACTATTTATAGCTTTAGGACGCTTGATAAAATACGCTAAAAAGTTCAGTTTCACTTCTTAATACATTTTATGGCTTTTTCTCTAGAATAAGTCTGTTTAAAAATATTATTGCAAAAGCTACAACATATACTCCGTATACTAAAATCATCCATTGCGGCATACTATAACCCATAAACTGCCAATTAATTTCTCCACAATCACCTGTGGCTTCAAATAGTGCTGGAAGCCATTCATGTAATGGTGCCCACGTTGGGAAGTTAGGAACAATATCGCAACTAAAAAATAATGAACCTGAGTTAGCTTGTATTTCGACATGTTCTAATGCAATGAGCAGTCCCCAAATTGAGCCTATACCCCACAAAACATAAGCGATAAATCGAGTAAGCAAAAATTTGCAACCAGCAAAGCCAACTAAACCTGCCAGTACAATGGCAAAAATAGCGACACGTTGATACACACACATAATACAGGGTGCTAAATCCATGGCATATTGAAAAAATAATGCACATACTTCTAGCCCTAAAGCAGACAGCGCAAGTAACAACCATGATGTTGAGTTTGTTGTTAAGTTACTTAAAAATTTCATTTATTCCTCAGGTGTATACCAATTAATATGATGGATAAAAAAAAGCTTCTAAAATTATTTAGAAGCTTTTATTTTAACAAATAAACGGTTTTTGTTAACAATTAAGTCAATTAAAGTTGTTACAAATTAACTGCCATTAATTAAGATATGAACATAGATGCTGGCACCGTAACCTAAAGCGATAACTGGCGTCCACTTTAAGTGACCAAAGAACGTATAGTAACCACGTGCTTGACCCATAAGAGCAACACCCGCTGCCGAACCAATAGATAGTAAGCTACCACCTACACCTGCGGTTAAGGTTACTAGTAACCATTGTGCATGTGACATATCAGGGTTCATAGTAAGTACTGCAAACATAACCGGGATGTTATCAACAATAGCTGAAAGAATACCAACAAGTATATTAGCGTTAGTAGCACCCAATTGACCGTACATGAATTCTGAGGCCATGGCTAAATAACCGATAAATCCTAAACCGCCTACAGCTAAAATTACACCATAGAAGAAGAATAAAGTATCCCACTCAGCGCCTGCTATTTTATCAAAAATATCAAACTCTTTATCTTCTTTATATTTCTCTGTTTGATTTTTATGTCCAGGTGTTAATGATATATCAATTCTAGATTTACCTGATTTTTTAATGTAGTAACCGAAAAGTTTTAAGTAAGCTAAACCTAACATCATGCCGTATACAGGTGGTAAGTGTAAGAAGTTGTGGAAAGATACAGCAGTAATGATTGTCAAAATAAATAGACCAACGATTGATAAGCCACCATGTTTTATTGGTGTCATTTCACTTGATTGTGTTGTTGGCTTACCTGAAGTGATAGCAAATTGCATAATGAAAGCAGGAATAACAAAATTAACAACTGATGGAATAAATAAATCAAAAAACTCAGTAAATTGAACCATTCCTTTTTGCCAAACCATTAAGGTTGTTATGTCACCAAATGGACTAAATGCGCCACCGGCATTGGCGCCAACAACAATATTGATACAACTTAATGCAATAAACTTAGGTTCATCCTTACCTACGGCAAGCACAACGGCACACATAATCAAAGCAGTAGTTAGGTTATCTGCGATAGGAGAGATAAAGAAGGCTAAAATACCAGTTAACCAAAACAAAGCTTTATAGCTAAAGCCTTTTGCAACTAACCAATCGCGTAGCGCATCAAATACATTTCGTTCTAACATAGCATTGATGTAGGTCATCGCAACAAGCAAGAAGAAGAAAAGCTCTGCATACTCTAAGAAGTTATGACGTATAGCTACTTCAGCAGCGTGCGGCATACCATGAGAGCCATAATAATAAGCGATAAGTATCCAAATTAGTCCAGCTGCTAGTAAAACTGGTTTAGACTTCCTTAAGTGCAATTGCTCTTCTAAAATAACCAAACTATAAGATAATACAAAAATAGCAATGGCGGCGTAACCAATCCAATGGGATGTTAAATCTACAGTCTGATGAGCAGCATCAGATGCAAATGCAATACTAGGTACTAGCATCGTTAGAAATATGAATAAAAGTTGTTTCATGTCAGTTCTCAAGTTGTGATTGAAGAGCTTATTAAAATTTCCACGAGATTCTAGCAAAAACTCAATAAAATGATATAGCTAAGTCATTACATTGCCCATAAATGTCATTAATATTTATGATGTTAGTTATAGATTATCTTTATAGGGGAGTGTAATAGGGTAAGTTTTACACTTTTTAAGTGCACTTGTTTGGTGCGTTTTGTGTTTTTTGTTCACTAACGTTGTGCAATTTGTTGCACCGAACATGCACTTTTAACTGTTATCTTATTGTTTATTATGATTAATTTTAAGTGGCTTACTTCGTG
>CAXIBS010000157.1:0-5454 GCA_964022585.1 uncultured Colwellia sp.
ACTAAAATATCCTTGCTTATCACAGCAACAGCATATGCTGTTGCCGTTGCGTGATATGATAAATAGCTATCGCGAGTGGCATAAATTAAGCCACCAATAAACATAGGAATAATGGCTAGGCTATGGCAAATCATTGCAGCTAACTTTAATTGAGACATGTAGGGTTTCCTAAGAATATTTATTGATTTAACCAGTTTTGAACTACTTTCACATTACCAATTATTACTTTTTAAAGAGATATAATGAACAAAGAAACAACATTAGTTGACCGCATTACAATTGAGCCAGCCAATACTGCAACTTCTTGTGTTATCTGGTTACATGGTTTAGGAGATTCAGGCGCTGGTTTTGCTTCTGTGGTACCTTTGTTAAATCTACCAGAAAATCATAACATCCGCTTTGTTTTTCCACATGCACCAGAACAAGCTGTTACTACTAATGGTGGCTTTGTAATGCCTGCTTGGTACGACATTATAAATGATGACCTGCACAATCGTGCTGATATGAATGGTGTATTAAAGTCTGAATGTGTAATACAAGCTTTACTTCAAGAGCAAATTGATAGTGGTATCTCATCCAAAAATATAATATTAATCGGGTTTAGCCAAGGTGGTGTATTAAGCTTATTCACCGGATTACGCTATCAACATAAATTGGCAGCAATAATTGGTTTATCTTGTTATCTACCTATAAAAGATGAACTACCCACTCAATTAAGTGTTGCGAATAAAAGTACACCTATTATCCAACAGCACGGTGAACTGGATGATGTTGTACCGGTATTATCAGGTAAAATGGCAAATGACTTAATACAAAATGCTGGCTATAAAACGCAATGGAAAACATATTCAATGGGCCATAGTGTCCTCCCTGAACAATTAGAAAATATTGGCGATTTAATATCAAATCACCTTTTAAAATAAGTTTTCGAAATTAAGTTTTTTCAGTATCAAGCGTACTCTTTCGTTTTTTGTATGTTTGCTTGCACCCCTTTATTAATGGGCATATACAACTAACAAGCTCCCCGCTGATTATCATCATTTTAAGATTGAAATATTGATTTCAATCAAACTAACAACAACTAACTTAGTTGTATTATGACAATGTAAAGAACGAAATAAATGCTCTTTTTTTGTTTAATTTAACAGCATGTATTTCTTTGCCTCCTGTTTATTTTTTATATAAAAATGTGGACGTTTCTAATGATATACGGCTCTCGTAAAATACTCTTCTTTTCTGTATCCATAACATTGATCATGTTATCAATTGTGTACTATTCATTTAACACTGCTAGGAACATTAGTGAACGTTATGTACCTTTAGTAGATGCCGCGATGGAAATTAAACTCGAAACTACTTCCGCCCATTTATGGTTTGAAGAAGCTATTAGTGGTGATAAATCCATTCCAATTGAAAAAGTTTGGACACATTTAGATCAATCTGAATGGTATGCACATGCAATGCTAGAAGGGGGAATGAATGAAAAAAGTACCTTACTCGCGCTTGAGGCACCTCAGTTTCGTATGCAAATTGAAAAAGTCCTTTTAGGGATTAATAATTTTCGACATATTGCTGAACAACGTTGGGCATCACAACTTACCTCAGGTGTTGGAAGCAATCTTGATCAACAATTTGACGAAGCATTTTTACAGTTTATTTACGCTGCAGATAATGTTGAATCAGCTTTAAAAGAAATTATTATTGAAGACCTACAAACATTTAATACCATGGAACAACTTTTGATGGTTTTAGTGTTGATTTTAGGACTTCTTCTTACTCAAATTTTATTACGCTATAACAACAAACTAAACAAACAAATTAGAACACTAAATAAACAAGAAGAGAGCTTACGCATTACCCTTAATTCTATAGGTGATGCTGTGATCGTAACAGATACAAACAGCAGAGTAACTTATATAAACCCGATTGCGAGTAAGCTTACAGGCTTCACAAAAGAACAAGCTATAGGGCAACCTTTAACTACGGTGTTTAATATTGTACATGCTCAAACAAGAAAACAAGCCAGCAATCCTGTTAAAAGTGTACTAGAAACTGGAATGATTGTAGGACTTGCTAACCATACAATGCTTATTGGAAAAGATGGAAATGAATATCAAATTTCAGATTCTGGTGCGCCTATTCATAGCCCTGAAGGTGATGTTAGTGGTGTTGTACTGGTTTTTCGTGATGTTACTGAAGAATATACGCTTAATGAAGAACTTATATCCAGCCAAACCTTAATTAAAACGTTATTAAATACAGTACCAGATATGATTTGGCTAAAAGATAAAGATGGCGCTTACCTTTTTTGTAACGCTAAATTTGAACAAATATTTAATCAAAAAGAAAACAATATTTTGGGAAAAACAGATTATGACCTTGTCGATAGAAAGTTTGCAGACTTTTGCAGAGTTACTGATAAAGAAGTTTTAACTTCTGGCAAAGCTAAAATTTATGAAGAATCTATGAGCTATACCAATAGTGGGCATGAAGAGCATCATGAAACAATAAAAACACCAATGATAGATAACAATGGTAATTTAATTGGCGTATTAGGTATTGCTAGAAATATCACCAACTATAAGAAATCGTTAGAGCAATTTAAACAAAGTGAACTCAGATTAAAAGAAGTACAAGTTTATGCAAAAATAGGTTATTGGGAATTGTTAGCAGATAAAAAAACGGCATACTGGTCTGATCAAATGTATACCCTATTTGGCTTACATAAAGAGGCTAAAGCTGGGCCAGAGACATTATGTAGAGTGATGAATGCTAAAGACTTTCCAACTTTTTTAGAGTCTATTGAAAAAAGTTTTTCTACAGGTAAAGAACACCGTGGCGAGTATCGAATCATAAGACCTAATGATGGTGAAGAGCGGTGGATAGAGTGTCGAGGAAAAGTCAGAACTGATCACAATGGAAAATTAACCAAAATTTCAGGGTTTATTCAAGATATCACTGAACACAAAAATGCAGAAGAAAGATTACAGTTATCTTCAAGAGTATTTAATGATACTCATGAAGGGATTATGATTACTGACTCTCAACAAAAAATTGTAGATATTAACCCTGCATTTACTCAGATTACTGGTTATAGCCATTCCGATATTATAGGAAAATCTCCAAGTGCTTTGAGCTCAGGAAAACAAAGTCCAAAGTTTTATGAACAAATGTGGTTATCTGTAAAAAGTCATGGATATTGGCAAGGAGAAGTTTGGAACAGAACAAAGCAAGGTGAATTGTATGCAGAGTTGCTTACTATTTCATCCTTAGCAAATGATAACGATGAAGTGAGTCACTATGTTGGTGTTTTTTCTGACATAACAGTTAGTAAACGCCACCAAGATCAACTTAATCTTATGGCTCATTATGATGTTTTAACTAAATTGCCAAATAGAGCTTTATTCGTCGACCGATTTAATCAATCAATAGCTCATAGTATCCGAACAGGACATCAACTTGCTGTCTGCTTTTTAGATCTAGATGATTTTAAACCAGTGAATGATAATTATGGTCATGAAGCTGGAGATCGGTTATTAATTGAAGTAGCAAAACGTATCACTGCTTGTATCAGAGAAGAAGACACAGTTTCACGTCAAGGAGGCGATGAATTTGCGATTTTACTGAATGATATAGAATCAGCCCCTCAATATGAAAAAACGATGATGCGAATTCATCAAGCTTTAGCACAGCCTTACTTTATTGATGATATACAGCACAATATCACGGCATCTAGTGGTGTTACTTTATATCCGGCTGATAATGGTGATATAGATACCCTTTTGCGTCATGCAGATCATGCAATGTATCAGTCAAAACTATCAGGTAAGCACCGTTTCATCTTATACAGTCCTGACTCTGATCAACGAATAATTGAAAAAAACATTCAATTAGATGAAATTGGACAGGCATTAAAAAATCATCAATTTCAATTATATTATCAGCCTAAAGTAAATATGGTCACTGGTGATGTTTTTGGCGCTGAGGCGCTTATAAGATGGATTCATCCAATAAAAGGAATTATTCCGCCTCTAGACTTTTTACCTCTTATTGATGATACGCCATTAGAAATAAAAGTGGGCGAATGGGTTATTAATCAAGCGCTATTACAAATAGATGCTTGGCAACAACAAGGTATTGCACTTGAAGTCAGTGTAAATATTTCTTCAAGCCACCTGCTCTCACCTACCTTTATGCCAACACTTGAACAATCTTTAGCTGCTTACCCGTCAATAAACCCAATATATTTGCAGTTAGAAATACTAGAAAGCTCTGCATTAGGCGATACTAAAAGCATTACGCATATTATTGAAGCATGCCAAAAGAAATTAGGTGTAAATTTTTCTCTTGATGATTTTGGCACAGGTTATTCGTCACTAACCCATTTAAGAAGCTTACCGGTTGAAACGATAAAAATTGATCAGAGCTTTGTGCGAGATATGCTAGATGATCCAAGTGATTATTCCATTATAGATGGTGTAATTGCCTTATCTAAATCATTCGATAAAAATGTTATTGCCGAAGGTGTTGAAAGTACAAAGCATGGTTTGATTCTTTTACTGATGGGATGTGATAAAGCCCAAGGTTATGCAATCGCTAAACCTATGCCAAATAGAGACTTTATTAATTGGATCAATAGCTATACACCAAATGAAGAGTGGTGTATATGCGGTCAACAAAAGCGAAGCCATAAAGAAAGTAGCCTAGAAATATTCAATATTCTTAGCCATCGATGGAAAAATAAATTTAAAAATACAGTTGAGTCATTACCAAAAGAATTAGCTCCTTGGCCTATTCTAGATAGTAAAATGTGCCATTGTGCAAGCTGGCTGCATCAGAGAAAACAAGAACGATTATTTGATAAGGAAAACATACAGCGCCTAGATCATTCCCACAATGAAGTACACCGAGTTGCAAACGAAATACAGCGAAAATACAAAGAAGGGAATATCAAATCATCGCAAGAGTTATTAAAACAGCTAGATATAGCCTATGAGAATATGAGTGAAGAAGTTAAGTTATGTGAATGATATATGGCATGTGACAACTAATAGACATTAATTTTTCTTCAAGCCACCCTATTATTTACTCCAAACTTTTCCGCCTATAAATTTATAGGCAGGTGTGCCATTTACTAAGGTATCTCGAGCAAAAACTTGCGCACACTTAGGGCATGTACAGGGAATTATCGTAAAATTTCGGCTTATTCGCTCTTTAAAGCATTTTACTAAAGAGCCCTTACCCCCTTTGCGATACTTAAAAAGTTGTGTATTACATGCCTTACAGTAAATATCAACTGTTTTGCTAGGACCTTTTGTATTGGGTTTTGCCAAAGTTTTAACCTTATTTACGTGTGCTTGCTTTTTCAATTTGTAATTCACCAAGCTTATTTGCTATGTCTTGCGCGGCTGATTTCGGTGTAATGTTTTCATCAATATGTAAAACAATTTTTAA
>CAXIBS010000158.1:0-5417 GCA_964022585.1 uncultured Colwellia sp.
ACTAGCATTAGCTAGTAGTAATAGCGCTACTGCAAATGTCTTAACAGATCTTCAAAATGCTGAAGCTAAAATCTTTAAACAATCAGCAAAATCACAAACTAAAATCAACAGTATATACGAGCAAACTCAAGATCTTCTTGCAGAATATCGTAACACTGTAGATGAAGGCGATGTGCTTCGTGGTTACAATGATCATGTACAGCGTATGGTTAATGATCAACAAGAAAATATCGCATCATTACAAAAGCAAATTGATGGTATCGATAAAATTAAGCAAGGTGTTGTACCATTAATGTACAAAATGATAGACACCTTAGAAAAATTTATTGAGTTAGATGTACCAATGAATATTGAACGTCGTAAAGAGCGTTTAGCTAATTTACGCGAAGTAATGACTAACTCTAATGTAACCACTTCAGAGCAGTTTCGTTTAGTGCTTGAAGCCTACGAGATAGAAGCTGGCTACGGTACTATTTTTGATGCATACCAAGCTGAAATTGACTTTGGTGGCACAACACTAACTGCTGACTTTGTTCATATGGGCCGTATCGCCTTTGTAGCACAATCATTAGATGGAAAACACTCGTGGTTATGGAACAACGAAAGTCGTGCATGGGAAGAGTTAGGCGATGAATATTTAAAGCCTATTAAAGATGCTATCGCTATGGCGCGTAAGCAACTTCCAATGGATCTAACTAAATTACCAGTATTTGCAGCAGGAGCAAAATAATGAAGAAAATTATTAATTTTGTAGCGCTTGCCGCAATGATGACTACTGGCTTTGTAGCTACAACACAAGCAAACCAGTTAGATGATTTACTTAAACAAGTTAAAGCTGATCGAGTATCAGAAGCTAAACTTGATAAAAAACGTGAAGCTGAATTTAAAAATGCTCGTGCAGATAAAAAAGCATTATTAAATCAAGCGAAAAAAGAGTTAGCGAATCAAGAAGCTCGTAACAAACGTTTAACTAAAGAATATGCTGCTAATGAAATCAAACTAGCACAAAAAGAAGTAGAGTTAGATAATGCTACTGGTACTTTAGGTGAAATGTTTGGTGTGTCTCGTGCTGCAGCAGCCGGTGCTTACGGTCAAATTGCAACGTCAATTGTAAGTGCTGAATTCCCTGGTCGTGGTGAAGCATTAAACCGTATAGCTAATGCAAAAGCGATTCCAGCATTAGAAGATCTTGAAGAGTTATGGTTTGCTTTACAAACTGAAATGACTCAATCAGGAAAAATATCTAAATTCAGTGCTGAAATCACAAACTTAGATGGTTCAAAATCTACAGAATCAATTACACGTATTGGTACATTTAACCTTGTATCGGCAAATGGTTACTTAACTTATAACGATGAAGTAGGTCAAGTACAGCCTTTACCTAAGCAACCAGCGGGTTATATTGCTGAAACAGCTTCAAGCTTCTTTAACAATACTTCTGGTTATAGTGCCGTTTATGTGGATCCTTCACGTGGTGGTATCTTATCTCTAGAAACACGTAAGAAAACACTTGAAGAGTTTTTCCATGAAGGTAAAGAAGTTGGTTACGCTATTACAGCTCTTTTAATCATTGGTCTTATTATTGCTTTAGTTCGTTTTATTGATTTAACGGCAACAAGTGCGAAAATTAAAACGCAAGAGAAAAACCTTGATACGCCAAATGCTAATAACCCATTAGGTCGTTTACTTCAAATTTACCATGATAATAAAGCTGTTGATGCTGAAACATTAGAGTTAAAACTTGATGAAGGTATTTTACGTGAGATTCCTAAAGTAGATAGAGGCATCAACTTAATTAAAATGTTTGCTGCTATTGCACCATTAATGGGTCTATTAGGTACTGTTATCGGTATGATTATGACGTTCCAAACTATTACCTTATTTGGTACTGGTGACCCGAAAATCATGGCAGGTAATATTTCATTAGCGTTAGTTACAACAGCATTAGGTTTGATTTGTGCGTTACCACTTATCCTTATCCACTCAGTTGTTGCAGGTAAAGCGAAAAGCGTTCTACAAAAACTAGACGAGCAAAGCGCAGGTTTAATTGCTGCGATTGCAGAGAAGGAGTCTAAATAATGTTATTCCTGATAGAGCTTTGGGAATCTGTCAGGGGTTTTATTGCGACCGGCGGTAACGTACTTTATGTTGTTGCTTTCGCACTCTTATTGATGTGGATTATGATGATTGAACGTTATTGGTTCTTGTCATCAGTCTACCCAGCGATGAAAAAAGATATTGTAGCCCGTTGGGATGCACGCTCAGATACTACATCTTGGTATGCACATCGAATTAGAGAGACTTGGATTTCCGAAGCAAATGAACTGCTTGAACAGCGTATGTTCACCATCAAAACATTAGTGGCAATGTGTCCATTAATCGGTTTGTTGGGAACAGTAACCGGTATGATTGGTGTGTTTGAAACAATGGCACAACAAGGTACGGGTAACCCACGTCTAATGGCCGCAGGTATATCGCAAGCTACAATTCCGACAATGGCGGGTATGGTAGCAGCATTATCAGGCGTGTTTTTTAGTTCAAGACTAGACGCTCAAGTTAAACTAGCAAAGGCTAAACTGGTTGACAGTTTACCTCATCACTAGAGAGATATTTTCATGGCACGTAAAAAAATTCGTGAGGACGAAGAAGCAGTAATTGATATGACACCGATGTTAGATATCGTATTTATCATGCTGATCTTCTTCATTGTAACCACTTCGTTTGTTAAAGAAGCTGGTATTGAAGTAAACAAACCTAAAGCGGCACAACAAACTAAACAAAAAAATGCCAATATCTTTGTTGCAATTAAAGATAATGGTGAAATTTGGTTAGATAAAGGCCGAGTTGATGTAGAACGAGTTGGTGCAAGGATTGAAAAATTACTTGCTGAACAACCAACTGATGTTGTTATCATTCAAGCTGACAAAGATGCTAAACATGGTGTTGTTGTTAAAGTAATGGATGCAATTAAAGAAGCAGGAAGCGGTCTTCGCATTTCCATTGCTGCTGCGAAGGGGTAAATTATGGTTCGCTTTTTAGTATCAATACTACTAGGCGCTGCGGTTACCTTTGGTTTATTTGCTTTTATGGCTTTTCTAGTTTCTAGTGGTGATAGAAGTAAGGATGAAGCACAAGAAAATATAATCGTAGAGGTGAATACTACGCCGCCGAAGTCTGCAGCTGAGACTCGTCGACGTGTACCGCCGCCGCCGCCTCCGCCGCCCAAAGCTCCGCCTAAGCAAGCTCCACCAGAGCCTGAAGCTAGCAACGACAGTAGTGGATTACAGTTTAATATGCCAGGAGTTCAGTTATCTGGCGCTTCAACGGGATTATCTGCACCAGGTGCTGGTTTTGGACGAGATGGCGAAGCAACACCAATTGTGAGAATAGAACCTAAATATCCTATTCAAGCAGCTCGTGATGGTAAGGAAGGCTGGGTTAAGCTTTCATTTACAATCAATGAGATTGGTGGCGTTGAAGACGTTAAAGTTATTGAAGCAAAACCTAAGCGTATATTTAACAAAGAAGCTAAGCGTGCGCTGAGAAAGTGGAAATATAAACCTAAAGTTGTTGATGGTAAGCCTATGAAACAACCAGGGTTAAGTGTTCAACTAGACTTTAAAATGGACGGAGGTAAATAGTTATGTTTAACAGATTAATGTTGAAAAAATTATCAACTTCTTTGGTTGTTATCGCTTCACTTTTAGTTGTCCAAGCACCGTTTTCTGATAGTGCTTTGGCCGCAGCTAAAAAAGAAGAGAAAAAGAAACGTCCTACGCAGTTAGTTGGCGCATCCGTTGGTAAAAAAATTCAGAAAGCTTTTGAACTTTATTCAGGTGATGAAAAAAAGGGAGTTGAATCTGATATCGATGGTGCCTTAGTTGTCTTATTGGATATCAATGCCAAAAAAGATTACGACAAAGCTTATGTTGCTCGTTTTATTGCAGTAATGTACGCCACTAAGGGTAATAATGAAAAAGAAGCGATTAAGTATTTAAAAGCAGCGGTTGGTCCGGACATTTTAAATGAAGGAGATCATGGAGAAGCTTTAAAGTTGTTGGGTGATTTGCAAATGCAAACCAAAGATTTTAAAGGCGCTTTAACTAATTATTATGCTTGGATGGACTTTACTGGTAAAAATGACGGTAATACTTGGGTTAAAATTGCACAAGCTAATTATGAGCTGAAACAATTAGATAAAATGATTGTGCCAGCTGATAAAGCTATTGCTGCTTTTGGTGATAAGCCGAATCAAAATCCTTATGTTTTAAAGCTAACTTCATATTATGAGCGTAAAAAATATAAAGAAGCAATTAAGGTATTAGAAACGGTTATATTAATTTTCCCTGAAAATAAAACATGGTGGACTCAGTTGCCTATGTTCTATTTACTGGTTGAAAATTACCCTAAAGCTGTTCAAACACTTGACCTAGCTTATAAACAAGGATTCCTTGATAAAGAATCACAAATTAAAACATTAGCTAATTTGTACTCTTCAACAGAAGCACCATACAAGGCTGCTATGTTATTAGAGAAACATATTGCGTCTGGGTTAGTTAAGCGTGATGACAAGAATATATCTACGTTAGCAAATGCATGGCATGCAGCGCAACATGTTGGTACAGCCGCTAAGTATTATGGCGAGCTTGCTAAAATGACGAATGAAGCTAAGCATTACCGTAAGCAAGGTATGCTGTTAAAGCAAGATGAACAATTTTCTAAAGCAATTCCAGCTTTAGAAAAATCATTAGAGCTTAGTGATAAAAATAAAGGACGTGTATACATGAGTATTGCTGAGTCTTATTTTTATCTTGAAAAGTATAAACAGGCTCACGTTGCTATCAAAAAAGCTATGGAAGACCCAAAATCGCGTAAAGCGGCTAAAAGTTGGAAAGGTTTTATTGTTGACACGGCTAGACGTAAAAAAGTATCAATATAAGCGAGCAGTTCAATAAGCTCATTAGTTATTGAGAGTAAAAAACCAGTTTAATCACTGGTTTTTTTGTGTTTAAAAATTATTTTATTTAAAATGAAATTTTTTTAAATGTTCAATGGTCTATGTAAAAAGTAAAATAACTAATACACTGCAGTATTAATAATTTAAAAATATAGGAAATTTATCATGAATCTACTTAAAAAATCTGGTTTAGCGGCTGTAATGGGCTTATTAGCATTTTCTGTTTTTACAAGTAATGTTGCCAAAGCTGATGTAAACCCTTTTGCTAGCCAAGACCTAGTAACTTTTGCACCAGATGGTGCTGGTGAAGGTAAAGCTAAATGTGGTGAAGGCAAGTGTGGTGAAAGCAAAGCTAAATCAAAAGCTAAATGTGGCGAAGGCAAGTGTGGTGAAAGCAAGGCTAAGTCAAAAGCTAAATGTGGCGAAGGCAAGTGTGGTGAAAGCAAGGCTAAGTCAAAAG
>CAXIBS010000159.1:0-5228 GCA_964022585.1 uncultured Colwellia sp.
GTAATTATCCCAATAGACCAAAATCGCTTGGGTGAATGGACTTATTTTAGTTTTGCTATACCGATTTATTATACGCTATTGTTAACCAATCAATCACTTCTTGATCAACATCAGTAATCCTTTTAATCTGAATTCGATGCGTGCACATGGTACCAAATGGTCCTGAATTTTCTAAACGACCTTGAACATCGGTATCTTTTAGTTTTAGCCCTAAATCTATTCTTGTTTTAGTGGCTGGTTTTATTAAGGCGAATTGTTTTTTTCTAATTAGGCTAACACTCCCTTTTTTTGGAGTGATGGTGATATCGTTACCGAAATTATTGATAGTCTCAATAAGTAATTGATATATAGGCTTTAGAGATTCTTTGCCATGATACTGGTTTAATAATAAATCTTCTGGGGTATTAGCTGTTTCTTTATCTTTAGCTAAAGTAACAATAGTATTTGCAAAGCCATGTGTTAGTTCATATTCTGTTTTTAAAAACTTAACTGCAATAGTATGTTTGTCAAAGTTTTTACTCTTGAGAACCTTTATCCATTGCTCTAATGTTTTGCCTGTTTTTTCAGGCATATTGTTGATCATTGTTTGTAGTGCTTTATCCATATTTCCACCTTCGATTGAAAAGTTGTTGCTCTAATGATGAGGTTTAATCTTAATAATTACGTGAAATATCAATAAAACAGTACATTAAACAGAGGCTCTATACTATTTGCTATAACCTCTATTCCCTGAATATAATTACTTAGGTTCTAAATGTTCTGGATCATGATGAAAATTAAATTCAATGGAATCATTCCAATCTAATAATAGCTGTTTATATTCTAAAAGTTCTTCTGCAGTTGCGGTATCTTTGAGGGCTTTTTGAGACAGAGCATTAAATCGCTCAAGTTCTTCCTTTTTCATCATAGTCTTCCTTGCTATTTGACCCTACAAATATAGAGGCTATTTAATAGTTATGCAAACTTCAAGCATAGATTTATACTAAGAGTGTAGTTGAAAAATAAATACCTGATAGTAAAAAAGCAAAAGAATGCTACTTCTTTAACTTTAAACAATGAATTACTGATTACTTTTACAATTAATGAAGGCTATGAGGGCTATAAAATTATTATTTACAAAGTTGTAGATGGGCTCGTTTAGCTAGGTGTTCGGAACGACAAGTTCAATATAATTTGAGGGATAATTTAACTGGTTTGAAAATGAAAGCTAATGATATGTCTTGGTTAACTTATGCTAAAAGTTAAATAGAATGTTTCCCGTATTCAATCACGGGAAACATTATTATTATGACAAGCAATAATAAAATTAGTTATGAACAACTTTTTTATATTACTTGTAACTATTAGCTAAAAAGTGACATTACATCATCAATAGCAATTAAAGATTTTTCGCCTGTAATACGATCTTTAACTTCTACTTGTTGCGCATCAAGGTTACGCTCACCAATAATTATTAATAGTGGAGTTCCCATCAGTTCATGATCAGCAAACATTACGCCAGGGCGTTCTTTTCTATCGTCAAACAATACTTCAATGCCTGCTTGATTTAATTGTTCATATAAAGATTCAGCAGTTTCTTTTACTCGTGCTGATTTAGCCATATTCATTGGCACAACTGCCACTTGAAAAGGTGCAATAGCTTTAGGCCATTTTATTCCATATTTATCGTGATTTTGTTCAATAGCAGCAGCGACAATACGTGAAACACCAATACCATAACAACCCATTGTTAGAATTTGATTTTTTCCACCTTCGTTTAACACTGAACAACCCATTGCTTCAGCATATTTTTTGCCTAATTGAAAAATATGACCTACTTCAATACCACGTTTAATTACAATGTTACCTTGACCACAAGGACTTGGATCACCAGAAACAACATTACGGATATCTGCAACTTGATATGTATCACAATCTCTTTGCCAGTTGACACCGGTTAGGTGACTGTCACTTTCGTTAGCACCACATACAAAATCACTTAAGTTTGCAGCACTTCTATCGACAATAATATCAACTTTTAAGCCGATTGGCCCAATTGAACCTGCATTACAATTAGCTGTCGCTAATATTTGCTCTTCACTAGCAAATGTTAATGGAGCCGCTACTTGTGCTAGCTTTTCAGCTTTGATTTCATTAAGTTGATGATCTCCACGTAATACTAGAGCAACAACAGGAGTTTCACCGTGTTCATTTTCAACACCGCAAACAAGTAATGTTTTAACTGTCGTTTTAATGTCTATATCTAAGAAATTACTTAACTCGTCAATTGTTTTGATATTTGGAGTGGCAACTTTCTCTAGGGATTGTGTTGGTTCAGCTCGTTTGGCTTGAGGTGCTATTGCTTCAGCTTTTTCAACATTGGCAGCGAAATCACTAGCATCACTAAAAGCAATATCATCTTCGCCAGAATCAGCTAGCACATGAAACTCATGACTCGCATCACCACCAATTGAGCCAGTATCAGCGAGAACAGGGCGGTAATCTAAACCTAAACGATCAAAAATACGGCAATATGCATCAAACATTGTTTGGTAAGTTTTTTCTAAACACTCTTGCTCTAAATGAAAGGTATAAGCATCTTTCATTAAAAATTCACGACCACGCATTACACCGAAGCGAGGACGAATTTCATCACGAAATTTATTTTGGATTTGAAATAATGATAATGGTAACTGTTTATAGCTACTTAGTTCACTTGCAACTAATTTAGTTATGACTTCTTCGTGAGTTGGACCTAAAACAAATGGACGTTTGTGACGATCGTTTAAACGTAACAATTCTGGGCCATAGTCATTCCAACGACCTGATTCTTCCCATAAATCTGCAGGCTGAACCATAGGCATTGATATTTCATTAGCGCCAGCACGATGCATCTCTTCACGTACAATAGCTTCTACTTTTTTTAATACGCGTAAGCCAGTGGGTAACCAAGTATATAATCCTGAAGCTAGGTTACGTACAAGACCAGCACGTAGCATTAATTGATGGCTAATAACTTCGGCACTAGCAGGTGTTTCTTTTAAAGTAGACAGTAAATATTGACTGGTACGCATCACAAAGTTTCCGTAAAATACATGTAGCGAGATTTTCTCACCGCTAACATGATGATAAATAAAATTGTCGCTATTCTATCAGGGAGCTTCTTGTTGAAAAAGTAATAAATAATAAATTTTTTAACTCGCTTTTTCCTTGATAGATATCCCCATAAACAAATTACAGTAATTGAAGAGTACTAAAGTAAGTATTACATCTGTAATTCCTAATTGAAGAAGATAAAAGAACTTAATAGCGAGAAAGAAATGCAGATTGATTTAATTAGAGCAGATTACCAAAACGCGCAACATGGCAAAGATCTAATTATGTTGCTGAATGCTTATGCACTTGATGAAATGGGAGGGAATGAAGCCTTAACTGAGTATGTGCAACAAAACCTTGTGAACACTTTGAAACAAAGAAATGATGTGTTTACAGTACTTTGTTATGTAGATGCAGAACCTGCAGGCATCATTAATTGTGTTGAAGGCTTTTCAACGTTTAATTGTAAACCTCTCATAAATATACATGATTGTGGTATTTTGGCTAAGTATAGAGGAATGGGATTAACTGCAAAAATGTTTGATGAAGTGGAAAAAATAGCGAAAGAAAAAGATTGTTGTAAATTAACGCTAGAAGTTTTACAGGGAAATAAGATAGCTCAAAATGCCTACAAGAAGCTAGGGTTTACTGGTTATGAGCTAGACCCTACCTTAGGTCATGCTTTATTCTGGGAAAAGAAATTAAAATCTTAAAATGAAATAGGTTTTCTTCTACTCTTTTTAGTCGTATCTTCAATAGTTGAATCTGGCGATGCTTTTGCTTCTTGCTTAACTTTTTCAAGAGGAGGCTCATATGTCGAAGTATTGTTGTCTTCGTCTGCTGCTTCTGAGCTATCTTTTAGATCTTCATTAACAATTATTTGTAGAGTTTCTCCGTTAAACTCTACAATATCATTATGGTAAACTTTTTTTCGTTTTTGGTATTCAACTTCACCATTAAGTAAAACATAGCCTTCACTTATAACCACTTTGGCTTCACCGCCACCAGCAACCAAATCTGCAACTTTTAATAATTTACATAACTCTATAGGCTGTTGATCTAATTGTATTTCTAAATAACTTTCAGACATTATATTATTGAATTCACTTGAAAAATAGTCGATAGCATTTTACCAGTATTTAAGAGATAAAAAAATAA
Organism: uncultured Colwellia sp.; assembly: GCA_964022585.1. GTDB lineage: Bacteria > Pseudomonadota > Gammaproteobacteria > Enterobacterales > Alteromonadaceae > Colwellia. The sequence continues at coordinate 4,234 of CAXIBS010000159.1, forward strand.
AAAACTAGAAATAGCTTGATTAAGTGGTTAGACCAGTGTTTTAATCAACCTTAATATTTTGAGCTGAAAACAAATATATTTAGAAAAACAGCAATTAAACTTTTAGTGGTAGGAGCAAAACATGCTTAGTTACAAGGCACCCATAACCGATATCAAATTCTTAATAGAAGATGTTTTTGATTATTATGGTCATTATCAAAAATACCCGGAATTTGAAGAAGCAACTCCTGATTTAAATGACGCAATTTTTCAAGAGTGTGCCAAATTCTGTGAAAATGAATTACTTCCTTTATATCAAAGCGGTGATAAAGAAGGTTGTACTTTTGATAATGGAAAAGTCATTACGCCTAAAGGTTTTAAAGAAGCTTATGATAAATATGTAGAGGGTGGATGGCAGAGTTTATCTCATCCTGTTGATCATGGCGGTCAAGGTTTACCACCGTCGTTAGGCATGGTTAAGTCTGAAATGATGGGCACAGCAAATTGGTCGTGGTCAATGTATCCTGGCTTAAGTCATGGTGCTATGAATACAGTTCAAACCCACGGCAATGATGAGCAAAAAGAATTATATCTAACACGCTTAACTGAAGGAACTTGGACTGGCACCATGTGTTTAACAGAGCCGCAATGTGGTACTGATTTAGGGCAAGTTAAAACGAAAGCAGAGCCAAACGGCGATGGTACTTATAATATTACAGGTACTAAAATTTTCATTTCTGCAGGGGATCACGACTTAACCGACAATATCATTCATATAGTTCTTGCTAGACTTCCTGATGCGCCTGCAGGTACTCGAGGTATTTCTTTATTTATTGTGCCTAAAATAAAAACGGATGCCGAGGGAAATTTAGGAGAGGCAAATCAGGTAACTTGTGGATCTATCGAAGATAAAATGGGTATCAAAGCTTCTGCTACGGCAGTATTAAACTTTGACAATGCGGTTGGTGAATTAATTGGGCCTGAAAATAAAGGTTTAGAGTGCATGTTTACTTTCA
>CAXIBS010000160.1:0-5156 GCA_964022585.1 uncultured Colwellia sp.
AACAACGTATAAGTGTTGCTAATTATCAGTTAAATAATCATGTAGATACTGCATTACAAGATGATGCTTGGTTTAATCTTTTTTATTCTTTACCAAACATTTATCAACAAGATATTTTAGCGAAACAAACTAAACCTCTATTATTTCAAGCAATTGAACAGCAACAATTAGTCAGTAGCTATACGTTAATTAGTGATGAAAAGCATGATGATGAGACAGTTTCTTTGTGGTTTGAGCATTTATTTAATGACAAAACACAACTTAATGACATCTCTTCGTTAGTTTTTGCTAATAAATTGAATAATAAGAAGCCAGGCTTACACTTAATTTACTTTAAAAGTTCGCAGCAAGGTGATGACAAAAGCAGTAATAGCCGTTATCAATTTGAGTTATTTGTGGATGCTTTACTATTAGCCCAGCAACAAAAAGTGAATAAAGATATAATTTGGATTAGCTCCGTAGGTAATCAAAGTAAAGATACCCGCTTGGCAGTTAAACCGGCATTACTTATAGTGCCTAACGGAAATAGTAATAAAACTAAATCAGTAAACCGTTTAACAAGTCATATGGATTTACAACCTACCCTGATGAAAAGTTGGCTTGGCTGTAATGTTGAAAGCAAGCACTACAGCAATGGTACTGATTTACTTACTTTAAACAAAGACAGAGTTATTGCAAACACCTCAGATGAAGGTTTAATGATATTTAATAAAGATAAGTCTGTGTTTATTGATCAAAAAGGTAACTTTGAAAGCTACTCGAGTCAATTAGCTGCCCCGATCACCGTAAATAAAGATTTCCCATTGATGATTGATGGCGTACATTTTATTAAGCAATTTAGCTTACAAGCAGAGCAAAAATAACTAGGCTGCACATTAAGTATCCAATTAACAATGTTTCATTACAATTAAGTAATTGAACTGTGAATTGTCGTTGCATTCACTAGATAAATCATTAATATAGGCTGCATAAAATTTAAGTATATTTAGTAGCTCCCCTAGCGTGCTAAAGTGTTTTTAAATACTAAGTTTTTTGTCGGGGTATAGCGCAGCTTGGTAGCGCGTGCGTCTGGGGGACGTGAGGTCGCAAGTTCGAATCTTGCTACTCCGACCATATTTTACTAAAGCCACTATGTAACAATTTTTAATATTGTTCAGGTGGCTTTTTTGTTTGAAGTATTTCTAGGTGCTAACACGTAGAGAAAATACGCATATTTACCTATATAGTATCTAACTTAATTTTAATACAATCAGTATGATCAAGTATTAATGGAAATAATAGTTAATTTGACTGAATAACAATGCGTTATGATTCGTATTTATCAGTGCATGCATTATTGTATGTGCAATTCTTTATAATTTTTGAAAACCCCATAACCCTACAATAATGAGTACAACCTGATGTTTTCTGAAATATTCACTATTATTTTTCCACTTTTTGCTATTGTCTCTGTTGGCTTTCTTTATGGTAGAAAGCATTCTCCGGATATGGCAGCTGCAAATCAGCTTAATATTGATGTATTTTCACCCGCTTTAATTTTTTATGTACTTTCTGATCAAGGCTTCCAATTAGACGCCTATTATCAACTAGCACTCGCTGCTTTGATTGTTGTTATTTTTTCAGGGGTTATCGCATGGCCTGTTGCAAGGTTCATGGGATTTAATGCTAAAACGTTTGTACCCCCGATGATGTTTTCAAACTCAGGAAATATCGGCTTACCGCTAGCTCTATTTGCTTTTGGTGAAAAAGCACTACCAGCTGCGGTGATGCTTTTCATTGTAGAGAACACCCTTCACTTTAGTGTTGGTATGAAGATGATGAATAGTAAAATATCACTATTAAGTATCATTAAAATCCCGATGGTTTTAGCGGCTATATTGGGGCTTAGTTTTAGTCTTACAGGTTGGCAGCTACCTAAAGTGTTCAGTATTACCATTGAGATGCTAGGCCAAGTTGCTATTCCTTTGATGCTATTTTCATTAGGCGTTAGATTAACCTCTATTAATTTACAAGACTGGCGAATAGGCGCTATAGGTGCGATTATTTGCCCTGCGTCTGGTATTTTAATTGTACTGTTAATGTCACCGTTTTTAACATTAAGTGAATTACAATATGGCCAGTTACTTATTTTTGGTGCTTTACCTCCGGCTGTACTTAATTTTATGATCGCAGAAAAATATAATCAGCAACCCAAACAAGTTGCATCCATTGTGCTCTTAGGTAACTTAGCAAGTTTACTTACTATACCTGCTGTTTTGTATTTCTTATTAGATTAATAGACAAAAACACCGTTAATTTACATTGCACATAAAGACACATTAAATCAACAAATTAATGGTAACGCGTTATCAATTCGAACTGTTGGGTTGAACAATAACTCAGCTATACTTTGTGATTTTCAGTAAAGAGTATAAAAGAATTTTTTGCATTAAAATGGTATGCTATTATCCTTAATAATAATCGCTATTATTTATATATAGATTAACAAATCAAATGAATTGGTTTATTTAAGGAGCCAAATGTTTTTTCATAGTGATCACCTAACACTTATCAGTTCCATTGAAGCTATTGGTGCTAGTTTTGCCGTATTTGAATTTGACCAACAATCCTTAGAGTTTACGTTAATTAGTTGCAATAGTCGTTATGAAGAGCTTATTGGTAAAAAAAATACTGAAGTTATAGAAAAGTCGTTAGTTGACGTTTTTCCAAAGTATATTTATAACCCGCTTCAAAAGTTATTTACCCGCTGTAAAAACGAGCGCATCTCATTTGAAACTGAGTTTTGTATTGACTACAAAGGGCAAGAAAGATATTGGCGCTCGATTTTATCCCCTATTATTCATGCTCAAAATGAAAAATTTAGAGTTATTCAAACTTGTGTAGAAATAACCGATAAAAAGATTTTAGAACAAAAGCTTAACCTTTCACTGCAAAGATTTGAAGCGGTGGTTAATAACGCATACGATGGCATAATAACAATTGATGAAGACCAAAATATTAAGCTTTTTAATGAAGCTGCTCAATCTATGTTTGGTTATAAAATAGAGGAGCTCATAGGGAAGCCATTAACAAATCTGATACCTAAAAAGTATAGAAGTAAACATACTGAATATGTAAAGGGATTTAAAAAATCTCCAATTAGCTCAAGGGCTATGCAAACCAGAGCATCAGTTCAAGGGCTTCGAAAAGATGGAAGTAACTTTCCGATAGAAGTTACCATATCTAAGATCAAAGTTGATGATAATATTGAGTTCACAGCAGTTATAAGAGATACATCAGAAAAAAACAACTTACTTGAAGAGTTACTATTATCTTCTAGGCAAGATCCATTAACTAATTTGAATAATCGTCGATATTTTCTTGAGCTCTTAGAGTCTGAAGTTATCCGATCAAAAAGGTTTAAGCGAGATTATTCTTTACTCATGCTTGATATTGATTACTTTAAATTAATTAATGATAAATTTGGCCACCTTTGTGGAGATAAAGCTTTAATCGCCTTTTCAAATATTCTTATTGAAAATGTTAGAGAAGTTGATGTTGTTTGTAGATGGGGTGGCGAAGAGTTTATGGTACTTCTACCAGAAATATCAAAAGAGAATGCATTGACGGTTGCTGAAAAAATTAGACGCAGTATAGAGAGCCTTGAAATAAATGATAAAGGCATATTAATCAATATGACTGTATCAATTGGGTTACAATGTTTTTCTGGCGAAGGCGTTAATATTCAACAAATGATCGATACTGTTGACAAGTGCTTATATAAGGCAAAAAAATCAGGCAGAAATAGAGTGTCAATAGAAATATAAATAGCACATAACACATTAGTTTATTAAGACATTATTGTCTTACTCTCTTTTCATTCACTTATTTCGGATTTTCACCATACATGCAATACGCCCGCGTATTTATTGATGATATTAGTTATCAACTACCCCCTCGAATTATTTCTAGCGAAGAAATTGAACATAGACTTGATCCTGTTTATAAATCCCTTTATATCCCTAAAGGACAACTCAAAGCCTTTACTGGAATAGAACATCGTCGTTGGTGGAATGAAGGGTTCCGATATTCTGATGGTGCAATTGCTGCAGCTAAAAAGTGTTTAGATAAAACAAACTTTAATGTTAATGATATTGGTGCAATTATTTATACAGGTGTTTGCCGTGAATCATATGAACCAGCTACAGCATGTCGGGTTGCAGCAAAGCTTGGCGCTAACAGCCAAACAATTGTTCATGATATTAGTAACGCTTGCCTTGGTGCAATGAATGGTATTATTGATATAGCTAATAGAATTGAGCTAGGCCAAATTAAAGCCGGTTTAGTCGTTTCGTGTGAGTCAGCTCATCGTATTGTAGAAAGTAGCATTCAGCATCTATTAGATAATCCAACTATGGCTATTTTTGCTGAAACCTTGGCAACGCTTACTGGGGGCTCAGGTGCAACGGCTATTTTAATTACAGATGGTAGCTTCTCTAAAAACTCAGGGCACAAAAACCTTAAAAGGCACAAGTTATTAACGGTAACAAGTAGAACTTCAGCCGATGATTTTGAAATTTGTCATTGGGGTATGGAGCCTGTTGCACCTGGTTTATTCAAAGAAGCAATGACAACTAACGCAACGTTATTACTGAAAAAAGGAATGCAACTAGGTAATTTAACTTGGCATGACTTTCTAATTGAGTCAGGCTGGCAAAGCACAGACGTTGATAAACTTATTTGTCATCAAATAGGAGCTGCGAACAGAAAGCATGTACTTGAGCAATTAAATATCAGCGAACAACAAGATTTTATTACTTACCCTTCATTAGGTAATATGGGGACTGTATCTCTTCCGGTTACTGCGGCCATAGCAACTGAGCAAAACTTTCTAAAGAAAAAAGATAAAGTCGCTTTTTTAGGAATTGGCAGTGGTTTAAGCTGCATAATGATGGGGCTTGAGTGGTAAATTTTAATCTAATTACTTTTATACGATAAAAACAAACCACTGGTAAATAAGCAAATAATTATCAATAACCAATGCCATGGTGGATTTGAAGGAGTGTTTGTAGCCACCAATAATGCGGCACGTATAGTTGACAGTATTGTGCTAATCCCCATAACAGGAATTACCCAGAAGCTCCAACGCTCGTTGTTTCTAAAGGGGATAAATAATA
>CAXIBS010000161.1:0-5127 GCA_964022585.1 uncultured Colwellia sp.
GTGAATTTATACCTTCTTTGGATGAGGGTGACTTAATGTATATGCCAACGACATATCCAGGTATCTCTATTGGTCAAGCTAGGCAACTTTTACAACAAACAGATAAGTTAATTTACACAGTGCCAGAAGTCGCGACTGTATTTGGCAAAGTAGGGCGTGCAGAAACTGCAACAGATCCCGCACCGTTAACTATGCTAGAAACTTTTATCCAATTTAAACCTAGAGATCAGTGGCGTGAAGGTGTTACCCCTGAAAGTTTAAAGCAAGAACTTGATACGTTAGTTAAATTGCCTGGTGTCACAAATGCTTGGGTAATGCCGATTAAAACACGTATTGATATGCTGGCTACTGGTATTAAAACCCCGGTAGGTATTAAAATATCAGGCCCTTCTTTAGATAAAATTCAACAAATAGGACAACAGATTGAGACTATTCTAGCTGAGGTTTCAGGGACAGCTTCTGTTTATTCTGAGCGAGTTGCTGGCGGGCGATATATTAAAATTGATATTAAACGAGCACAAGCCGCACGTTATGGATTAAATATTAGTGATATTCAGCAAGTTGTTGCCACAGCAATTGGCGGTATGAACGTAACCCAAACAGTTGAAGGTTTAGAGCGTTACCCTGTGAATATCAGATATCCGCAAGATTACCGTAACTCACCAGAGCAATTAGCATTATTGCCTATTATTACGCCAATGGGTCAAAGGATACCTTTAGGTGATGTTGCTAAAATTTTTATTGAAGATGGACCTCCGGGGATAAAGTCGGAAAATGCCCGTTTAAATGGTTGGTCTTTTATTGATATTAACAATAATACTGATATTGGTAATTATGTTGATAATGCGCAAAAGGTATTACGTGAAAGATTAATTTTGCCTGCGGGTTACTCAATTACTTGGGCGGGTCAGTATGAATATATGCAACGAGCAAAAGAAAAGCTTGCGTATGTTGTGCCATTAACTTTAGCCATCATTATTGTTTTATTGTATTTAAATTTTAGAAATATGATTGAAGTTGCCATGATTATGGGTACATTGCCTTTAGCTATGGTAGGAAGTATTTGGCTAATGTATTTGGAAGGTTTTAACTTTTCTGTTGCTGTTGGTGTCGGCTTTATTGCGCTTGCAGGGGTTGCGGTAGAAATTGGTGTGATTATGCTGGTTTATCTAAACCAAGCATATACAGTAATGTTAAGTGCACATCAGTCACAAGGAATTACCGTTGATAAAGCATCCATATTTGCTGTTGTGATAGAAGGTGCTGGCAAACGTGTTAGGCCTGTAATGATGACGGCCGCATCTATTATTGTAGGCTTACTACCTATTTTGTATGGTACAGGAACGGGTAGTGAGGTGATGAGCCGTATTGCTGCTCCTATGGTAGGAGGCATGTTGAGTGCAATTATCTTAACGTTGTTAGTGTTACCCACACTGTTTTATTTATGGCGAACCAAAGAGTTAGTCAAACTGAACAAGGAATAGATTAAATGTCACTACATCGTATGAGTCGGCGATACCATAAATGGTTGATGCTGATCGTTGGACTCCAGTTTGTTATTTGGTCTCTTACTGGAAGTTATATGGTGGTACTTAATATAGATTATATTCACGGAGATAGTTTAGTTAACCAAAGTAGCAGTAGCTTAAACTCAGCAGATGTTAATTTTGAATTGCACCAACTTTATAGGGGTTACCCTAATGCAGAAATGATCGAGCTAACAACGTTACTTGATCAGGCTGTTTACCAATTTATTGAAAAGAAGCAAAACTATTTAATCAGTGCTGATACAGGTCAGCTACTTTCTCCCATTAATAAAGAGCATGCAGTAGCCGTAGCAAAGCATCTTTATGAAAAAGTAGACTCTACTATTATTGATGTTCGCTTGATTAGCGATAACCCTCCCTTTGAATTAAGTTCAAAGCATTTACCCGTATGGCGTATTGATTTTGATGACTTTGCAAACCCTAGTTTTTATATAAGTAGTAGAACAGGCAAACTAGTGACAAAACGACATAGCTTTTGGCGTTTATTTGATTGGATGTTTAGTTTTCATGTGATGGATTATGTAGAAGAAGATCCAAGTAATAAGTTACTCTTGTCGTTTTCCGTACTATCTTTAATTGGCAGTGTCTTTGGCATTATATTGATATATTTTAGAGTGCTGTCAAAGCCAAATAAGAAAGGGGTGAAAAATGCAACTTGTTAAACAATTGCATAAATGGCTCTCGGTTATTATTGCATTGCAGATACTTATTTGGCTTGGGAGTGGCTTATTCTTTAATTTGATGGATCATAGTAAAGCGAGTGGCAAGGAGAACCTGGTCAGGGTGAGCCAACCAAAGGATATTGATCATACAAGGTTACTACCCGTACGCTTTATTATTAATCAGCATGAGCTTATATCAGTAGAGTCAGCGAATCCCCAAAAAATTAACTCTCTTAGACTTATTTATTTACTGGATCACCCTTATTACTTACTAAACCATAGAAAAGCGCTATATCCTCATTTTGATAATGAGCACTCGTTAATTGATGCTTATTCAGGAAAAGTTAAAGTAATTGATAGCGCTATGGCTAAAGCATTGGCTGTAGCAAGTTATAGTGGGAAAGGACAGGCAACCTCGGTAGTAAAAATAATAGCGCCTATGGAAGATATCCTTAAAGAAGAAAATACATCATGGCGAATCAATTTCAATGACAGTATTAATACCAGTGTATACATTGATGCAAGCTCTGGTCGTCTAGTGGGACATAGTAACGATGATAAACGCTTTGCCGATTTATTTTTTAAATTGCATTTTATGGATTATGGCTTGCTAGGGAAAAGCGGCAGTTTTAATAATGGCTTAATAATATTTTTTTCAGTACTTACATTATTACTTTGTTTAACAGGTGCAACTTGGGTAGTTGAATTAGTTCGAAAAGGTCGTTATAGATTATAGTTACTCTATTTTAAAAGCTACTAAATTTTAGGCAATAAAAAAGCGAAGATTAACTATGTTAATACTTCGCTTTATTTCCGCTTTCTTTATTATCTCAACTTATCTCAAAAGAGTGTGAAATAATAAAGTAGAAGGTGAGTTCTAATTAAAGAGCGACAACGTTCTCAGCTTCTGGGCCTTTTTGACCTTGTTTAACACTGAAAGATACTGCTTGACCGTCAGTAAGAGTACGGAAACCGTCTCCTGTGATAGCGCTAAAGTGAACAAACACGTCAGGACCATTTTCTTGCTCAATAAAACCGAAACCTTTAGTTTCGTTGAAAAATTTAACTTTACCAGTAACTGAATCAGACATTTTACATTTTCCCGTATTCTTAAAAAATAATATTAGTGTAGCGTTTTGTTTATTAGGATAAATCCATAAAATTAACGCCGTTTTTACCCGAGTAAATGCCCTCTACCATAAGTAGTACAGGAAGAGGAAGGAAACAAACCATATTCGTAACAAAGCGTATTTGGAACAAACTACTAGCTTGCATTGCCTAAATCCGTTTGTTAAAAATATTCAAATATAAAGCTATCTGATAAATCTAAAACAAAAGTTAGTATCAACCTTCATCCGCAATACAAAAACTCAACGCAGCGGCATAATAACACAGCTATTTTTAATATGCTTTAGGAAAAGCTTAAATAGTTCATTATTTTTTGTAAATAATTTCATTTTTTAAACATAAAAAACCCACATAGCCTATAAACACTAGCCTTGCGATAATTAGCAATAGGATGAATGTTCATGATTTATGTGGGTTATATTGAAAATAAGTAATAAATCAGCGAATTAAAGGAGATTTATTACTTAATTCTATTTCAAGTTAAAGTGCTGCTATCTGTTCTTTTTGCTCTAACATTTTAGTCAAAGCTGATTCAGCTTCGCTTAATTTTGCTTTTTCTTTGTCAATTACAGCAGCAGGCGCCTTACTAACAAAATTATCATTACTAAGCTTACCACGCGTTCTAGCGGCATCTTTTTCGAGCTTGTCGATTGCTTTATCTAAACGTGCTAATTCGGCGTCTTTATCAATAAGACCAGCCATTGGGATTAATACAGATAAATCACCAACAACAGCAGAAGCACAAGCAGGGCCTTGTTCATTTTCACTAAGCACAGTAATACTTTCTAATTTAGCTAAAGAACTCAAGAATGTTTCATTGTCATTCAAACGACGTTGATCAATTGCACTTACGTTTTTAAGAAGCACAGGTAATGACTTACTTGGTGAAATGTCCATTTCACCGCGAATATTCCGAATGGCAACAATAAATTGCTTAACCCACTCTAAATCATCAATAGCTTGTTGGTCACAATTACTTTCATTAAATTGTGGGAAAGTTTGCACCATAATAGAGTCATCAGTTTTATTGAATTGACTTAAAGGTTGAACTCGTTGCCAGATAGTTTCAGTGATAAATGGCATTATAGGGTGCATTAAGCGTAGTAAACCTTCTAATACATTGACTAATGTATGACGAGTACCACGTTGTTGTGCTTCATTACCTTTGAAAAATACTGGTTTGGTAAGTTCTAAGTACCAATCACAAAATTGGTTCCAAGTGAATTCATATAAAGCTTGTGAGGCTAAATCAAAACGGAAAGTCTCAAACGCTTCATGCACTGTTTTAACGGTTTGTTCAAACTGACCTATAATCCAACGATCTGCTAATGAAAACTCTAGTTCTGCGCCAGCTGCTTGGCCACAGTCAAACTCTTCTGTGTTCATTAATACATAACGACTAGCATTCCATAACTTGTTGGTGAAATTACGGTAACCCTCAAGGCGCTTCATATCCCAGCTAATGTCACGACCTGTGGTAGCAACAGAAGTTAAAGTGAAGCGAAGTGCATCGGTACCGTGAGCTTCAATACCGTTTGGAAATTCTTTTTTCGTTAACTTGTCTATTTTCTTGGCAAGTTTTGGTTGCATCATATTGCCGGTACGTTTTTCTAATAAATCTTCTAAAGAAATACCGTCAATCATATCTAAAGGATCAATAACATTACCTTTAGATTTACTCATTTTATCGCCATTTTCATCGCGAATTAGACCTGTCATATAGATCTTTTTAAATGGTATTTGTGCTTTACCGTTTTCATCTTTGTTAAAATGCATGGTCATCATGATCA
>CAXIBS010000162.1:0-5069 GCA_964022585.1 uncultured Colwellia sp.
CAGTTGGTAGAGCGCGACCTTGCCAAGGTCGAGGTCACGAGTTCGAGCCTCGTGTACCGCTCCAATATTTTTATCCCTTCAAAATATCTACATTAAAAAGCATAATTCAAACCTTTATTACCTAATTTTTCCTATTTGTAATATTCAGCATTCAGGCTTTGATTATTTGACGTTATCACTTTTGCGCAGAGCCAGCTTTTCATTAATAAAGCGATATTTTATCCTGAGGTCGTATAGTTGAATTAAGAGGGGGGGATACTTTTTGACTGAGAAGTTTTGAAATTTGAGTTAAAGCAGCTCACCTTGAATAGTTGCTATAATGCGCCTTGCGCCACCAACATCTCGGTGCTCGCCTAAATAAATACCCTGCCAAGTTCCTAAAGCTAAGTATCCATTTGAAATTGGAATACTTAACTCACAACCAAGTATGCTGGTTTTTATGTGGGCAGGCATATCGTCGTCGCCTTCATAATCATGACGATAATAAGGCTGTCGCTCAGGTACAAATTTATTGAAGTGACTTTCCATATCCATACGCACAGTAGGATCGGCATTTTCGTTAATCGTTAGACTTGCTGATGTGTGTTGAATAAATAAATGCAGTAAGCCTACTTTGTAGTGGGCAATTTCGGGGAGTTGGTTTAAAACGTCATCATCAATTAAGTGAAAACCCCGAGAACGAGGTTTTAGTGAAATTGTTTTTTGTTGCCAACTCATAGTGTATCGAAACTAACTTCTATATTGGCTGTGCCAGCTTCGCTACTAAATGGCATTATGATTTTTTTGCCTTGGCTTTTATGTGTTATTGTATGGCCCGCACCTGAAACAACAATAGGTGTAGCCATATCAAAATCAAACCCTTTTTCGCCTAACAGGTTTTTTGCACCACCGGTTACCATATTAGTGATTTCACCCACCATGTCTGTGACTTCTTCATTAATAGTGTCTGGGCGCTCGCCAAGCATACGTTCCATAATTGTAAGAGCTAGACTTTCGTCAAATGTGATTGAGAACGACCCACGCGTTTGCGGGCCAACCATACCAATTAAACCAGATACATCGCCACAGGCGACTTCATCAGTTTTAATGCGCGGTTTACCAGGTTTCAACTGTGTTTGTGCCATGGTGCTTAACACGTTGATTAATGATGATAAAAAAGGATTGATAAACTCTACATTCATACTGAATACTCTTAAATTTGTGCTATTGAATGGCTACAACTTACTAGTATAGCCATAAAGAATTATTTTGTTTTTATAAAGCTCTGCAAGACTCACATTTACCATGAGCTTCAATTGTTTGCCCTGATACTACAAACCCACTTTCTGCCGCTAAGTTGTTTAGCTCATGAGAGATAACGGTAGAGTGAAGTTCTTTAACATATCCGCAGTTATCGCAAATTAGCAATTGTACAGGATGAATATGATCAAAATGATGACACAACATAAATGCGTTGGTGCTTTCAATTTTATGAATAAATCCTAGTTCGGCTAAAAAGTCTAATGCACGATAAATAGTGGCTGGCTTGGCACCAGACTCAGTAATTTTGAGTTGTTCTAGTAGGTCATAGGCACCTACACCGCCTTGTGCACTGGCTAATAAGCGAAATACTTTTTCACGGATAGGCGTAAAACGAGCGCCACGGTTGTCACATACTTGCTTAGCTTTACTAACTAGTGATTCTATATTCATCATTCTCTTATCCTTACGCTACCATGATATACTAACATACTGTGTTGTAGTTGCAGTGTTTTTATTAGGCGCTTTTTATTTAGGAAACCCCGAAATGAACGAATTATTAGCCATTTTTATCTTCTTTTTTGCGGTGATAGACCCAATAGGAACTGTACCTGTATTTATTGCAGTGACCCGAGGAGAAGATGATAAATTTAAGCGTAAAGTCATCTTCAAGGCCGTTGGGGTATCGGCTGTTGTGTTGCTATTTTTTGTTGTAGCTGGTGAGCTTTTATTAAATGCGATTGAAATTCCATTGTCGGCTTTTCAGATAGCGGGTGGCATAGTACTACTGCTTTTTGCACTGTCGATGATTTTTGGTGAAAGCAAACCCGAAACTGAAATAAAAAGCGTACGTGACAGCACTGAAACAGCCATTTTTCCATTGGCTATTCCTTCAATCGCGAGCCCAGGCGCTATGTTAGGTGCTGTGCTTATGACGCGTAATGAAGAGTTTACTTGGATTGAGCAACTGATGACGTCCTCGATGATGCTTGCTGTTTTGGCTTTGGTACTCATATTACTTTTACTTGCAACACATGTGCATAAAGTTATTGGCGATAGTGGCGCGAGTATTATAAGTAGAATAATGGGACTTATTTTAAGCTCTGTTGCAGTAACTAATATTTTAAATGGTATAGCGCATTACTTTGGTTTGCAGGTATATAGCTAATATTGCTGCTAGTCGGGGTTTTGTGTAAAATGCGCCTCCTTTAAACGCCTTGCTTTTATACCCACTTGGGTTTTACATTTGGATGAATATATTTTGGATAAACCAACTTTAAACAGACGCTTTTCTGTCGCCCCAATGCTCGATGGTAACGACTAACTGTCTGTATTTCACTCAAAACTTTGATTTGTAAGAGTTTTAACCTCTAATTTGAAATTGGCTGTCTTCCTATTGTCTTCTCATCTTAATGAAATAACCGTGAATAGCCAGAAATAATTGTTGTAACTTTTCAGGATTCTAGGCGAATAATATACAGTTATTCTTTAGGGTGAATAATTTGTGGGATTGTAAGAGTATATAATCAAAGAAGGGAGCTGTGGAAAGAGTTGAGCTAATCAATGAGGCTGCTAGTTGACGAGATTAGAACATCCCTGTTCGATGATACCCTGTTACTTTTGATGCGCTCAGCTTGTTGAGATTTGTGGAATGATCTCTAGCAACTTAATCAAACTTTATGTGTATTTTAGACTGTTGTAAGCAGAGGCTCTATCTTTCAGCTCTTCTTTAGCCTTTTTGCGGCGAGCGTCCAACAACTCTACCAAATCATCAATATGCACAAGTAGAGGAGCTTTTTGGCTATCCATAATTTTAAAAACATTTAATGCCAACTCACCTGACTTGATCTTCTTCACAGTTATGTCATAGCTAAATGGGAAATACTGTTCAGTGACATCTGCTAGATGAATAATACAGCTGCCAAATTGTTCCAGAAGTCCTAAGCGAGTAGTGACCATATTGTTTACCTCTTTGTTGTGTTTACGGTTACGGCGATTTTCGATTAGAGTGGATAATCCAAATAAGCTAAGCTTTCTATTTGAAGAGCTTTGTAAAACCAAAAGTTTTGGGTTGTCGCTAAGCATCTTTTCAAACTTAGATTTATTGTTTTCACCAAAATATTTTTGTCGTATGTCATCTGCTGATATTTCATCTGTACCATATTCGTTAAAAAGTAGATTAAGTGTTTTCAGTGGATTTCCCCTTCTCAAATTTAATATCTAAGTCATGATGTGCTGAATTAATACAGTCTGTTATTATCTACTTAGTTTTTTTGAGCGAATGGTTTTATGGCAAAAAGTACAAGTAGTTCAGCACTTATATACACCGGAAAAAGTGAAGTATACGAAGGTCGAAAATGTAAAATATGTGGTTGCACGTTAAAAATTAGAAAGAGAGGTTGTCACGATTGCTATTTGCTTGCCCGTTCAAATTTTCGGCCATTGGCAGATCTAAAAAAAGAAAATACAGCTAGGCGAAATAAAGCTATAGAGGGAGGTTTTAAAACTTATGAGTCAGCTTATCGGTGTGATAAGTGCATTATTTTAATGGACGATATTCCTGAAGAAAAAATAGACGTTATTAAAAAAAAGTTTAAAAACAAGAAAGATGAAGAGGCAAGATTAGGTTGGTATCGATTCTCGGCCAACAACTATTGCACAGATTGTAGCGTGATAGACTATCGAGCTAAGCAATTTTACTTTCAACATCCTAAAAACCCAGAATTCGACAAAGATGGAAATAAGGTTGTTTGGACTGACATATACATTCCTGAACCTGGTAGTTTTAATGAGGTGTTTTTGGAAGCATTTTCAAAGGATGTTAAGATAAAAGAGGGGCTTAAGTACATCAGAGACTATTTTGAAAAACAGACTGACGAAAAAAGAAGGCCTACTAAAAAACCTGCTAAAAAAACTTCTGAAAACACCGATATAAAGAGGGTTTACATATCTAACGGCGGCTACAGAAAATAAGCTAAGTATTGTTTTACTCAATCTACTTTCTTAGCGTGTTTAACAAGCTTAATTAGAATTATCGTCAACACAGTAGCTGGGAATAACCATATAAAATTACTCATCTTAGATTCTCAATATTTGAAGTAGTACTTAAACCTTAATGATTTTGATGTGTTTTGCAAATTTAAGTCGTTTATCTATTACCTTTCAATTTTTCTCCTGATTTATGCCTAGTTAGTTGTAGGACAAATTAACTAGGAAAAATAATGAAAGTTCAAAAGTCACCGTTCATTCGCCAATATGTACGCGCTAGTAAATCGCCGTGGGATGACAGCTCTACAATTTTGCTACTAGCTGATGTTGTTGATAAGCAAACACTAG
Source organism: uncultured Colwellia sp. (assembly GCA_964022585.1). Taxonomy (GTDB): domain Bacteria; phylum Pseudomonadota; class Gammaproteobacteria; order Enterobacterales; family Alteromonadaceae; genus Colwellia. The sequence goes on from CAXIBS010000162.1 coordinate 4,576, forward strand.
AGCTGGGCTTCACAAATTACATTTATTTACACCGAGATAGCGTGGGGAGTGTTCTGGGTATTAGTATTTCTCAACAGTTATTAGCTGCTAACCCTGAGTTCTCAGAGCGGTATTTGGAGGGTATTGAAATGTATGCCTTTTTACTTATGCATATTGAAGATATAACAAACTTCTGTAGCTTGTTTAGTACAGAATTTAAGCAGTTATTTATGATTAAACCCAATGAGTATTTTACAGCTGCAGAAGACAGTTGGTTACGGACAATAGAAAGCTTATAAACTCTGGCGAGCCTGTAGGCTCGCTTTTTTATACTTCAATCTGAGTTTTTAACTTTATTTTTTTATTATCCTTTACCACTATATATTGGCAAAGCCAATAGTGAGGACTATCGCTGGAAAAATCATTATTAAAAATTCAGTCATAATTACTCTCCGACTATAAGTGTAGTGGCATAGTTAATTTGGCCACCCATTAAGAAAGAAATGTTATGCTAA
>CAXIBS010000163.1:0-5044 GCA_964022585.1 uncultured Colwellia sp.
ATATTGATCGATTAGAAGAACAGCTAAAAGTAAGCATCACAGAGCTTGAAGATATTAATATTATTTCAACTAGCTCGAATGAAAAGCTTGATGGTAAGCGCAGGATGTAAAAAGTAGAAATTTTCCCATAAGACTCATGTTATCATTACAGGGTCTTATGATTATTTACATTTAATTCTCCATGCATGCAGTTCATCGATTACACCAATTTAGAAAAAGTTTAAGTACCACAACATACAAGGCACGAGGTCAACGAGTTAATCGCTGTGATTTATGTCGATTAGCTCTCACTTTTTGTACTTGCCCAATTGCCCCCAAACCAGCTGATGTCAATACTAATGCAGGCTTTTTGCTTTTAATGTACGACACTGAAGTGTTAAAGCCTAGTAATACGGGTAAGTTAATTGCAGATTTAATTCCTGATACTTATGCCTTTTTGTGGTCACGTACAACTAAAAACCCAGAGCTTCAGTTAATACTTGATGATGAAAAATGGCAGCCTTTTGTAGTTTTCCCTCAAGAGTATGCTAACGAAGACCGTCAAGTTTATTCTAATAAAGTGGTTTGTGATCATGGAAAACGTCCACTGTTTATTATGCTTGATGGCAGCTGGCGAGAAGCTAAAAAAATGTTTAGAAAAAGTCCTTACCTTGATAAGTTTCCTTTGGTTTCTTTTGATCCCAAAATGCTACTTGATAACTTATCCTCTCCCGTAGGTGCTGATTCTCGTTATACAGTGAGAAAAACAGAGTTAGAGCATCAATTCTCAACTGCCGAAGTTGCTGCAAGGGTGCTTGAAATGTTTGGTGAAAAGGATAATGGGCATCTACTTGATTTATGGTTTGATGTTTTTAACTTTCAATATCAAAAGGGTGTATGTCAGCGGAATAAGGGCAATCCAAATGCCATTGAGAATTACCAAAGCTTTTTAAATCGTTGAGTAAAGGTTGAGATAAAAATAATAAGCAAAAAAAAGAGTAACGAAAATAAATTGAATTCTCGTTACTCTATCTAATTTTATACTAGAAAATTAGCGTTTATTTCATGCTAATTGTAGAGTGAATCTCTGTACCATCTTGATGATCTGGTTCAAACCAACGAGTCGTTACTGATTTAGTATAAGTCCAGAAGCTTACTACTTGTTTACCATTAGGACCTAAATCACCTAACTTAGAACCACGAGAGCCAGTGAAACTAAAGTAAGCTACAGGTACTGGAATTGGCACATTAATACCAACTTGACCAACATCTATATCATTTTCAAATTTGCGTGCAGCCCAACCTGAAGAAGTAAATAAAGAAGTACCATTACCATTTGGGTTTGCATTGATTACTTCAATTGCATCATCTAAAGTATCAGCTTCTAATACACATAAAGCAGGACCAAAAATCTCTTGCTTGTATATATCCATATCAGGTGTTACATCAGTAAATAATGTTGGTCCAACGAAGTTACCATTAGGATAACCTTCAACTTCACAATTTCTTCCGTCTACTAGTAAGGTAGCGCCTTGTTCAACACCTGAGTCAAGCAAGCTAATAATGCGGGCTTTTGCTTGTGGCGATACAACTGGGCCTAAATCGGCATCACGTTGTGTACCTGGACCTACTTTCATTTGCTTAGCACGCTCAACAATTTCAGGTAACCAATTTCTTGCCTCACCAACTAATATTGTTACTGGGTTAGCCATACAACGTTGACCTGCTGCACCAAAAGCTGAACCAAGTAAATCATTGATAGCTCGATCTTTGTTTGCATCAGGCATGATTACCATATGGTTTTTGGCACCCATCATGGCTTGAGCACGTTTACCATGTTTACTCGCATGGTTATATACATGTGTACCAACACCAGTTGAACCAATAAATGAAACTGCTTTGATAGCATCTGCTTCAATTAATTGATTAACCACATCAGGTCCACCATGCACAACATTCAATACACCAGCAGGAATACCTGCTTGCAGTGCTAATTCAACAAGAAGAATGGTAGACGAAGGTGCTTGTTCAGATGGTTTTAAAACAAAAGTATTACCACAGGCTATTGCAGCAGGAAACATGAAAGACGCTAACATTAACGGGAAGTTAAATGCTGTAATACCTAAACCAACACCAAGTGGTTTATTTAATGTGTATGTATCTACACCTGTTGCAGCATTATTTGCCATTTCGCCTAGTTGTAGGCGAGTAATAGAACAAGCGTTTTCAATCGCTTCTAATGAACGACCAACTTCACCTTCTGCATCTGGTAATGTTTTACCATGTTCTAAAGTAACTAATTCAGCAAGTTCTTTGGTGTTTTCCCTAACCAACTGTTGAAAGGTCAACATAATGCGCATACGGTTAGTTAAAGAAACGTTTGACCAAGATTTAAATGCTTCTGCTGCGTTAGCCACTGCTGCATCTACTTCTTCTTTAGTTGCCATCGGAACACGAGCAACAACTTCTTGAGTCGCAGGATTTAAAACATCTAACCAAGTATCGGTAGTTGAACGAACTTTTTCACCATTAATAATCAGTGGAATTTCTTTAATTGTCATGACAAGCCTTAAATAGATGAGAATATAATTGATAATAAAGTAGTCTTTTATCAATAGTTGAGCAACAGGTAAAAATGCAACAAGCGTTGCATTTTTGCATTTACTTTATGTTCTTGTTAACCTGTCCTAATGAATTGGGATGATATAAAGTTATTTTTAGAAGTTGCGCGAAGTGAGCGCTTATCAATTGCAGCTAAGCGATTAGCAATTGATGCCTCAACATTATCGCGCCGCTTACATAAGTTAGAGGAAAGCTTAACTACAAAGCTTTTTGACCGAACTGTCGATGGCCATGTGTTAACCGCTGATGGCGTTAAGTTATTACAATATGCTAGACGGATGGAACTTGACGCAGGGCAAGCTTTTGATGATATCAAAGAGCAAAAAAACCTGAATAGTGGTCGGGTGCGTATAGGCGTTACTGAAGCATTTGGTAGTTTTTTTATTGCACCTCACTTAATGAGCCTAAAACAAGCATTTCCTAATATACAAATAGAGCTAGTTCATTTTGCTCGTGATGTGAAAATAAGTCGCAATGAAGCTGATATAGCAATAGCTGTTGAAAAGCCTAAAAGTACTTCTACTATCATTACTAAGCTTTGTGACTATCAATTGCAGTTATATGGTCATGCAAATTACCTTGATAATATTGATCATGAAATAAAACTGAATAATCTAGGTAACTATGAATGGGTTAGTTATGTTGATAATTTATTATTCACAGAACAACTGTCTTATTTGAAAGAACTCAGCGCGAAGTTATGCGTTAGTATCAAGCCTAGTTTCCAAAGTACAAGTATTACTAGTCAGTATAGTGCAATAAAAAGTGGGTTAGGAATTGGTATTTTGCCTTGCTTTTTAGCAGAGCAAGATGCTAGCTTAGTTAAATTGTGCATCAATGATATTAGGCTAGTGCGAAGTTTTTATCTCGTAACACACCCAGAAAGTAAACGTGTATCACAAGTAAATACAGTGTGGGAATATTTGAAGCAGCTAGCTCAACAGAAAAGCAACTTACTCATGCCAGAACAGTGATTGGCATACATGAAATAATAAAACTAAATTAATATGTATAGGAAGAAATGGATAATTTAAACCAACCATTAGAATCTAGCGAGCAAGTGAATCAAAATACTGCACCATGGTCGTTAATTATTTTTATAATATTAGTTGTTATTGCTATCGGTTTTGCTTGGCAGTTTACCGGTGATAAGCATGAACCTATTGTTATTGAAGAACCTATCCCACTGATAAAAGAAACTCCTATTGCAGTTGAAGTAACTCCTGAACCAATCCCCGAAGTTATAAGTGAAAAGCCAGAACCTACAGTTGTAGAAGATGTTATAGAGCCAGTGAAAGAACCATTACCTCTACTGGATAACAGTGATAATTGGTTAAAACTTAAACTACCAGAAATTACATGGCGTAAAGAACTGCTTAAACTGATTATTGATGAAGATATGATCAGGCGATTTGTTGTGTTTACTGACAATTTTGCCCAAGGAATCATCGCCTATGAACATAGTCCTTTTACCTCACCTAAGGGAAAGTTTACTGTTGTAGCTAAAAGCAGCTCTTCACAAGAAATACTGCAAACAGAAACAGACGAACCAATAAGAAGTAAGTTGCCAATTAAACAAGATACTTGGCAATGGAGTGAGACTTCGAGTAAACGTTTTAACTTGTATGTTGATTTGCTAAGATCAATCGATAGTGAAAGCTTAGTGAACTGGTATAGCGAAATTAAACCTCTGATTGATGAAGCTTACAATGAATTAGGCTATGAAGATAATTTCACTAATACTTTGCAAGATGCCATAACTCGTGTACTTGATATGGAATTACCTAAGTCGTCTATGGAGCTAATACAACCAAGTGTAATGTATAAGTTTGCAGATCCTGAATTAGAAGCTTTACCAGATAGTGACAAATTATTACTACGTATTGGTAAAGAAAATTTATTAGTAATGAAAGCCATACTATTAGAGTTACATGAGAAATTAGCACAACTAGAAAATGGTGTACATTAGCGTTCTCAGTTGTAAGTCTTACTTCTTAAAGTAGTAGTAGAAGCAAAATTATTTGCAACAAAAAATAAAAACTAGTTTATTGATTTTTTAGAGTTGTTGTTTAAAAAATATTCAAGCAGCAAGGTTTAATCTAAAATTACTAACTAGTGCTTGCATCCTTACGATTGATTAGCGATAATTCGCGCCGCTAACCAATCTAATCCTTGATTAAATAATTTGGTTAAGCCCATTATGGTGGCCTTTTCGGTCCCCTCGCAATGATACTCTGTGAACTCGGCCAGGTCCGGAAGGAAGCAACCGCAGCAGACGACTCATGTGCCGGAGTGTGGCTATTAGGGTTGCCACCCAATATATTCGTTATTCTAACTGCCTCTTTAGTAACTTCAACGAACACATTACTATTTTTATTTGGCTTTTTTAATGTTTTCTTAAGCTAGTACTTTTCTGCCGTATCATGCTTATAATCATCGTTAC
>CAXIBS010000164.1:0-4945 GCA_964022585.1 uncultured Colwellia sp.
GCACTTCAAAGCTTAGAAGCTGATTATGAGTTCTTAACAGCTGGTGGCGTTATGGATAAAGATATGATTGAAGCTTACATTGCTATTAAGCGTGAAGAGTCTCAACTTATTAACATGACAACTCACCCATTAGAATTTGACCTTTATTACAGTGTTTAATCACTAAAATTCAATGGTATAGAAAGCTCACCTAGGTGAGCTTTTTTTTGGAAAAAATTCAAGCTAAATGAACTTTATGTGGTAAAGCAGATCTTTTTTGTATAGATTATAAATACTCTCATTGATAATTTTATCGTGTTTGGAAATATCTAAAGGAAGAAGATATACTTAATTTTACTATGATTAGAAATTTACTTTTTGCCTTACTAATTTTATCTATTGCAGCGCCTGTTTACAGCAGCTCTGCTAAGATTTATGTATGGCGAAATGAAAAAGGTGTATTAGTCTATTCTGATACGCCTAGACCTGGTGCAGAAGAAATTAAACCTAAAAAAGGAACCATAGTAAAGTCGCCGCATATCGAAACCCAAGTATTAGATATTAAAAGTAAAAAAATAGCAGAAGAATACCAAGTTGAAATAAATCAACCGAAAAATAATTCGACTATTAGGGATAATACAGGATCTGTTTTTATTAGAGGTAGCATCAAGCCTATATTTAAACGTGGTCTAAAAGTTCAATTGATACTCGACAACAAACCTCACTTAACACCTCAAGCACACACCATGTTTTCGTTACGCAACATAGATCGTGGTGAACACCAAATAAAAATGGAACTACTAAACGAAAAGGGCAAGGTTATTGCATTATCTGAAGCAATAACGTTTTATATGCACCGTTCTTCTGTAAATTAGCTTAAATAGCGCTACAAACCGCTGCAAATAAAATCTTTCTAGAATATACTAAAAACAGCGCACTGTTTTGGTGCAAGCTTAGTATAGGTATGAGACATTATGTTGCATCAGAGAAAAGATATTCAACAACTTAAATTACAATATCAGCATAACTTGTCTAATCAACTTGTTACTGCTGTATTAATTCTCGACCAAAAATTGACAATTTGTTATGCCAACCCGGCCGCCGAAGCTTTGCTGATAAAAAGTTTACATAAGCTATACGGTGCTTCATTTGAGTTGATTTTCACTAACACATCAATAAATAAGTCTCGGTTAGAACAATTACTAACTACCGGACAAGAGTTAACAGATAGTGACATTGTTATAGAGCTAACTGAAAATCACCGATTTACCGCTGAAATAACTGCATCAGCAGTAGAGTTCAACAGAACTCCTCATGTCCTTTTAGAATTCAAACAAATTGATAAACAAAAACAAATAAGCCTAGAAGTATTTCAACAGCAGCAGTCAGTCGCAGCACGAGATTTAATAAAAGGACTAGCACACGAGATCAAAAATCCTTTAGGTGGTCTTCGTGGTGCAGCACAGTTACTCAGTAAAGAGCTAAATACAAGTCAACAAGAATATACTGACATGATTATTGAGCAAGCAGATAGACTAACCAATTTAGTCGATCGTTTACTTGGGCCAAACCAATTACCATTGTTTGAGAGTCATAACATTCATTCGGTGCTAGAAAAGGTTTGTCAGGTAATCAGCTACTCTAATGAGCAAGAAATTTTACTAAAACGTGATTACGATCCCTCTATTCCGCTAATTAAGTGTGATCAAGAAAAAATACAGCAAGCGGTATTAAATATTGTAAATAATGCAATCCAGGCTATAGATAAGCACCATAGAATCACGCTTAAAACTCGTATTGCAAGTAATAAAACTATCAACGGTAAACTCATTAAACTTGCAGTAAAAATTAGTATTATTGATGATGGTCCAGGCATCCCTGCTGAGATACAAGACACACTCTTTTATCCTATGGTATCAGGCCGTTCCAACGGCACGGGTCTTGGTTTATCTATCGCACAAACATTGATAAATCAACACGATGGTAAATTATCCTGTCACAGTCGACCAGGGCATACCGCTTTCGTAATCTTGTTACCTTTAACACAATAAACATTAAAATAAGCAGGCTAAAGCGCCTACTTAAACACTCACTAGAGAGAATAAAATGATAACTGAGCAAGTATGGATAGTTGATGATGATAGCTCGATTCGCTGGGTATTAGAAAAAGCCTTTGTTGGTGCAAATATTAGTACTGCATCGTTTGAAAGTGCAAAAAATTTATTGCTTGCTTTAGCCCATGATCAGCCAGAAGTTATAATTTCCGATATCCGTATGCCCGACATTGATGGAATGAACCTACTAAACTCTATAAGTAAAGATTATCCCAACATTCCTGTTATCATTATGACTGCCCATTCAGATCTCGACAGTGCTGTTAGTGCATATCAAGGTGGCGCTTTTGAATATTTGCCTAAACCATTCGACATGGATGAGGCCATCACATTAACAAAGCGTGCTTTAACTCATGCTCGTGAACAAAATGTAAAAAGACAGCAAAAAGATAAAGCACCTCTTGCAGCTGGATTAATTGGTGAAGCGCCAGCAATGCAGGAAGTATTTCGTACTATTGGCCGTTTATCTCGATCTAGTATTAGCGTGTTAATTAATGGTGAGTCTGGTACAGGAAAGGAGTTGGTTGCCCATGCTTTACATTCTCATAGCCCGAGAAAACAGGCGCCATTCATCCCACTAAATATGGCTGCAATACCTAAGGATTTAATTGAGTCGGAATTATTTGGTCATGAAAAGGGAGCATTCACAGGCGCTAATGCTGTTCGCCAAGGACGCTTTGAACAAGCCCATGGCGGTACATTATTTCTAGATGAAATTGGTGACATGCCTCTAGAAATACAAACACGTTTGTTACGCGTTTTATCAGACGGTCAATTTTATCGCGTTGGTGGCCACTCTCCAGTTCAAGTAGATGTTCGCATTATCGCTGCAACACATCAAAATTTAGAAGATAGAGTGACTGATGGTGAGTTCCGCGAAGATTTATTTCACCGCCTTAATGTTATACGAATTCATTTGCCTAGCTTACGTGAAAGGCGTGAAGATATTTCACAGTTAAGTCAGCACTTTTTAAAACAAGCCGCAGATGAGTTAAGTGTTGAGCCCAAAACATTAAGTAAAGCTGCTGATGCCATCTTGCAAAAATCACAATGGCCGGGCAATGTTAGACAGCTTGAAAACATTTGCCGCTTTTTAACCGTTATGGCTAGCGGTCAAGAAATATTGCAGGAAGACTTACCAAATGAGTTAACCCAAAAGCCTGCTCAAATAACATCTCAATCGTCTTCTTGGCAAAGTGCATTAAGTGACTGGATGGATCAGGAGCTGGCTCAAGGGGGAAGTGCAATTTTAGATACAGCTCAACCTGAATTTGAGAAAATTATGCTTGAACGAGCGTTACTTTATACTCAAGGGCACAAACAAGACGCAGCTAAAAAACTTGGATGGGGAAGAAATACGCTAACAAGAAAGCTTAAAGAGTTAGATATTTAATAAGAATAGATTCGTAATTGGGATAATTTAATTCCAATTACGAAACACATGATTCATCATCACACTGCTTACAGTTATTGCACAGTTTAATATTAATAAAATGAGCAGCAATAATTAAGCTAGCTCCGCCAATAATAAAAAATGGCTCTAGTGCTTCAGAAAAGTCGTGTTTTATCCAGTACAAGGCAACACCTAAGTACAATAAATAAAAAGGATAAAGTTGTTTGTGATAACGTTTATAGCCAGAAAATAACGCCACAGTTCCTAAGGCTCCAGTCATCAATAGAAAAACATGTTCCCATGCGTGGTCAGCTAGAAAGCTTAAACCCACTAACGGCAAAACAGGTAGGAGTATAGGTAAAAGAATGCAATGTAATGCACAAAGAGATGTTGCGGTAATACCTATTCGATCTAACATGACTAACTCACAAGAATAATGCTAAAAAATATTTCTTAACTAAACTGCTATAATATCACAATTGATATACTATAACATTAGAATTAAAAATAACTTGATAGGTTTAGCTATTTTCTATTGGAAAGCTAACTACTTTCTCAATGTGCTCAGCTTTTAATGCCAGCATGACTAAACGATCTACTCCCAACGCAACTCCTGAACATTGTGGTAAACCTTGAGATAAAGCTGCGATAAAATGTTTATCTATTGGTTTTTCTGGTAATTTCTTTTCTTCTCGTTGCTTGTTATCTTCTTGAAAACGTTTGTATTGTGACTCATAATTTGTTAATTCATTAAAGCCGTTTACTAGTTCAACCCCTTTAAAGTAACATTCAAAGCGCTCTGCTACACGGTTATCCTCAGAACTAATTCTAGCTAAAGACGCTTGCGAGCGAGGAAAATTGTAAACAAAGCACGGAGTTATATTTCCAATTTTAGGTTCAATAATCTCACTAAATATAAATTGTAATAAAATATCATTATCTTGCTCCATGGTTAACCAGTCGCTTAGCTTTCCATTTTTTTCAATTATAAAAATTAGATCATTTCTATTTGCCGTAAGTGGATCTATGCCCACTAAATTAATAAACAATTGTTGATATGTGACTTGTGTAGTCTCCTTACAACCTAGAATAATCGTCAGTAATTCAGCTACTTCTTTCATTAAATCAAAATGGTCAAACCCTAATCGATACCATTCAAGCATTGTAAATTCTGGATTATGAAATCGTCCTGCTTCTTCATGACGAAATGCTTTAGCTATTTGAAAGATACAACCGTAACCTGAGGCGAGTAATCGCTTCATGTGAAATTCAGGAGATGTTTGCAGATATAAGTTCACAGATTGGTTTTCTGAGCAATGACTTAAAAAGTTATACCGACATGAAAATGCTTCCAAATGTACATCGGTAACAGTACCTAACGACAACGCAGGTGTTTCAACCTCAATGACATTTCGCTCAGCAAAAAACTGGCGGATACGTTGTAAAATTAGCGCTCGTT
>CAXIBS010000165.1:0-4900 GCA_964022585.1 uncultured Colwellia sp.
ATCTCAAGATAACACAAGGTGGACATATGTTCCCTCTTGAAAGTCCCAAAGATACAGCACAACTTATCACTGATACAATAGCAAGATGGCCTTAGGAAAAAGAGCGATACACACCCATTAAGCTCTTAATTAATGCTAAATATATTAGTTTTACTTTTAATTAAAACATCAAAAAATTGACAGTAAGAATGAAAAGTAACTTTCTGCATATTGTAATTAAATAAAGTTATTATTTAATTACAATATGTTGCATTCTTTAATCGTCACCTATTACCGTCAAAAATTCAATTGGCATAACACTTGCTCCTTCATAGATATAGAAAATATTTATACTGTGAAGGTTGATTATGAACTCCTTAAATTTATCAAATATAAAGAAAATTGCTAGCTTGCTGTTTTGTACAACGTTGTTTGCTTGTAGTTCTACTGAACAAGTGAATAATAAGCAATTATCTGATAATACTAATAGTCAAAGTTACATTAACACAAGCTTTACTCACACTCAGTTTACTCCTATAAATAAAGAGAGTGTAAAAAAACCTTTATACTCTGATCATCAACTGATGATGTCACTATTAAATAGACCTATGACGGCCGATCAAGCAATGATGTTATCTTTTGCAAAAGAGAGAGCACGTTACTCTAATAGTTTATCTAATTATGCAAATAATGGCGTTATGATAAAAGGAAGTAAAACTTCAGATAATTCAAGTATTAGAGCCAAGCATGTTTATGCTCAACTCATTTCTCAAGATATCAATGCTGTATCAATCATAGCTCCCCAATAAATCATCAACAGCCCAGTTAAGCTCAGTAAAAATATGCCGCCATTGCTGATCAAATTCAGCTGATATCATCATTTTTTCATTTGTTACCGGGTGAATAAATGATAAAGATTTAGCAATAAGCATTAAACGTTTAAAGCCAAAATGTTGAATAAAAAATGGATTTTGCTTGTTGTCACCATAATTAATGTCGCCAATAATAGGATGACGTAAATGTGCTAAATGTCGACGAATTTGATGACGTCGACCTGTTACGGGGAGAACTTTAACTAATGAATAACGAACACTATCAAATTTTCCTAAGGCAATAGGTAAACTTGCCTGCTTCATTACCTGATAATATGTTTTTGCTGTCTGCGGTGCTTTATCACGACTAACATTTTTGTCCCCTAGCTTATCTAGCTTTTCTTTAAGGGGATAATCTATCAATATTGCTTCATCTGATTTGGGTAAATGTCCGCGTACTAATGCAAAATACGTTTTTGTCAGGTTTAAATCACTTAGCGGTTCATCTAAATCGTCTTCATTACTTTTATTTGCAAAGGCACTATTAAGCTTTTGGGCAACTTCCTTGGTTAGCGCAAATAATAATACACCTGAAGTGGGTCGATCTAATCTATGCACAGGATAAACATACTTGCCAATTTGATCACGCACCAATTGCAAAGCAAAATAGATTTGGTCTCTATCCATATAACTTCTGTGAACAAATAGACCTGCTGGTTTATCTACAGCCACTATATATTCATCTTGGTACAATATAGTAAGCACTGGCTTTTCAAGAAGTGGTTGTTCAGCTGTTACTGTTTTCAATAAATCTGTCATTAAACTTTTCTTCCTGAAAAAACACAATCAAGCTGATTAATGATACTCAGTAATTTTTCTGCCTTGTTACCACACTTTTTAAATGATTCTTCAGCCATAGGAAGCAGTGACATATTACGAGGTAATGTTTGATTTTTATCTATCATAGAACGAATATTTTCAATAAAAACAAACTGCAACCACTGTTCAAACGTCAAGGTATCATAATGAAAAGGGAGTTTACTCGACATTTTATCTATACTAGGTGGAAACTCTTGCCATAAAGCTAGCTTTTTTAATTCTTGAGTTAATTGTGTAAGCAATAATAAGGTTTGCTGCTCTTTAGGTAGTATCATATCAACTTGATTAGGTTTATTTTGCTAGATGCCAGTATTATCCTTATAATGGCAAGATAACACAATCCCTCGACTTCCCTACAAGGCTTTAACAGTTTAGCGCACCTATGGATACTATAGACACTATTTCACAGCTTTTACACACCTCAAACTCTCAGTTTCGTATTTATGATATAGGGCGAAAAATAGAAAAAATTCCAAGAGAGTTATTTGAAAAAGTTGAACTAAACCAATTACCATACCCAACTCCCTCACAGGGTCATGCTTGTATTGCTATAACCTTTTGGCAAAAACAATCTACACAACCTTTTTTATGGCTAATAAAGTTACCACTCGATGAACGAGGTTTACTCAATCAAGGGGCAAGAAATCACTTTATTGCCATTATTGTTGAAGCATTAGGTAAAGACTTAACTCAATCGGTAAGTGAAGACCAAGAATCTTTATTAAAAAGTAATCCTTATTTATATACGCCAGCGCAATATAAGTTAGCCACATTAAACAGCAAAATAAAGTTTGAATTGAAACAAGACGCAAGTGAATACTTAGCTCCTTTTGTAAACTATCTTACAGGGAAGCAAGGTTGGGATAAATGGCAAGCAGTGGGTGTACAAGGTATTACAGACTTTGCTGTTCGTATAAAAGATGAATCATCAAAAGAAAAGTACAGTGATCTTTTAGTTAACGCACTCCCTCATTTACCAAATGAAGTCTTATTTCCTTTATGTGCAGCATTAGAAAATGAGACTTTTTCAGTTGATTTAATCAGTGCAATATCAGAGTTATTTAAAAATGCATGCAGTTCAACTTCGCAAGCTGATGAAAACCAGCAACTGCAACAACATTTATTACGCAGCTTAGCAAGTAATAGCCAACACGTGTATGTAGAAAAATTAATTGCAGACTTGTTAGAACAACAGCATGTTTCTGCTGAGTTATTAATTACTATTTCAGGTCGTTGTTGGTTAGCACTAGCCAATAACAATCAATTAATGGCTTTTTTAGAACACTTAGTGTTATCAGATGACCAAGCACTATTTAACAGCATTTTTAAAGATCTTGTTGCTATACCAGCTATTCGACCTATTATTTTTCAATGTATGCGAGCGCCAGAACGTAGTGCTTCGTTATCTAAAGCCATCGGGCAATTATTTAATTAAGGTAACAAAGCCCATGGAAAATATTTATTATTTATTATTGGTAGGCTTGGTTTTTTGGTACTTTATTTACTTAAGAAAAGTATCCGAAGTTGCTCGAATACACGCAAAAAAATATTGTGAACAAAGTCAGTTACAATTTATTGCTATTGCTCGGCAATCAAGTCGATTAACCTTTAATAAACAATATGGTTTAGTTTGGTTGAGTAAGTTTGATATAGAGTTTAGTGGTGATGGTGAATCTAGTAATAATGCGGTGTTAAATCTATATGGTTTAAAATTAGGTAGTGTTGAGATCCCACCTTATCGTATTAGTTAAGGTTTGCTTTAGTAATTTACTTGGTAAGTTAGCCTAAATTACTTACCTAGCCGTTAAGGCTATATTAATTTCGATTTAAGCATACTAGAGTATTAAATAACTTAAATGTACTTTATTCATTTTCTTAGGGAGAGACTGTGCAGTTTCTAAGATCACTTTTTTGTTTACATGGGCTTGATAATAGAGCCCGCTATTTTGCTATTTGTAGTGCTGCCCACATTATATTCATCATACTAACATCTACTTTTACTGGTGAAATCTTTCTTTCTTTTTCTCTTTTGATATTGCTTAGCCCTGTATTAGTTCTAACGAGTATACGGCGCTTAAAAGATGCAAATATTAATCAACGATGGTTATTAGCACCAAATTTATTATTCATAGCTTTTAGTTTAATTATTATATTTTCACAACAAAGTATTAATAATTATTTACTTATTATTTCTTTAATTAGTTTTTCAATCTTATTAACATATCCAAGCATCAACAAAAGTATGCCTACTTCTCAACAGCACATATTAGGATATTACGGCCCTGTAGATCTGAGTGAATATCGTCAAACTAGTCATCATAGTACTCACAAAAATAATAGAATTGAACCAAGTTTTGCAGGAAGTACTGCAACAAATATTCAGTCAAGAAACGCTAGTAAGGATGAAGAGACAAGGTTTGAAAACTACAACGAATCGCTTTTTAAAGATGAACATGAGCAATCTATTGATATGGGCGAAGCGATTCGTTTAAGTTGGCTTAACAATAAAAAGCTTCAATTAGGTACTTTATTACTGCTGTTAATAGCAATAATCACTATCAGTTCATCTTGGACTTTTTCCCCCTCACCCAAGAGTGATGCACCAAAAACCACACCAGTGGTTAAAAAAAATAGTGCTATTCAAAATACACTTGAACGAAACCATCCCTTATCTATGCCTGACAACTTTTCACTTTTTATATCTCAATATCAAGGTATTACAATTAACTGGCAAGCAGATGAAGTAAGTACTCCCTTACTATGGACTCAATTAAGTACAAAAGGTGATGCTAGCTGCAAAGAAATTAGTTTTAACAAGGGTAAATCAATTAGAACAATGAAGGTAATAGTAGAAAGTGAAGCCTCTGTTGTAAATAATGCTTATACGAATTACTTTGCTAATTTTTCACCACTAGACAGTAAAGCTTTAATTCAAGCCATAGCATTTCGGGGAAGTTTTTCTTTATGTGGGTATGACTTTTCACTAAAAGGTAGCCAAGCTGCTTTAAGTCATAACAAACAATACGCAAAATGGATTGAGTATTAAAAGGTGATAAGTTTAAAAGTTATTTGGATAAGAATTAAAGAAATATAAGGTGAGAGTATTAAGCAAATAGAGACACTATTACTTACTACTCTCAGAAATGAGTAAACTTTTTATTTTTTTTGAGTAAAGCCAACACCTTCTTCAAATAGCTGGTCGTAAATACTCTTCATAGCAATAGTATTTT
>CAXIBS010000166.1:0-4881 GCA_964022585.1 uncultured Colwellia sp.
CTTACAGACGCTAAAGTTAAAAATCTAAAACCTAAGGACAAATCTTATAAAATAGCTGATGGTGGTGGATTATATTTATTCATTAGTAAAGCTGGCACTAAATCATTTAGGTATGACACTGCATTAAATGGGAAAAGGTTTACTGTCACAATTGGTACTTATCCCTCTATCACACTAGCTGATGCTAGAAAAAAGCACGAGGATGATAGAGTGCTGATCAAAAAAGGAGTTGACCCAAGAGCGGCATCTTCAAAAACAAAATCATTTAGCTATTACGCCGTTGAACAAATGAAAACTTTACAATTAGCTAGTGGAACATATGAAAAACGTCTTGGGCGAATGCAAATGTATTTATTCCCCAAACTCGACAAAACAGATGTGTTAACTGTGACAACTTTAGATCTTTTAAAGCTTATAAAGCCCATAGCAGAGGCTGGCAAAGACGATACTGCCAAACGTTTATCATATTATTGCAAACAAACATTCGATTATTTGCTTACTCTTCAACTTATCACAAGTAACCCAGCAGAAGGACTTCAGCGTTTACTTCCAAAAGTAACAAAACCACAGAACTTTGCACATTTAACAGACGTCAAAGATATAAAACTTTTTTTAAAGGCGATGGAACAACAAAAAGGTGACTTTGCTGTAAAAATGGCACTTCGCTTTCAAACTTTAGTTTTTTTAAGGCCATTTAACGTCAGATTTTTGAAATGGTCTTATATTGATTTTACAAATAAGCTTATAACCTTCCCGGCTGAAGATATGAAGATGAATAGAAATCATAAAGTTCCATTATCAGCTCAAGCCTTGCAAATTCTTCGTCAAATGCAACCTCTAACTGGTAAATACGAATATGTATTCTTAACATCTATTAGTATTAACGCAAGCAAAAAGCCCATGACAGAAAACACCTTAAATGTAGCAATTACCCGGTTAGTTAACCCTGATACTAATGAACATTTCGGACGTGGATTTTTAACCTCACATGGAATTAGGCATACTGCGAGTACGCAACTTAATGAATTAGGGTTTAATGCAGATGCAATTGAATTACAATTAGCACACGCTCCTCGTGATAGAGTGAGAGCCGTTTACAATAAAGCAGAACTGATGCCTGAACGCATTAAAATGATGCAGGCTTGGGCCGACTACTTAGATGAATTGAAAAATGCTAACTAAAAAATTAAAACGTATCACCGAATTTGGTGCGATAGATAAGATACTTGAAGATGGGCTAGCAGGTAAAATTAAACTGTACACCAAACTTAAAGCAGATGTGCAATTATCAATTAACAGAATAAAGCATCTACCAATGAATGGAGGGGCATCAAGAAAAATTATTCTGGAGAAAAATATACCATATCAGCATCATATATCTGGTGAAACTATTGAGCTAGGCTTTGAAGCAATTGAAGCCCTCAATACATATGGAGGATTATCTAATGAGCATCTTGCTCTCGTTTTTCAGTTAGATGATTCCTATGAACTTAGTTCTATAAAAGGTATTAAGCCAATCACATTCAGGGATGTTTATACTGAAGAGCCCGATAGTGAATGGCAAGCCTCGTATATACATTTAATTGAGATTGCTATAAAAGAGCTAAGTAAAGCAAACAAATCAACCAACGCTAAACATGTGCATGAATGGATATCAAGCGAGCTTAAATCAAACAATAGTGAATTTAAGACTTTTTTAGATGGAATTAGCGCCTACGACCCCACTAAAAAACCAAACGATAAAGGTTACGATAGCGAGCTCTCGCCATACAGTCAAACATACAATCACAACATTGTGCTCAAATATAATAATTCCAAACCCGTGGAAAGGTGGAACTTTAATAATCAAGTATCTAAAGTTAAAAAGAAATTAAAATCATCATCTTCGTCATCTTGATGACAATTTCCCTATAAGACTTCGCTAATCTGCCCCTTGAAGCGCACGGCATTGGTTCCGTCGCGCATAAAAGAGGCGTCCAAAAATGACACCACTAATTAAGTTGGCCGAAGTAATGGCTATAACAAAGAAATCTCGCTCGAGTGTGTATGCTGAGGCTAAAGATGGCCGATTCCCTAAACCTATCAAATTATCTGAACGCTCAAGCGCTTGGGTAGTTTCTGAAGTACAAGACTGGATTGAATCAAAAATCCAGCAGCGTGATGAGGAAGCAGCGTAATGACCATCTATTTAGAACAAGCAGTAACGCACTACGTCAATAGTCGACTCACTGAACAACAGAGCTTAGTAGTTGAAAAGCTAATTGTAAAAGGAGAAATAACTGATAGGGAGATGATTGATTTAGGTATCAAAGGCCCTTCAGCGTTAATTAAAAGTTTACGGCAAATGGGTTTAGAAATTATTACTGTTCCGCCCACTTTTACTATCGGCGCTTATGGTAAAAAAAACTACCTCACCCCTTTAACATTCCGCATCGATGCTGAAGCATTATTAGAGAAAATTACTTATGAATAACGTTTTAAACAAAAAAAACGACCTGCAAGCCGGCAAGCAAACACAGGTCGTTCCTATTAACTCAGCTAACATGCAGAACAAACTAACGTTTGCTTTAATGTACGCTAATTACAATTTTAACATATTTCCATGTAAACCAAACACTAAAATCCCTGCTGTTTCAGGATGGAAGGAGGCAGCAACTTGTGACCTTGATACAATTCAAGCTTGGTGGACACAGAACCCTGAATACAACATCGGTGTGGTTGCAGATAGACATATTGTACTGGATGTTGATATTAAGCCTGAAGATGCCCTTGATGGCTTTACTAGTTTGCAGCACCATCCTGAGCTACCTATTACTTTTACGGTAAATACACCCAGTGGTGGGAAGCATTATTATTTTGATACTGATGATGCATCAATACTAACAATCTGTCAGGGTTTTGAGCCTGGTTTAGATATTCGTGCTGGTGGCAAAGGTTACAGTATTGGTGTAGGCAGTAGTATCAATGGTGTGAATTATTCGACGACTAGCGAGACTTTTGACCTAGCTATAGCCCCGGATTGGGTCCTACAAGCGGCAACAAAGAAGCGTTCTGTTTCTGCAAAGCCTAAACTCCATGTAATGAGTAATACTGACGCTAAAACATCATTAGATAATATAGCAGAGGCATTAACTTACATTGACCCTGATTCAGATTATGAACAATGGATTAATATCGGGATGGCTATTCACAGTGAATATCCAGGTAAAAGAGGGCTTGAGTTGTGGGATAACTGGTCCCGTGAAGGTGAAAAATATCAGCTCAGCGAGTGTGAGAAGCATTGGGATGGTTTTGATAATGATAAGGGTATTACCATCGCAACGCTGTTTTATTATGCCTCTGATTATCTAAAGTCCAATAATGGATACATGGAGTTTCAAAATATTTATGGTGAAAACGACACAACATTAGCGGAATTTCTGATAAATCAGCATCAATCTACGATTGTGTATCATAGCACGTTGAAGCAATGGTTAGTGTTTGCTGATGGAGCATGGGTAAACGCTGAAGATGCCGATAGATTAGTGTTTGAACGCTATAAGCAAATGGTCAATCTGCTTAAGCAACAGCTACTATCTGGGTTGTATGTACCGATGTCTTTGCCTTGGCTGAATAAAGCAATGAACAATGCAAGTATTCGTTCAGTTCTTAAAATTATGGAAACACAACTGTCTATAGGTGTCGACAAATTAGATGCAAACCCAAACTTAATTGGATTAAAGACGGATGTTTACGACATATCCACTGATTCACTAAGGCCGGCAACGGGTGAAGATTTGGTCATAAAGTCATTAGGAGCCTGTCACGATAAACACGCCACTTGCCCTAGGTGGGAAGAGTTTATTCTTGTCGCCATGCAAAACGATAAAAAGATGGTTGATTATCTGCAGCGATTAGTTGGGTATTTTTTGACGGCAAGCATTAGTGAGCAACAGATATTTTTCTTCTACGGAAGTGGAGCTAATGGTAAATCAACCTTCTTAGACTTGGTAAAAGCTTTGCTAGGTGATTACGCTGTAAAAATTAGCTCAGACGTCATCATGAAAGGGAATTCGGGAAGCCGCTCAAATGCTGTCATGGCTGGCATTGCAAACTTAGCAGGGGTTAGGTTAGCGATAACCGACGAGATGGATGACAACAGTGCTGCATTTGATACACAAACACTTAAATCTCTATCCGGTGATGAGGAAGTGACGGGAAGACATCTTTATTGTAACCCTGTCACGTTTAAATCAACCGCTAAGATTGTGATGTATGGTAATGATAAACCCTATGGCAATATCAATGACGAAGGGTTTTGGCGACGAATGCGATTTATTCATTTTGGCTATGTCGTACCCCAAGAGGAGCGTAACCCTAATTTACTCAGTACATTGAAATCAGAAATGCCTGGTATTTTTAACTGGGCACTACATGGACTTGCTGAGTGGAAGCGACAAGGTTTAAACGCCCCAGAAAAGGTCGTCAACGATAGCGCGGAGTACAAAAAGGAGCTGGATAGTATCACTGAGTATTTTGATGAAAATATACAATATCAGTCAAACCGCGTAATTACATCGAAAGCTTTGTTTGAGAGTTACGTTAGTTGGTGCGACGAAAATTTACTCACGCCAGAGCAAAGAACCAGCTTTAGTCGAAAATGCGGCCAATACTTCAAGCTTCATCCAAATGTAGAGCCATACAAAACCAATAAAAGCCGTGGTTATAAAGGTGTTTATTTGAAATAGGCAAAAGTGACACCAGTGACGGTAGGTATACAACTTATTTATTTTTGTATTTTGCATAAAAAACTTAAGTTTATTTATTGCCGTCACTGACGTCACTATATGTTTAGTAAGGTAAAAGTAGATCCTTTCACTGGTGCAATTTAACATTGCGCTA
>CAXIBS010000167.1:0-4877 GCA_964022585.1 uncultured Colwellia sp.
TGCTTTAATACGCAAAAAGTTGCTGAATACTTGACTCAAAGCGAGAACATAGCGTGGGTTAACTACTCAGGTTTAGAAACATCAGCAGATTACCAATTAGCGCAGAAATACTTACCAGAGGGGAGCAGTGGTATTTTAAGTTTTGGTATTAAAGGTGGCGAAAAAGCGGGCGCACAATTTATTGATGCATTGAACCTTGTGGTACGTTTAGTGAATATTGGTGATGCTAAATCATTAGCTTGTCATCCTGCTTCAACAACACATAGACAGCTTGATGCTGAAGAATTAGCTAAAGCAGGTGTAAGCAAAGAAATGGTACGTTTATCTATTGGTATTGAACATATTGATGATATTTTAGCAGATCTTGAACAAGCACTTGCGGCAAGCCAAGCATAATAGCTTAGCTAGTTGCACAACGCGTAGGCTTATTGTCTAAGCGTTCTCATATGAGGAGCACATGATAAATGTGTGCTCCTAAATGGATTAATATCTAACCCGCCACGACGTGTATAACGTGCAAATACAGTCAATTCATCTAATTGACAATATTGTTGTAAATCACAGAAAATACGCTCTACGCATTGCTCATGAAATTCATTATGTTGTCTAAACGATACTAAATATTCCAGTAAAATTGCGTGATCAATAGCAGCACCTTTGTAATCTATATAAATACTTGCCCAATCTGGTTGATTGGTAATTAAACAATTAGACTTTAATAAATGACTTACTAATTTTTCAGATTTTTTTTCTGTTGATGATTTAACCTGTGCTTTATTAAGTAACTCTCCCTGATAGTGATAGCTCTCAATGGTAATATCCTCTTCATCGATACATAAATATGTTTTTTCAGCAGAAACTATTGCTAGCTCTGTGCAATGCTCAACGGTAAATAATTTTACTTCAGCCTGCGCCTGGGCAGTAGCTGATAAGTCTTTTATGAGAATACCTTTTACTTCTTCTATGCTAGAAAACTTACTTTGATTAAAGCTATTTAAGTATAATTTGAACGACTTAGATTCAACTAAATTTGGACTAATACAAGGAAAGCGAAACTCAGCGACAGCAACAACAGGCTTACCTTTAGTGTTTAACCATGATAGCTCATACCCATACCACACATCTTCACCAATAAAAGGTAGATTAGTACTTTGTAGCGATAAGTCATCCCTATTTAAGCTTCGAGGTACCGCTTGCAATAAGTTTGGGTTATATTCACTGCAATACTCAGTGCTTTTACCTAATGTAAGGTTATCTAATTCTTTTGAGTGCTGATAAGTTGCCATAAAATTTATATCGTTTGCCATGCTAATAATAATATCAGGGCTATTTTAAAGGATCTTCTCATCGATGACATCATCAAATCAATTAAATGAAAATTTAGAACAAATTGTTGTGGGTTTTGCTGAAAAATATATTTCACATTATCAACAAGTACATAAATGCCTACCTTTTATCGAAAAGGATGAAGATTGGCCTTCACCTTGCGAACAAGGTATTAAAAATGAAAAGACTACAGATATAACAGAGGTTAACTGGCAACCGGTTGCTATTGATAAAGATGAAGAATTAAGCTTTGAAAATGTTGAGTCTGCTAACCTTACATAAAGATATTAAGTCTTACTTCACCTCCCTATACAGTGAAAGTCTTGATGCTTTATGTGATGAAGGAGGATTATCATTATTATTTGCTTGGAATAAAAAAGATTTTGAGCGTTTACAAGAAAACCTTATTGGTCATATTTTAATGAAGAGAAGGTTAAAACAACAAGAAACTATATTTTTTGCAGTAACAGACGAAGAAGATATTATTATATCCTTGGATAATGCTACTGGAGAAATTTGGGTTGAGCGTGTAGGTTGTAAACCTCACAAAAAACTTAGTAACTCATTGGCTCAATTTATTAGTCAATTAACACCTGTGGTTAACTAGTTGTTATTAGCTTTTTTGCTGCACAAGTAATTGTTTAACCAACTGCTTTAATTCAATTATTTCTTGCTTCATTTGAGCTAATTCTTCATTTAGGCTTTGTCTAAATAAGTCTGTTTCTTTTTCACTCGTATGCTCTTTAGTTTTTTTATCTGAACTTGTATCAGTACTTTCTTTCGCAAGTGAAATAAAGTTTGGATCATGTTGCCAACCTTTTAAGGTTGATATGATGACAGGTAAAGAAACTTTCTTACTAAGCTTAGATTTGATTAAAGCTACTGTAGGTTTATTTCCCTTATTTGCTAATTGGTTAGCTAAGATTAATATTTCATCATTTATTGTCATTTTGATTAAGCCTATTGTTATATTTGCCATATTTTAGCGAATACTGCTATCAATGTCTGCAATAAAAATCACCACTTACCAATAATTCTTTTTAAATCAATTGGTTAATTTTTATTTTTTGTTTGGTTTATTTTTTGCTAAGTAAGCTTGTGTGTTAATAACTTTTAAAAATAAATATAAACTGGAGTTTTAAAATGAAAAAATCATTACTTGTTTTATTGGTGGTCTTACCATTAGCAACGACATTATCAGGCTGTGTAATTTCAGTAAAAGATGGTGGTGTTGATCATTCTTTCATGAGTGATAGTGAAGATAGAGCGTACGAAAACCGTAAAAAAATAGCAAAGGTTCAACTGGGTTCTAGTTTTGCCGACATGCAAGAAAAGCTAGGCGTTGCAGACTTCTCTCAAACCTATACTCATAATGAAAAAACCATACGCGTTTTATTTTACCGAACCCAACGTAAGCATAAAGATGGATTAACAACCAAAGACGAATGTACTTATTTAGAGTTTGTTAATGGGGAACTAGCTCAAACCGGTAATGGTGGTGAATATAGCCAAATTACAGGTAAATAGTCTATAGAAATAGACTTACTTGACGAATAGATAACATTTATTTTAAATTAAATGTTATCTATTTTGCTTTAAGGGTTCAAAATGACGACAACTAGACATGGCTTATCGATTGGGATAGAGCGAATAGATCAAGATATTTTTTTAACTTTAAAAGCTACAGGTAAATTAACTCATCAAGATTACCAAGTGATAACACCAATGATTGACGCGGCTTTAAAAGAAGTTTCCTCTCCCAGGGTTAAATCACATGTTGATAATACTAAAATGCAAGGGTGGAAACTTCGAGCAGAATGGGATGAATTAGAATTGGGCTTAAAGCATGGCTCTGAATTTGACAAGATTGCTCTTTTTGGTAATAAATACTGGCAAGAAATTGCAGCTAATATCGGATCATGGTTTGTGTCAGGAGATATAAAATATTTTGAGGATTACCAACAAGCATTATCATGGCTTAATCAATAATGATGTATATCTTACTAGCTTAAATGAATGCTTACTTAATTAAAGCAGCAGTGGCGTTAAAACCCATTCAAAAGCTTACTTACCTGTTAGCAATCATTCTTGTTGTTAATATTTTTTATCAATTGATTTTTGCTGCTTTGCCAAGTGAGCTAGAATCTAATGAACTAAGGCTCAATTTTCTCGCTTTAATTTGGATCATACTGCTAAATTTAATGATTCAAATTTATTCTAGAATGCCAATTGCTTCACAAAGTCACCGTTTTGCTTTGGCTAAAATAAAAGATAAAATTCACCGAGGCTTTTATTATTTGCTTTCCTTTATTTTTCTAATTATTACTGTGGCGGTTATCATAGTATCTTTTAAAATGTTGGGTCTTTAAGCCGCATTTGTGTTGAGTTCACTAGCTGTACCGGAAGTATTATCATCTCTTTGAGGCTTTCTTCTTCGACAAATAAATAGATTATTACCTGAATTCTTTTTAGCTTCAGACTTTGCTTTAGAAGCAAGATCTGCAATTTGATGGTATGAAACATAGCATGCTGCATCAGGTTGAATTACACCAATGGCTAAACTTACTAAGGGATGAAACACTTCATTACCTCGACGATCAAGTGCAGTATAACCTTGTTGTTTTTGGTGCTTATTATCTATAAAAACTAAGCTCTCGTTAGCAAAATCATTAAGTATTTTTTGACAAATAGCTTCTACGTTATTGCTTTTAAACATAATAATAAAATCATCGCCACCAATATGACCGACAAAACAATGTTTATTATTAGTATTGACCATAATGCAATCAGCCAAGGCTTTAAGCAACAAATCTCCTTTGGCATAACCGTAAATGTCATTAAATGGTTTAAAGTGATTCAAATCTAAATAAGCAATATGGAAGTTTTTCTGTTTATTTAGCATGTAATCGATTTCTTTTTCTATCACTACATTGCCAGGTAACCCTGTGAGTGGGTTAGCATAGCGAGCTTTTTCTAGCTTTGACTCGGTAATACTTCTTAATAAGTCTCGAGGAGAAACAACACCAAGATAATGATCATTATCAACAATAATACTTGGGTGGGTAAATTCTGAGTTTGCTCTTGCAGTAAGTAAAGCACTAACTTGTTCTAATGGCATGGTATGTTCGATAATCATGGGGGTGCTAAACATAAAGTCTATTGCTTTTTTTTTCGCAAATAAGGCTCGTCCATATATATCAGAGTATGATTCCATTAACTCATTACGATAAATCATCCCTAATGGCTTTTTCCCTTTAAGTACAGGAATGGCATGTATATGTGGATTTTGAGTAAAAATATCATAGGCATCATTAATATTTTGATCACAGTTAATGGTGAGAGCAGTGGTAACAAGCGTGGCAATTGTACCTAATCTAGATTCTTTTTCAGCGTATGAGCAAGTATCAAGCAGCGGATAAGTTTTTGTCGGAATTTCATTTGGTTTAGCAAGGAAAAACCCTTGGCTATAGGTCATACCAAGTTCACGTAGTAATTCGAACTCTTCTTTTGTTTCAATTCCTTCAGCAATAACATGAGCATTAGATATACGG
>CAXIBS010000168.1:0-4827 GCA_964022585.1 uncultured Colwellia sp.
GAATATCGCCTTGGCCTTGATTACTATTCGTTGTGTCTGATAACTCGTCAACTGCATCTAAAATACCACTGATGATATCTTTACTTTCATATGCGGCTTCAGAAGATGAAAACTTATCATCTGCGCTATTTTGCTCAGAATCTTCATTTAATGGTCTGTATCTAATTTCAACAGGATAAGTTCTACCTGAAACTTCAATAACTGGTGCAGGCTTACCAGATTTATCAGCAAAGTGCTTGGCAAAACGCTGCGGATCAATGGTAGCTGAGGTGACGATAATTTTTAAATCGGGACGTTTAGGTAAAATTTGTCGCAAATAGCCTAAAATAAAATCAATATTCAAACTACGTTCATGTGCTTCATCTATTATGATAGTGTCGTACTGGCGAAGTAACCGATCTTTTTGCATTTCAGCCAGCAAAATACCATCTGTCATTAATTTAATATAACTTTTGCTCGTTACTTGATCATTAAAGCGAACTTTATAACCAACCTGCTCTCCTAGTTTTGTATTTAACTCTTCAGCAATACGGTTAGCAACCGTTCTCGCTGCAATTCGCCTCGGTTGAGTATGGCCGATAAAGCCCTCAACTCCTCTCCCTAAGGCAAGACAAATTTTAGGAATTTGTGTGGTTTTACCTGATCCCGTTTCACCAGCTATAATCACTACCTGATTATCATTTATTGCGTTAGAAATTAACTCAGCATTCTCACTAATAGGTAAGCCATCTGGGTAGCTAATTGGGGGGATATTTTGCAGTTTGTATTGCTTTTCGCTAATAGACTGCTCAATTAATTTTGCAGTTTTAGTCAGTTGTTTAGACTGCTGTTCAAGCTTGGCCAAACTCATAGAATCAGTCGACTTTAACTGGCTAATCACCTTTTTATGATGCAATAACTGCTTTTTAAGTCGAGGGAAGTCTGATTTTTTCACTTGCGTTAAAAGATCAAATAAATCTTGGACATTAGGAGGGGTAACGGGGGAATTATCACTAAGCAAACTAGACTCTATCATTCAAAAATAAGAAAACAAAAAGATAAAGTCTATTTTATCAGGTATGTTACAGATACCCAAGTCACTTAAATAAAGCTTATTTACTAGGTAAGTATTAAGATAATTATAGACATATCATAAAGTAGTGATACTGACGGCTCTTAATTAATGAGCCGCATGTTCTTTACCTGCCTTTATGTTCACTCGTAAATGCTTATCTATTGCCTGTAATACATCATTTCGTGAAATAGTACCTAGCAGTTTATCGTTACCATCAATAACAGGATAAATTTTTGGCTTATCCTTAAGCATAAGTTGCCCCAACTCGATAACACTATAGTGAGGTTTTACTGTTAAAACATCTTTGCTCATTAAATCTTCAACATTGGCAACTTGCTCATTATAGTAAATCGTTTCTAACATCTTAGCCAAAACATCACTTTCAGATAAAAAGCCTATCAATTTTCCATTATCATCAATAACTGGCCCTGCTGTTTGCTTTGTTTTTAAAAAATGTAACGAAGCTTCTTCAATCGCCATTTTCGCAGTAAAAGTAACGGGGTAATGGTTCATGTATTCTTGTACTTCTATAGATTCCATAATAGATCCTTAACCGTAAAATAAACAACGTAGTTTTTACTATTTACTTTCTGTTTTCATCAGTACGAGAAAAGTTATTAACCTTTTTTCTGTATGGCTTAAACAGGAAATAGTATGTTGTGCTTTTTTACTGATATAAAATAAATAACCACACTATAAATGTAGATAATTCTATTTAAAAACACCAGTTTTTCATAAATTTAAGTAGAGTTTTTATCAAGAAATATTTTTTGAAGGCAAGAGCGTTTGCAATGGGTAGAAAAGTACCTAAGTTAATCAATTTGAATTAAGCTTATTTACCATTAAAGAATGTTATTGTAGAAAAATATTTGCCAATAATTAGAAGCATAGTAACCTCTAATTATCAGTAAATATTAAGCTAATGTAACAACACTAATAAGAGAATTTATTCGCTGAATATAATGTGGCAGCTTTCAACCAAACCGGCCCTACTTTGCCATCTCCAACTAATTTACCATCTAACATAGTCACTGGAGCAATTTCTTTTGATGAGCTAGAAATCCAAATCTCATCAGCTTCATTTACTTCATCAAGCGTAATAACACGCTCTTCCACTGTTATAGAACCGTCTTTTGCTAATATGTCTAATATTAACTGACGAGTGATACCCGGTAATATTTGGTTATCTTGAATCGGTGTCGCAACCACGCCATCTTTAACAACATAAATATTAGAAGCACTGGCTTCAGTTAATTCATTGTCACTGTTATATAATAAAGTTTCTTGGCTGCCCGCTTCATAACCTTCTTGAAAATGTAAAACATTACCAAGTAAAGAAGTTGACTTTATTTGACAACGCTGCCAGCGTAAATCTTCAGTACTTGTTAAAGCATAACCTTTACCAACAGTAGCTAAATCAGGTGTTTTAGGTACGGCTATTTCAAATGTCATCGCAAATACAGTAGGAGCTATATTCTCAGGGTAAGCATGAAAGCGTTTGGTATCAGCACCACGACTTACGTGTAAGTATATTCCAAGTGGGCCTGCTCCATTTTTTTCACTTAATGAGTCACATAGCGCTTGCCATTGTGCATCACTCCAATTTAATTCAATACCGATAGCTTTAAGGCCATTGTTCATACGATCAATATGACCTTGAAAACCGACCATTTTTCCAAAGTAAGATGGAATAACTTCATAAATACCATCACCAAATAAAAAACCGCGATCTAAAGGCGATATTTTTGCTTCTTCAATTGGCATATAATCGCCATTTAAAAATACTGTATTCATTTTAATTTTCCTATAATTTTACTTTTTAATAACCGATTAATGTTCTCATTTTTTCTATTAAAGCAATACCTTCTGATGCCGGCAAGCTATCTTCTGTTAATTCATTTTTACGGGTTACACCATCAACACTACCTAAATTTGAAATATACTTTAAAATTTGTTCAGGGCATGTTTCACTCAATAAGTCATGTTTTGACCAAAGACTTAAGAACGCTAAAATACCGTATACCCCCCAATTGGAAACATCACTAATAATTAATTCATCACATTCTGTGATTGCAGGGATAATATCTAGCTCAGTTAAAAAAGCTTTCACATTGCCCATACCAATTTCATTGCCGCCGTCACCAATAGCAATTGTTGGACAGTCAGCTTCATCCATAAAAAAGTCAAAGCAGGCAGCGCGTACACTAATATCTTCTCCTCGCATATTATGGTAGCAACCATTTTCAGCTAAACCGGGGCGCTCAATCGATATAATAGCGGCAGGTTTATAATGCTCGAGAGCTCGTTGTGCTTCCAATAAGCCTATATCTTTTTTTCCAACACTAATTACACAGGTTCTATAATCATGTTGAAAAGCTGTCGCCATTGGTGTGCCACAAACAAGCACAGGCGTTGCGCCCAAAATCTCTAGCGCACGGTACAAAATTAATGCGCCAACGGGTCCGTCAGTTTCAAATGTATCAACGACTGGAAATCCAGTACCAATAAGTACTGTCCCTTTGATATCACGTAAGACTTTAGCGGCACGTAAACAATATCCAGCGTTAAGCTGTGGTTGTAATTCTTTCATACCACGTAAATTGCGCTCAACGAGTATGTTTTCTATTTGCTCACTTAGCGACTGTTCATCTAAAACTTGTTTATTCATTAACGTTTATCTCAATATTTGCGATTTAGCTCGCGATGTTCTTAATCGCATTTAATTAATTTAGTACGATTAAATTGACTCAAATTTAAATGAAATAAGTTGTGAGCCTGTTCCATACTTATGGGTTCAAAACGAACTTTGCCCCCTTGACTTAATTGACCTAATTTAGCGGTATCGACAGAAGAAACTGCACCAATTTTAGGGTAACCACCAATAGTTTGTCTGTCATTTAGTAAAATAATTGGCTGGCCATCAGCAGGTATTTGAACAGCGCCATGACAAATCCCTTCAGATAAAATACCATCAATATCACACTTAATAGCTTGTCCTTCTAATCGATATCCCATTCGATCAAAGCTTTTACTCACTGTGTATTCATGAGAAAAAAATAAACGCTGCTGGTGTGTGCTAAAATGCTGCTGTTGATAGCTGGGTATTGTATGTAAGACCACGTCATTACTATAGGTAGGAATTAACTTATCTTCTAATAATAAGTTTTTATTTGTATTGGGGTGGGTATTACTTTGTGCGCATGATAATACATCACCTACTTGCAATTTATCACCATCTAATCCACCAATGCCCTCACGACAAACTGTAGCTGTACTACCAAAGCTTGGCGTAATATTGAAACCGCCTGCCACAGCTAAATAACATCGAACACCTTGCGTGGCAAAACCTAAAGCAATCACATCTCCTGCTTTTACCTGATAACTACGCCAAGTTGATTTCACTTCACCATTAATAGTTAATGGCATATCCGCACCCGTAATAGCTATTGTAGTATCAACTTGTGCTTTAAGTGTTAAACCACCAACACTAACCTCTATTGCTGTAACATCTAACGTATTACGACAAAGGCGATTTGCCCAGTGAAAGGCAAGTAAGTCTATTGGGCCCCCATTAGTCAAACCAATATTAAAAGCGCCAAATCGACCACTGTCTTGTATCAGGCTTAATAAGCCAGCTTGTTCAACTAAAAAACCTTGCTCTGAAGATGCTTTACTCATAACTCACCTCCAATACGCCGCCTAAAGCAATAAATTCATCTTTACCAATAGCTTTAAATTTAACTCTATCACCCACATTAACAGGCATGGTAGGA
>CAXIBS010000169.1:0-4815 GCA_964022585.1 uncultured Colwellia sp.
ACTGGTAATGTTGGTACCGTAATACCAGCCATTTCAGACATAACACGTACAACCTGACAGCTGTAACCATATTCATTATCATACCAAACGTATAATACTGCTCTGTCACCATCAACAATCGTTGCTTGTGAATCAACAACACCAGCATAACGAGAACCAACAAGATCGGTAGAAACTATCTCGCTTGAAGCGGTATAGTCTACTTGATTTTGTAAGTCTGACTTTAATGAGATATTTCTTAAATAGTCATTAAGCGCATCTTTATCTGTCGCTTTTTTAAGATTTAAGTTCATGATTGCCATTGAAACATTTGGTGTAGGCACACGAATCGCATTACCTGTTAATAAACCTTTCAACTCAGGTAAAGCTTTAGATACTGCTTTTGCAGCACCCGTAGTACTGATAACCATATTTAATGGTGCACTACGTCCGCGACGTGGTGCTTTATGATAGTTATCAATCAAGTTTTGATCGTTAGTGTAAGAGTGAATAGTTTCTACATGACCGTTACGGATACCGTATTCGTCATTAAGTGCTTTTAATACAGGTGTAATTGCATTGGTTGTACAACTAGCAGCAGAAACAATTCTGTCTTCAGCTAAAATCATGTCATGGTTAACACCATAAACGATGTTTTTAATATCACCTTTAGCTGGCGCAGTTAATAATACTTTAGCAACACCTTTAGATTGTAGATGTTGACCTAAACCATCTTCATCACTCCAGATACCAGTATTATCAACAACTAAAGCATTGTTAATTCCGTGCTCTGTGTAATCTACATCAGAAGGAGAGTTAGCATATATTACTTTAATAAAAGCACCATTTGCTTTAATAACATTGTTCTCTTGATCGATTGTTATGCTGCCATTAAATGCACCATGTACAGAATCACGACGTAATAAGCTAGCACGTTTAGCTAAATCGTCTCCGCCTTTACTAGGACGTAAAACAATTGCACGTAAGTTTAATTTAGCTGTTGGACCTGTTTGCTCTATTAATAAACGAGCTAATAAACGACCAATACGACCAAAGCCATATAAAACCACGTCTTGGCTTTGAGGTTCATCATCATTGCTAGCAATTGTTGATAATTCTTTTTCTAAGTATTGTTCAATAGATAAATCATTTGATAAACCTTGGAACAAGTAACGATAAGCTAGTTTACCTACATCAATACGCGCTGGTGCTAAAGTCATTTTGCTTAATGCTTCAACAAAAGGGTAGCTTTCACGTAGACGTAGTTTGTTTTCTTCATGCAAAGCAACTGTTTTATGTGCTTTAATGATATCGATAGGAGAAGCGTTTAATAAAGGGCGACCATAAATGGTAATTTCTATACCTTGATTTCTAAATAGCTGACCAATAATAGGCTGCATATTTTCGGCGAAAGTTTGACGTTCTTGCCAACTTGTCTGATATTTTTCCTCTAAATGAGATGTCATTAGTTAAACCTTTTATTTCAATCAATTGAACGAGCGTTTACTATAATCATATTAACTTAGTTTTTAGCAAATCAGAACTAGACTATAGTGGGAAATTATTTTGCGCATATTGTAATGCAAGATGTATAATTTCGCTATAGGTTCCATGATTTTTTCATCATAAAACTATTTTTTTTAGAAACTAAAAAGTGATCTTAAATGAAGTTATTTATCCTACTATTTACACTATTGTTGATATCAAGCTGTGACAATGGCAAAAGTTTAGCCGAATTATGTAAAGACAATCCTAAAATTTGTCAAGAATTTGGCCAAGATAGTTGGTGTAAAAGAGAACGAGTAGATGTTTCTTTATCGCGAATTGCATTAAAAAATACCGAAAAAGATTCAGATAAATACAAGTTACTTATCGCTTATGAAAACTATATTGATTGCATGGGGTTAGCATCTCAGATTCAACATATTAAGTTGAAAGAAAAAACAACAATGAGAAAAGACAATCTTTTTAAGGCACAAGACAAGTTATCAACACTAGCACAACAAACAGTAAAATCTTCGCACCCTCACCTGCTTTATTATCATTGGTCAAGAGATCTAAATGAACAATCTTTAACACAATTTCTAGCGTTAGAAGGAAGTACTCAACTAGAAAATTCTATATCTCAATTTCAACTAGCAACCTATTATGCAAAAAAGGATAAAAATAAAACTTTGCGACTGCTTTTTCACTCTCTTGAATTACATCAGCCGAATGAAAAAATAATTCCAGAGGTTTTTGAAACCTTAGTAACAACATTTATCAACAGAGACCAACCAAAACAAGCATATATTTGGTTAAAAGTTTATCAATTAGTAAGTAAAAGGAAGAATAAAAACCGAATAAAACTGCAATTAAAACAATACCAAAATGCATACGACTTGGATGTGGAGTTTTTAGATAAGGTAGCAAACAATACATTAGACAATATTAATAACGGTAAGTTTAAGGCACCTAAACATTAAGTGCCTTACTCGATATATATTTATTTAATTTCACTCTTAAAACGTTAAACTGAGTGAATTAACACAATACCTTTTACCTGTGGGTTCTGGGCCATCATCAAAAACATGGCCTAAATGAGATTGACATTGCTGACATTGAATTTCAACACGAACCATACCGTGGCTTAAGTCATCAATATACGCAACATTATTAGAGAGTGATTCAGTAAAACTAGGCCAGCCACAACCTGAATCAAACTTACTTTCACTACTGAAAAGTGGTGCATTACAACAGGCACAAAAATAAGTACCAGTGACAAAATGGTCATTGTATATGCCTGTAAAAGGTTGCTCTGTTGCTGATAAGCGACAAACCTTGTACGCTTCTTCGCTTAATTTATTTTTATAATCATCATCTGTCATATATTAATTTGCCTCATGATATTACAATTGTTTTTCGTTCGGTGTCAGACCACTGGACATGATATTTTTTACCATCTAATTTATCTATACGTTCAAACGTATGAGCACCAAAATAATCTCGCTGACCTTGCAACAAGTTCGCGGGTAACGTTTCGCTACGCATTGAATCATAATAAGATAAAGCAGACGATAAAGCACCATTTGGTATGCCAAACATTGTAGCGTTACAAATAGCTTTGCGCCAATTTAACTGCCGTTGATTCAATTGCTCTGCAAAAAAGCTGTCCAGTAATAGATTATCTAAATCATTATTCTCATTATACGCACGTACAATTGATTGTAAAAATGTTGCTCTTATAATGCAGCCTGCCCGCCAAATTTTAGCAATATCAGTAAAATTAAGTGGCCAATTATGTTCAATTGCTGCAAGCTTCATTAATTGAAATCCCTGAGCATATGCACATATTTTTGCGCAATAAATAGCATCGTGAAGTTGTTCAATCAGAACTTGCTGTTCTTGATATGTCATCTGGATAGACTCAGGAGCTTTTAAAACTTCTGATGCCTGAATGCGCACCTCTTTAAATGATGACAAAGAACGAGCATAGACTGCTTGTGTAATAGTAGGTGTTGGGCATCCTACCTCTAAACTGCTGATTGCTGTCCATACACCCGTGCCTTTTTGTCCTGCTTTATCAAGAATCAAGTGGACAAGCGGCGTATTTGTATCAACAGATTTATGCCTTAAAACTTCAATCGTTATCTCCATTAAATAACTATCAAGTAATCCCTTATTCCATTGTTCAAAAATATCAGCAATATCATCAATATTAAGTTTTAAGCCCGCACTTAACATATGGTAGCTTTCGCATATTATTTGCATATCCGCATATTCAATGCCGTTATGCACCATTTTTACATAATGCCCTGATCCAGCTGGCCCTATATAAGCAGTACAAGGTTCACCAGATTTAATAATATCACCAGGCTTCTCTCGCATTAATGGTTTACCCGTTGCAGGACTAACTTTAGCAGCACTCGCTTCCCAAAAAGGTTTAATACGTTCCCAAGCAGCAGGAGAACCACTTGGCATTAATGATGGACCGAAGCGTGCTCCAACTTCACCACCTGAAACAGCGGAAGAAAAGAAGGTAAAGTTATTTTTGTACATTTTTTCACGGGCAACTGTATCAACCCATAAGCTGTTTCCTGTATCAACAACAATTGCATTTGTTGGAATGTCAGCTGAAATCAAATTTACACAGACTTCTTCAACAGCATCTCCTGCCGGAACACTAAGAATAATAAGGTGAGGAGCTTTTAATCGTGTTAGTAAATCAGCATAAGAGGCAGTAGCATAAACCCGTGGTATTTCAGTACTATTTTCACTGGAGATACTTGGGAGTTCGATTTTTTTCAGCTTGATATTGATTAATGGTTCGTTGGACTTTTTGCTCGCATAAGTCATAAACTGCAACATTAAAACCATTATCGGCAAGGTTTAATACTAGGTTTTTTCCCATAACGCCTAAACCAATAAAGCCAATATCACACAACACTTTATCCTGTGTCATAAAATTTTTTCCTAAAATTAACTACATTACACAGCGTACTTGATCTCATAAACAAATCAAGTTATCTCATATCAACCAAATAAAGTGAAGTTAACGTAAAGTATCTCTGTCAATCACTTTAAAGCGGTTACATTTGCTTTATAGGCAGTCTAAGCTAATTAAAGAAAATAGCCAATTAAACTAATTAATTACTATTGTTTTAACTCGGCAGTTATTAACTTAGTTAGTCATCTATGAAAAACTGAGCTCATTGAGATTCAAAATAAAATTTAACTTGTAAACACATTAAAATGATGTAATTTTATTCTATAAAGTGTTTATTAGAGGTGTATTATGAAAATTAAAGTTGGCATTAATGGTTTTGGTCGAATAGGACAATTTGCCTTAAGAGCTGC
>CAXIBS010000170.1:0-4758 GCA_964022585.1 uncultured Colwellia sp.
AGAGCAAGTTCGTAAAGAATATCAAGATGTAGCAAAAATGCGCTTATCAGTCACTAAAGTTAATCATAACGATAATATGAATTTACAATGTGAGTTAGATACTACTGGTTACTCTGATGCTGATTTGACGAGGGTGATTGAGAATATCAGTAATAGTCTGAAAAAGATGACTAAACTTAGCGGCACAGTTGAGCTAGTTGCGATAGGTACATTACCTGATGACGGCAAAGTGATTGATGACTTAAGACCTATTGGTTAAGTCAATTAAACAAATGGTGTTATCTCATAACGTGATCAATATAGGTGAAGTTTTTATATTGATCCGTTAACAAAATAAGGTTTTTTATGAACGAACAAGCTTTTCAAGATCTCTACCCTGAAGAATTAAGTCATTGTTATGGTTGTGGTAAAAATAATCATGATGGCCATCAATTAAAAAGCTATTGGCAACATATTGATAAAGATGATTTATTAGCAAGTACTACTGTTGCTCGCTTTACACCATCAGATGTTTACACAGCGCTTCCTGGTTTTGTTTATGGAGGTATGACAGCGTCGTTGATTGATTGTCATGGTACGGGAAGTGCGTCAGCAATGGCTTATCTTTCTCAAGGTCGTGAAATGGGTACTTCACCTATTTTGAGGTTTGTAACAGGCGCATTGAACGTTAGCTTTTTAGCTCCTACGCCACAAGGTGTTGAACTTGAATTAGTTGGACGTTTTAGTGAAGTAAAAGATCGTAAAATCACTGTTGATATAACGCTCTCTGCTGGTGATGTTGTTTGTTCAAAAGGGCAGGTTATTGCCATTTTGATGCCTGAAAGTATGGCGAAGTAACAAACTATTAATTGACGATTTTAGTAAAAAGGTGAATGAAAGCTAAGTTATAGTTTTTTGTTCACCTTTTTCTTTTCTGCTTCTTATCCAAGTTTTAGCTATTTTGATATTTTCCTCTTAAGTGCTATCTAGCACAGGTGCCATCTAGCCTAATACTTACTTTATCTAAAACACCAAGCAATAAAGCGACTAGTTTTTTGTCCTTGTGCCATATCAATAATCTTTACTTCTTTGGCCTGAGCCTTTTTTAAGTAAAATTTTAACTTAGATAAATGATCCTTTTTTGAAACTAAACATGTAAACCAAAGTACTTGATGCTGATAGCTAATGCTCTCTTTAATCATCTGTCGAATAAAAGCCAACTCCCCTCCTTGACACCAAAGCTCGGCTTTTTGACCACCAAAGTTTAAAGAAGTTTGTTTATCAGTTTTTACGTTCTTATTTAGGTTTTTCCATTTTCGTGCTGTACCACTACTGGCATCAGCTAAAGACTTATGAAATGGTGGATTACACATTGTCAGATGATAATATTCATCGGGTTTTATAATGTCATGAAAAATATTATTACTTTCTACTTGAAACCGGCAATCTATATGATTTGCAATTTCTTCATTGGCCGCCACATTTTGTTTAGCTACTTTAATGGATAAGGGATCAATATCTGACGCGACAAAGCGCCAATTATATGTTCGCGCACCTAAAATAGGGTAAATACAAGAGGCACCAGTGCCGATATCTAGTACATTGACTTTATGCTTTTGTTCTATTTTTGTTTCAGTTAACAAATCATGTAGATAATGTATATAGTCCACGCGTCCTGGTATGGGAGGGCATAAATAGCCTTGTGGAAAGTCCCATTGTTGAATTTGATAATGGTGTTTAAGCAGAGCAACATTTAGCGCTTTAACAGCCTCAGGCTCGCTAAAATTTATGGTTTGCTGCTGGTTATGCTGATTTCGAATAATAAATGACTTTAATGCTTTGTGTGCTTTAATCAATTCGTTAAAGTTATAGCCGTGGCGATGAGCATTATTTTTATGTAAAGCATTTTTGATAATCGCTTTTTTAGCATTCATTAGTTTGGTTTATTACCTATTTTAAAATTGCCATTGCTATTAAATTGCACACTTTCTTTACGCTTTTTACCAATAAGAATGCAACCATCATCCATAAATAGAAAATTCTTCCAACAACGTTTGAAAACGGCCCAAGTTGATTCAATAACATAATCTCGATTGGAGCAGTAATAAACGACAGTATTATTGTCCCATGAAATAGTGTCCGTTATTAATTCTGGTAAGCTCTCTTCATTACTGTCCCAAATTCCTTCCCATTTACCTTGATCTTGCCAATTGTTTTTATTAAAAGGCCAATCACCTTTTTTAAAAAAGTCAGGATGATCAACTTGGCGACTAATAAATGTATCCCATAAAACATTTGCCCGTTCTTTTGCCATAGGTTTAATTTTGGCTATGTCCGCCTCATTAATAGGTAAACTTTTATGTTTAAAAATCCAAGCATTTTTTAATTGTTCTAAAGGTATATAACTCATTAATTAGGCTCTGATACAGGTTGATTGACTACATAGGTTGAATTAGATTATAGCGATCTGATAAGTGAAAAAATAGTATTCTAGTACTGTCCTATTAATCATAGGGGGGTAGAAAGCAAAAAAGCC
The DNA here is from genome assembly GCA_964022585.1 of uncultured Colwellia sp. Lineage (GTDB taxonomy): Bacteria > Pseudomonadota > Gammaproteobacteria > Enterobacterales > Alteromonadaceae > Colwellia. The sequence goes on from CAXIBS010000170.1 coordinate 2,516, forward strand.
ACCATTAGGCAGCTCTTTTTGTAATATGGTGCTCGCTACTGGACTCGAACCAGTGACACCTTGCATGTCATGCAAGTACTCTAACCAACTGAGCTAAGCGAGCAAATTGTCTCTAAACTTATTTAATATAAATTTAGTAAGTGTTGATAAACTCAACGAGGCGCTATGTTATCTGCCAACTATGTTGCTTGCAAGTGCTTTTATATAAATTCATTGAAATTGTGTATAAACTTGGCTTAATTGTCTGTTTTTACAGCAAAGGAAGTTAAAGTATATCACTTTAATGTATTTATAATTTATGCATAGTTTTTCGCTATACGTTTTTGAATTATATTTAATCTCCATGCAAGTAAAACTGCGGCAGTAGTTAAACCAGTAATGAACCCTATCCAAAAACCATAAGCACCTATTCTGGGAATGATCCAGTCGGTGACACCTAAAATGATGCCAACAGTTAAACCGACTAACCAATAAGATATAAAGGTAATATACAAAATAGATTTAGTGTCTTTGTATCCTCTTAATGCGCCAGCAGAAACAACTTGAACAGTATCTGAAAATTGATATAAAGAAGCGAGTAGCATTAGGTTAGCAGCTAAGGCAATAACGCGTTGTTCAGTGCTGTATATACCTGCAATATACTCTCTAAAAATAACGGATATCGCAGCGGTAAACATAGCGAGTATCAAGCCTAATATGATGGAGTAAATCGTATAATCTTTTGCTTGTTGTGCATTCTTGTGGCCAATGGCATGGCCTACTTTTATTGTTGTTGCCATCGCTAAGCTAAGTGGCACCATAAATATCAGCCCGGTAAAGTTGAGGGCAATTTGATGGCTTGCTACAACTTCTGCGCCAAAAGGCACTAATATTATGGCAACAATTGCAAATAAGCTTACTTCAAATAATAATGATAGTGCTATAGGTACACCCAAAAGCAGTATTTGTTTAATGATAACTAGGTTAGGAAAATAAAATTTATCGAATAATGTGGCTTTTTGTAAAATTTTAGAATGATAAGTATAAATGAGCATACTAATAAACATAGCCCAGTAAACTAATGCGGTGGCAATACCACAACCGGCACCACCTAATGCTGGAGCACCAAATTCACCATAAATGAATACATAATTGGCTGGAATATTAATAGCTAAACCTATAATGCTAATTATCATGGTTGGTTTGGTGTAAGAAAGTCCTTCAGAATAGTTTCGTAATACAAGATAAAGACAGTAGCCCGGTGCTCCCCAAACAATATATTCTAAATAATCAAATAATAAAGGTTTTAGATTAGCTTCTAATTCTATATTCGGAGATATTAAAGGCGCGATAATATAGTAAAGCCCAATAAGTAATATACCTAAGGTTAGGGCTATCCATCCGGTTTGATAAGTTTGTTCGCTTATAGCTATATAGTTTTTTGCACCGGCAAGTTGCGAAACAATTGCGGCAAGTGCCATGATTAAACCATATACGGTTAATATCAGCGGTAACCAAATACTATTGGCTACAGCAACTGCAGCCATATCAATAGAACTAACGCGACCTGCCATTACAATATCAACAAAGCCCATTAAGTTTTGAATTAATTGGGCGATTAAAATAGGGTAGGCAAGCTTAAGTAAACTTTTTGTATGGGTGGAAAAAGAGGCAAAGTTCATTAGACTTAAAAATCACAGAAAAGGTAAGAAGCGCCATATTATTGAATAAGCACTGTTCAAGCAAGGCTTAACTGCAAGGTATAAATTTTATATGTTACAAATGATAATACTTAAAAAACTTGCTCATCATCACTATCAATAGCTAATTGTATTTTTTGACGATATTCATCAATGTGAAGGTGACAATGGATTTCTTTGCAACAAGCTGGGCATTCATCGTAATAGTCCTGATCTCCACCTGATGAATCAATCGCTATTCTTATATTGTGTCCACAGTGGGGACACTTTATGGGCTGTTCACAAATATTCTTGGTCATAATACTCACCAATAATTTTTTAGTTATTTGAGACGTTCATTTGTAGAAGTAAGTATAGTTTGTTTGATTAAAACAACCACTTTATAAAAGTGTTTTGTGGGTAAGCTATGCTTTAGCTATGTTTTTAAAGGGCTTTTAGAGAGTAATTTTTTGTAGTTAAACTGAAGTAAATGTTTAAGAAGTAAAATAGCTATTCTTCAATTTTTAGATATTTTAGTTTATTCGGCGTACCATCCCACTCTTTTGCATCTGCAGGAGGAGCTTT
>CAXIBS010000171.1:0-4719 GCA_964022585.1 uncultured Colwellia sp.
ACTTAATCACCATGAATTGATTAAAGTAAAAATCCCAACAGATGATAGAGAAACTAAAGGCTTAATTGTAGAAGCTATTTGTCGTGAAACTCAAGCGACTAAAGTACAAGTTATCGGTAAAACTTTGGTTATTTATCGTCAAAGTGAAGAGCATAAAATTCGTATTCCTAAAATATAATTTTAGTCGGTGAGTCATAGATGACTTCTGACGTAGATACGATAGAGTTAACTTAATATTTTAATTCTTTCATTGAAAAATTAAAAAGCCCGCATATAAATATGCGGGCTTTTTTTATTTCAATTTACTGAGGTACTACTTTCTAGGAAATACAAAGCTATAAGCTGAATAACAAATTATTCAGCTACACAGCAAGTTAAACAACTTTTATATTAGTCGCTATTCCCGTCTTCAACACGGCTTTTCAGTTTCTGTCCGGGTCTAAAGGTAACAACCTTACGCGCAGAAATTGGAATATCTTCACCTGTTTTAGGGTTACGGCCAGGACGTTCGCTTTTAACGCGCAAATCGAAATTACCAAAACCAGAAAGCTTAACCTGTTCACCGCTCTCTAAAGTTTCGCGAATATCTTCAAAGAAGACTTCAACCATTTCTTTTGCGTCGCGCTTGCTCAGCCCAACTTTTTCAAATAAATGTTCTGCTACTTCTGCTTTGGTAAGCGCCATTGCTTAGTCCCTCAGTGATGCATTTAACTCAGTTTTTAAGGCTTCAACAACTCGGTCGATAACTTCTGTAATGTCTTTATCTTCAAGTGTTTTATTTCTATCTTGTAATACTAAGGCAATCGCGAGACTTTTGTAACCGTCTTCAACGCCTTGACCTTGATATACATCAAACAAGTTTAGATCAATTAAATAACTTCCGCCAACCTTTTCAATAAGTTGAAGTACATTTTTTGCATCAACCTCTTCTTTTACAACGACGGCAAGGTCTCTTCTGTTTGCAGGAAAACGTGAAATATCAGTCACTTCTGGAATTTTTTGCGCCAAGACTTCTGATAGTAAAAGTTCAAAAGTTAATGTTCTGCCGTTAAGTCCTAATTTTCGTTCTAATTCAGGGTGTAACGCACCAACATAACCAACTAAAACACCATTACGCGTAATTTTTGCCGTTTGTCCCGGGTGTAATGCTGCAATTTCAGCTTGCGAAAACTCATAACTACTTGCGTCAGCTGTTAACGAGAGTAATGCTTCAACATCCCCTTTAATATCGTAAAAATCAGTTGCTGCTTTTTCTATTCCCCAGTGTTCATCATTTCTATTTCCGCCAATTACACCAGCGATCATATTTTCTTGACGAACACCATTTTCAGCTGTTTCATCAGGAACAAAACGTAAACCACATTCAAACAAACGTACTCTAGCTTGTTGACGGTTTTGGTTATATACCACTGATTGCAATAAACCAGTAAATAAGCTTAAACGCATTACTGACATTTCAGATGAAATTGGGTGAGGCAAAGTCATCACAGCTTCTTCTGGGTGCAACAAGTCTTGTATTTTAGGGTCAACAAAACTATAAGTAATCGCTTCTTGATAATCACGATTAACCAAGGTGTTTTTCAACTTGCTAACACTGATATTTGCTTCTTGCTGCGCTACCATTTTCAGTGTTGCTTTTGGTGAAATATTAGGAATATTGTTATAACCAAATATACGTGCAACTTCTTCAATCAAGTCAACTTCAATTTTAATATCAAAGCGATAAGCTGGCACAATAACATGCCATACTTTAGCATCACCTGAATCTTGCTCAGTTACATCGAAACCAAGGCGCGTTAATATTTCTGAAACTTTTTCATCAGCAATAAAGTGACCAATACGCGAGTCTAATTTTTCACGACGTAAACTAACATTTTTAGTTTGTGGAATATTTTCATCTGATTTTGCTTCAGTAATTGGTCCAGCTTCACCACCAGCAATCTCTAATAATAGTGCTGTTGCACGTTCCATAGCATCATGTTGCAATGTAGGGTCAATGCCGCGCTCGTAACGATGTGATGCATCAGTATGCAAACCATATTGACGCGCTTTACCAAGGATAGCTAAAGGAGCAAAAAACGCACTCTCTAAAAAGATATCCGTAGTTTGCGATGTAACACCTGAGTGCAATCCACCAAAAATACCTGCAGATGCTTTTAACTCTCTTCCTAATGTAAAATGCTTATCAGCAATGATTAAGGTTTCTTTGTTTAACTTAACTTCTTTTTCGTCAAGTAAAGTAAGTTCTTCATTGGTATTAGCGAAACGAACATTAATGCTTGAATCAATTTTGGCTAAATCAAATGCATGCATTGGATGGCCAAGTTCTAATAAAACGTAATTTGTTACATCAACAACAGGGTCGATAGAACGAGTACCACAACGACGTAGTTTTTCTACCATCCATAGCGGTGTTTGTGCATTAAGGTTAATGCCCTTAATAACACGACCTAAATAACGAGGACATGCTTCACCAGCTTCAATTGTAATATTTAAGGTATCATCAATGGTTGGCTGAACTGCTGCAATTGCAATTTCATTCACTGCTTGAGAGTTTAAAACGCCAACTTCACGGGCTAAACCTTTAATACCTAAACAATCACCACGGTTGGCCGTTAAATCAACGTCAATGGTGACATCATCTAGATCTAAATATTCACGTACACAAGTACCTAAAGGGGCGTCTTGTGCTAATTCCATAATACCGTCTGAGCTATCGCTTAAACCAATTTCAGATTCACTACACAGCATGCCATTTGAGACGACGCCGCGTAATTTGGCTTTTTTAATTTTAAAGTCACCAGGTAACACTGCACCAACAGTAGCTACGGCTACCTTTAGACCTAAGCGACAGTTTTTAGCGCCACAGACGATATCAACTAACTGACCTTTTTCAACATGGGCTGAGCTATAATCGCCAAGGCTTATTTTTGTTACTTGTAATTTATCTGCATCAGGGTGCGGGCCACATTCAACCACTTCACCAACAATAACATTGCTAAATTCACCAGCAACAGGATCTACGCCGTCTACTTCAAGACCAGCCATAGTTATTTGATGAGCTAAGTCATCAGATGAAAGTGCAGGATTTACCCACTCACGTAACCAAGATTCACTAAATTTCATTTGTGGTTTCCTACTTGAACTGTTTTAAGAAGCGAAGATCATTTTCAAAGAATGCACGTAAATCATTTACGCCGTATCGAAGCATAGTTAAGCGCTCTACGCCCATACCAAAAGCAAAGCCTGTATAAACTTCAGGATCGATTCCTACACCTTTAAGTACATTAGGATGAACCATGCCGCAACCAAGCACTTCTAACCATTTGCCATTTTTACCCATAATATCTACTTCTGCTGATGGTTCAGTAAAAGGAAAATATGAAGGACGGAAGCGAATTTCTACTTCTTCTTCAAAGAAGTGATGTAAGAAATCATGCAAAATACCTTTTAGGTGGGTAAAGCTAACATCTTTATCTACCATCAAGCCTTCAACTTGGTGAAACATTGGCGTATGTGTTTGGTCGTAATCATTACGATAAACTTTACCTGGCGAGATAATACGAAGTGGTGGTTTTTCAACTTCCATTGTGCGAATTTGCACACCAGATGTTTGCGTACGTAATACTAATTTAGGATTAAAATAGAACGTATCATGATCTTGGCGAGCTGGATGGTGTTCAGGAATATTTAAAGCATCAAAGTTATGATAATCATCTTCAACTTCAGGGCCTGCTTTAACTTCAAAGCCTAAATCACCGAAAAAACTTTCTATACGAGCGATAGTACGAGAAACAGGATGTAGGCCACCTAAGGTAGTACCACGTCCAGGTAAAGTGACATCGATAGATTCGGCTGCAAGCTTTTTCGATATTTCTTCCGCACGTAATAACTCGCCACGTTCAGTTAATAATTTTTGTACCGCTTGCTTGGCAATATTAATAACTTGCCCCATTTTAGGTTTTTCTTCTTTAGGTAATTTACCTAAGCCTTTCATTTGCTCAGTAAATAGGCCTTTTTTCCCTAAAAAGTTAACGCGCACTTGATCAAGCGCACTTGGATCGGTGGCATCGGCAATGGCAACTTCGGCCTGTGCTACGATGCTATCTATGACAGTGGTATCTAAACTCATGACTTCCTCTAAAACGGGACTGGTTTTAATAGTAAAAAATGAGGATGATTTTACACGATATTGAGGGAATATGTAGGGCAAATAACGCTTAATAGTGAGATATACCTAATTATATCAAATGAAACTATGATTTAGCCTATTAAGCTCTACGTCAAAAAAGATAAAAGTGACATAATTCCCATTTTCTCTAATGATTTTTATTCTGTTTGTGGCAATTTTTCTTCTGAAGTAGATTGTTTTTCTTTTTCAGCCGCTTTTAAATCAGCTTCTCGCTTAACCAAAAGAAAGGTTAAATACATTTTAGTAGGCAATGAAAAAATCAATCCCAAAGCAATACAAACGGCACTAATAATAAACCCCGTAACTCCAAGTGATTCCATATATTCACTGAAATTATGAAAATAAATTCCTAACAATAATAAACATAGCCCAATAGTAATACAAACCTTCAATAGCTTAATTAAATTTTGTTCCGTCATAATAAAATCCTATTAAAATAATACTATTAGAAACTATACGCCTGTCAGATTATCTATTACTTGAGCTACATCAAAATTACATCAGAACTAGGTCAATACAGAAAGCAA
>CAXIBS010000172.1:0-4709 GCA_964022585.1 uncultured Colwellia sp.
TTAATCCTGGAATTTCACGAAGATTAAAAAATAATGCTAAAGCTTCATCCAGTAATTTTTGCTTAATATTAGGAAAGTGAACATCAACAATTTTGCCCATTTCTTCAGCATCAGGAAACTTGATATAATGGAAGAAACATCTGCGTAAAAAGGCATCTGGCAGTTCTTTTTCATTGTTACTAGTAATAATAACAATAGGACGATTTTTTGCTGTAACTAATTGATCTGTTTCATATACATAGAACTCCATTTTGTCTAGTTCTTGTAATAAATCATTTGGAAACTCAATATCAGCTTTATCAATTTCATCAATCAACAAAACTTTACGTTCTTCACCTTCAAAGGCATTCCAAAGTTTACCTTTAACAATATAGTTTGAAATATCATGAACTTTTTCGTAACCAAGTTGAGAGTCACGTAATCTAGATACTGCATCATAGTCATACAAGCCTTGTTGTGCTTTGGTTGTCGACTTGATATTCCACTGTATTAACTCTAAGCCTAAATTAGCCGCTATTTCTTCTGCCAGCATAGTTTTACCTGTGCCAGGCTCACCTTTAATTAACAAAGGTTTTTCTAAAGTTATTGCTGCATTCACTGCAACACGAAGATCATGGCTAGTTATGTAGTTTTCTGTGCCGTTAAATGACATTAATTACCTCTATTATCAAATTTTATACTGTTATACAAAAAATGGTTCAAACACTCAATATAGAGTTAATTTTAAATATTTATCAATATATTATATTAAGTCCTACAAATTTTTAAGAAACAACGACAAGATTTTCTCCGATATATATTTAAGCACCATTCTACGAGCTTTTTGTCGTTGTGCTAAATCATTTGTTATCACTTGCTGCATAAATGCCTAACTCTTTGAGTTTTTGCATATCCGTTTCAGTTAATACATCTTCTGCGTAAAGTTTTATATCGAGCAGCTCTGTTAATTCTTGAATTGTTTTTACTAATTTTTGTTTCGGTTCTTCAAGTGCAATATCTAATGTTTGTTCTTTAGTTAACCTAACAGCATCAACTTTGGTACCTTGTAATACTTTAAGAGGCAATAATGTTGGATCATAGCGCTTTATAATGACTGAACTACCAAGTTTATGAATCGTATCTGTAAATTGTTTGAATACCTGTTGATGCTTAGCAACTGCATAAGCGCTAATACTGAACACAAGTTGTGGCGCTATATTTTTTTCATTAACTAACTTATGTGTTAACCACTGAATAAAGTCTGCATTACTGATTGAGTCAACAGATAAATTAACAAGAAGTTGATGTTCAAATTTTTGCTGTGTTATATCAGTAATAACTTTACTGATAACTTGTTGATCGAAAACTACATTAAGTTCAAACTTTTCAATGATTGAAATAAAGGTTGCCATAGCGACATTATTACCTTGAGAGTCTTCCACTCGAGTAAACGCTTCAACCATAACAACTTGTTGATTATACTCTGTTTTAAGTCGCTTACTGGGCTTGACATAATCAATCATAAAGTTGCCCGTATGTACACATTGCTCTGCTAAATCATGCCATTGCTTTAAATCAAGCGCTTGAGCTGAGTGTCGTTTAATGACAGCCTCGTTAGGGCCTATTTGTTTAGCAGACTCTAAGGCTTCATTTGCAGCATGTAATACCGTAGAAAGATCACTACTGGCTTCAAAAGCGCCAACACCAACATAGGCTAAGTCTGAAAGATTAAATTTGTCTGTTAGTTGATTGAATTTATTCGTGAGTTGTTTAGTTATAATAACGGCCTCTTTATGGCTAGCATTAGTGACTAATAACGAAAATTCGCCACCAAAAAAGCGATAAGGTGTGATCTCATATTTATTACTATCTCCTTCGCTACATTGCTTTAATACTTGCGCAAAGTTTTTAATAATATTATCAACTTGACTACTTTCATGAGTTTTAGCAATTTTACTTAGGTTGTTTATTTTAATTACAAAAACATACCCCTCTTGAGATTGTGTTACAGAGTGAGCAAAATCTATTTCAAAGCAAGGTTTTAGCGCCAGTTGAGTTAATGAATCGATATTAATATCTTCATTCATTCTAATAACTTCATTATTCAATGTGTCTATATAACGATTTAACTTGCCAGACATGTCATTAATAGCTAAAGCAACATTTTTAAATTCTACGGTGCTTGGAATATCGGTGATTTGTTCAAAGACTCCTTTACCTATTTTTTCTACCGTGTGCTGAATCTTAAGCAGAGGGCGTAATATTTTATGTAAAAATAGGCTCAATATTAACATGGTAATTATTAGGGCAATTAAAGAAGACCAAAAAGCTTGGAAAACATGCTGGTAAAGTCGGTGATAAGCATTAGCAGGGTTTGAGCTGATAGACAGTGTTGCAATTTTTTTCCAGCCATCGCTTAGCTCTACTTTAACCACATCAATAATGATGGGAAATAAATTTACAAACCATTGTGGTGTTTGCTCAAGTTTATCTTCACGGATACTATTTACTAATAATCGATTTATCGAAATAGATGCAGTTCCTTTAAGTCGACTTTGATCATCACTACCCACAGCAACGGCTTCAAAATCAACTTGGACAATAGTGCCATCTATAAAGTCGTCATTAGGTAAAAAACGTACCCATTGAATAGGAGAACTTAGTTGGTTAGTTTGTTGCTTTTGCTCAAGCGCTGCTAGCTGCGAACGAAGGCTATTTTGATCTAAATTAGTCGTTAATTCACCATATTTTGAGTCAATAGAAACACCTTGAAGTTGCCATTCTCCTTGAGAAAATCCTTTATCATTTGCTACATCAAGAATTTGTTGTGCTTCAAAGGTTACAGCAATAGTATCTAAACGAATTTCTTTAAAAAAACCTCGATTTGACACAATATTAATTAACGAATGAATTTTAGGATCAGTAACATCTTTCATTAGTGGGCTTAATGATAGCGCTAAAGAAGTAGAGGTATCATGTGCGCGACTATAAGATTCACTTTGTAAAAAATCCTTACTTTCATTAACACTGATTAAAAAATTCCCAGTGAAAACTAATGTAAAAATAATTAGCAAAAATAACCGTAGCTGTGTATTTAATGACATTAAAACTCCATCGATAATTCTATTTATTTAATAATTTTTGCCAGTTTGCTAAATTGTATTGTTCAGTTTTAGAGCTTTTTCCGCGATGTTTTGATTTTAACAAACTGCTTGCATTAAAACTAAAAACAGGGGTTATATCTGGACGCTGTGAAGCTAACTTTAATCGTAAGTTAACATTATCAAGTAGAATTGGCTCAGCATCGGGTGTTGCAAAATAACTTAATACCATGTGATTTCGTGCGTATTTCTTTTTCCGTGTTTTTAGCTTTACATAACTCAGCTGTAGCTTTTTATCTTCGATTCCAAGTAACTTCAAACTAAAATATTTAGCAGTAGCAAAGTCTTCACAGTCACCTGCACCACTGCCTATAAATTCAAAAGCTGTCGCCCAGTAGTCATTTTTCCCCCAGTGTTTTTTATCACTAAGATACTTAATACGGTTAAAATAATCATTCACTGCTTTTAGCTTCTCTAAACTAGTTAAGCCACTTGCCTTAATCATCATTTTATTCCATAGACTAAGACGTTTTCCTGCTCTTGGATTATATTTTTTAACTATATTTGTTAACTGAGTTTGGGTAATAAAACTTGATGAGTTAGCTTGCAACCTGTTACTAAGCATAAAAATAGAGCACAGTAAAAAAACGATACAAACTATCGTTTTTTTACATGGTAAATGCTGGCTAATACTTAACCTACATAAACTCCTGATAATTAATCTACCTTCCATTGCAAGCGAAGCTATTGAATAATTCATCTAAATTATTGCTCATATAAGGGAGTAACTCGCTATATTGATACTACTGATTATATGTTTAGTACTAGCTCTAAACTAAACCTTTCTCATCATACAAAGTTTAATTAGAAGTGCTAAACAAAGCACTTCTAATTCATGACCATTTTAGCCTCATAAAGGCTATGTAATTATTGAATCCATAATATCTTGTTCCACTTTTACAGTAACGCTGGCATCGTCTGAATTAATATAAACATCATAGTCACGACCTCCTTCTGTCGTACTACTGTCTTTAACCCAACCATCATTATTTGCAAAAGAAACACTGTCACCACTATCACCTTGTATGACCAAGTCATTATCACTATCAGTCATATCGAGAACATCTTGAAGTGATAGTGATTCTAAGTCATGAATTCCATTTTGTTGTAAATCGATTACTTCAATATTTTCAATACCATCAGCATTAGTAACACTCGTAAAATCAATACCCACATCATTAGATAAGATCAAGGTATCATCACCAGCAAGCCCATCAACACCGTTTCCAGTTTTATAGAATAAGGTATCATCGTTAGTAGTAGCATTAACAATTGTATCTACAATATCTTGTTCTACTTTAACAGTAACGCTAGGATCACCAGAATTAACATAGATATCAAAATCACGGCCCCCCTCTGTTGTGCTGCTATCTTTCACCCAACCATCATCATTGATAAAAGAAATGCTATCAGCACTGTCACCTTGTATGGTTAAGTCATTGTCGCTATCAGTCATATCGATAACATCTTGAAGTGATAGTGACTCCAGATTATGAATTCCATTTTGTTCTAGGTCGATTACTTCAATATTTTCAATACCATCAGCATTAGTAACACTCGTAAAATCAA
>CAXIBS010000173.1:0-4702 GCA_964022585.1 uncultured Colwellia sp.
CCAGGTAATATTAATAATGAAGGCTGTGCATCATCTTGCCCTGTTGATCGATTTGAACAAAATGGATTATTCGATATTGTTGGTAATGTTTGGCAGTGGACTGAATCTACCATAGATGGCTTTAAAGGATTCAAAGTGCACCCATTGTACGATGACTTTTCTACGCCAACCTTTGATGGTAAGCATAATTTGATCAAGGGAGGATCATGGATATCATCTGGAAATGAAGCGATGAAGTATTCACGCTATGCTTTTAGACGACATTTTTTTCAGCACGCAGGTTTTCGGTATGTGCAAAGTGAAAGCAAAAGCCTACCTAACCTTGCTGAAAATCATTATGAAAATGATGTGGCGATTTGCCAGCAATTACACGCTCAATACTCAAAAAAAGATTTCTATGCATCATTAAAAGTAGATAATTATTGCCAACAAATAACTGATGCAATAATTAAGTCTGTCGGAAAGCATAAAATAGCCACGAGAACTTTTCTTGATCTTGGATGTAGTGTTGGTCGCACAAGTTTTACTCTAGCGCAACATTTTACCCATATAGATGCCATTGACTTTTCTGCTCGTTATATCCGTCATGGGGTTAGCTTACAACAAGGTAATTCTGTTCGTTATACACTAGAAAATGAAGGTGATATTGTTGATTTTCATGAGTTTAGCTTGGCAGATGTTGATTTGCCATTAGGCAAAAACATACATTTTAGTCAAGGAGATATTAGTAACCTCAAGAGTGACTATACAGGTTATGACGTTATTCTTGCGCAGCACGTACTCGAAAAAAATTATAATCCTCGTGCCTTTTTAAATAAGGTGCACTCACGTTTAAATGCACAAGGTTTACTTATTATTGTTTCAAACTATGATTTTTCTGAGCAGTTCACAAGTAAAGAAAATTGGTTAGGAGGAGTAAAAGTGAATGGTGAAAATGTTACGGGCTTTGAAGGAGTATCATTAATATTAACGCCACATTTTGATTTACTAGAGCATCAAGAGCTCACTCGTATTATCAAAACTAATCGTAGAAATGCCATGTTAAGCTCCTCTCACTTAAGTGTATGGCAATTGAAATAAACTTGTAAATTCTAATCACAGTTCCTCATGTTTTATATTTCATGTTAATAATAAAGTTAGCGCTGAGTTAATCATCGGCTCTTCGCTAATGCCTTAAATTTATCTTCTCTTTATTGCTGTTTGATCACCGCCACTTAAATTGAGAATCTCAGGCAAATAATAGTTTTGATATTCAATAATTTGAAAATTACCAAAATTCATTGACTGCCATTTAACTTGAGAACTATTTACATCACTGCCTTATAATTTGAGATTTATTACATGATTCAAAGTCTTGGAGGTAGAGTTTTCGTACTTATTTAGCTAGGAATTGTCGACGGTTTAATTCGAAATTCGCACTAATACACTGTTAGACGTGGGCAGGCTAATCGATTTAGTGTTTTGATATTTCGCAAGCAAGATAGTTTTCGCCTCTGTCGAGTTATTTTACATATACAGCGTGATTTTTATACGCATATAAAATAAATCTAGATAAAACAACGGCCTGCAGTTTTGGCGTGGTTCGTGCTTATCAGGTGTTTCACCAACATATACTAGGGACAGATCTCGTTATGAAAAAAATTACATTTATATCAGCGTTGCTATTTGCTTGCACGGCAAATGCAGGATTGATCACAAACGGCGACTTTGAGACAGGAGATTTCACTGGTTGGAATACTTCTCAAGCAGGAGGCTCCAGCCTTTTCGTTGCGGCAAACCCTGGAGACCCGACTCTGGGCGCCTCTCCGACAAACGATTTCTATGCTTTTGCTGGAAATCAAATCGGTCCAAGTCAGAATATCTTCTGGCAGACGTTTGTAGTTCCAACCACACTCACAGGACTCAACTTTAGTTTTGATTATGCGTACGATAACTCTACTGGTTTTGTCAACCCAAACCCCGACTCACTGTCTCACACTGGGCTATCTAACCAACAATTTCGGGTGGAGATCCTCACTGGAACAGCTGTCTTCGACACCGTCAATCCAGCTGACATCGTTTTCACCGCAATACAAACCGCACCAGGCTCTCCTGATCCCCAACTTTGGACCTCATTTTCTCAAGACATTTTCAGTGCTGTCTCTTCGTTCCAAGGGCAGAATCTTCAAGTGCGATTTGCTCAAACTGATAACTTAAGCCCCTTTGATATTGGCTTCGACAATGTATCCCTAAGTGCAATCACCACAGCCGTTCCAGAGCCCGCTTCACTGGCTCTACTTAGTCTTGGTTTAGCAGGTCTTGGCTTCTTCAGAAGAAAGAAAGCTGCTTAGAGAGTTATTTCATCTCATTTAAGCCTCGAACTCCTTCGAGGCTTTTTATGCCTAACAAAAAGCTCCAGCGGATCTTCGACCGCTGAGCTTGGCGTTATTGATACAAAATCTAATCCGAAGCATTAATTGTTGCCTATTCGCTAAAGTCTTCTTTGTGGCATTAACTACGTTTTAGCGATATTCTTTTGCAATAGAAGTCTAAACAAAGTTGCTACAAATAAAACCAGCTCCTAAGTCTTGTCACGTTATAAGTGACGATTAAACCAAATTCCCAAACAACTTCATTTTTTGGTACTAATATTTGTTAGTGCTAATGTTCCCTTGGTGCGCATAGGCGACATTAGTAATAAATTTTTTGGCATATATTTTCTAATGAATAGCCATATAACAGTATTGGCACGTTAAGTAATATCAGTATTAAGGCTCATTTATCTCAGTTGGATTATTAATTGATTGTTTTTAATCGTTCTATTTACCTTGGAGTCTGTGCATAGTGTGCCACTCTTAGGCTCGTTTATCTCATGGCTCGTTATGTAAAAGCCTAAACAAAGTTGAATACCGTAAAACTTACTGGTAAGTTACTAAATAAATTATAAAAAATAATGTGCATTAGTGTGTTTTATTGGAATTGTCGACGGTTTAATTCGAAATGCGCACTAATACACTGTTAGCTACATACGGAGATGTAATTAGAGTCACTACCACAAACAATCGATACTTTTTTTTCATCACTAGTGCCAGCTATATGGCAACTATCTATATCTTTATTCGTTGTCTACATTCTTATCAATAGAAGGTATTGGAAGGTAATTTATATAAAGGTTACAAGATTCAATAAAGCTTTCGAAGGGATTTCTAATAATAAGCTAGTAACAGAAACAGGAATCTTAAAACTAGTTCCCGTGTTTTTCTTAGTTGCTGTTATAGCTATATCTATAGGTTTTCAAAAAGCTTCTTTTACCATCGGAGGGTGGCTTCCAGGGCAACTGGGATGGACTCAGCCAAGTGTCATGGTTAATGCTGTTCCAGTAACAGTTTAGCCTCAATTTGGCACGAACATAAAGGAATCGAAGACCTGTACATGTTGTGGAGCCTGATTCAGTTCGAAACTTTAAAAGCGAATGCAGAATATACAGTTGATAATCCATCATACTGGAGTATCCACGACAAGAAGTATAAGGAATACATGGCCGGCATTTATTTCACTAAATTTCTTATGCTTTTTTCGTGTATTTTAATTTGGTTAGTTAAGAGAAATAAAGTTGCTCACATTCACCCTAAAAAAAGGCTGGCATTAATATTGGTGACTTGCGTAGTTTATATTTTGTATAGTTTTGTTAATCAAATTGAAGCAAAAAAACAGTCAGAAATGGCAAAAATACATCATATTGATATGAAGCTCCAAATTAAAAGAGAAAAGCTATTAAAATCAGAAGACATTGATGACTATGAAGAGAAAATCAGAAAATATAAAGGTAGACACTCAGTTGAGTTTTTAGCTGGGTTTTATATTGTGAAGTAGCTAACAAGGCATTTAATCGGACAATTTACAGTTGGCTCTGTTCGTGCCTCACTATTTTAGCCCACTGCAAATAGCCGTTTAATGCGGCGTTTATTGATACAGAATCCAATCCGAAGCATTGATTGTCGCCTATTCGATAAGGTTTTCTTTGTGGCATTAGTAACGGTTAACCAAATATCAAAAGTTGATACTGCAACAGGCTTTCATGTCAAAATGTGCTCAATAGTGACCCAAAAAAAACTAGCTAACGACCACTTAGAGTGATGTCAATAATTGGGTTATCTTTCCATAATTCCCCTGTCAAATTCTTATTATGCATTAGTAACACCGTTTATGTAAGCGTATTGATGTCTGTCATACAACACATCAACGAGTGCTTTTTCAGAGTTTTAACTCGCTGGATTAAATTTCAAAATAACTTGGAACCCACACATACGTCTATCCTACTAGTAATCATCCAGTGTGATTATTTTCTGTCTGTATATATCGACATATATAGGTTTTTAGCGCCTGGTTGTTCTTTACACCTAAACAAAATTCTCAGGTTGCCGTGAATTCTCAACTTAAGTGGCGGTGATCAGTTAAAAATGCACCAAAGCCAAACTTTACGCTTTAAAAATTGTGCCATTTTGGTGCATTTGTTTTTAATTAAATAATTATTTTAATATAACTCTATGATTTTGCTGTGAATAATAAGTTGGTATGTGAATTGTAATGTAAAGAACAAAGAATTTAATAAACAGAGGTCTGTAATGAAAATAGTTAGTGCAATCATTAAACCGTTCAAATTAGATGATGTTCGCGAAGCCATTTCTGAAATTGGTGTAGAGGGTATTACGGTAAGTGAAGT
>CAXIBS010000174.1:0-4688 GCA_964022585.1 uncultured Colwellia sp.
GAAGATAGCGCCTTTTATCAAGCAAAAATTAAAACTGCTCGCTTTTATTTTCAACGTATACTACCTAGAGCAACAGGACATGCGGCATGTATTGAAAGTGGTTGTGAGTCTATGATGGCACTTGGTGCAGAAGAGTTTGTTTTCTAAGTAATTAACTAGATAGCAATGGTATAATAAATAAAAAGGAAGCAACTGCTTCCTTTTTTGTAACTCGTTTATAGATTTAATAATTATTAAGGTTTAATAATTTCTTGTACTGCCAACTCTAAGTTAGGGTTGTTAATGTCTGAACTAGTCGATTTATATATTGCTTTACCTTGGCGGGTAATAAAGAAGGTAGTTGGTGTGCCTCTTACGCCATATTGACTGGCAACAGACTCTCCATTTACAGCCGTAATAAAATCATAACCTCTATTTTTAATTTCATCTTGTGGCAAAGCATCGTCATCTTCATTAAAGCTAATTGAAACAATTTTAATACCTGATTGTTGATACTTTTTCTCAAGCTCAACTAATTTAGGCTGTAGTTTTTTACAATAGGGACACCAAGTTGCCCAGAAATGTAAAATAACAGGTTTTCCTTGGTAATCACTTAGCGAAATAGGTTCACCTGCCTGTGTTGTTAATTGCCAAGCGGGTGCTGTTGGCGGACCTTCAGCTGTAGCATTAGGAATATAACAAGCTAGAAGAAGAAAAAAGGTAGAGAGATAATTGATTTTTTTCATAAAGGGCTAAATAAATTTGAATTGTATTAAGAAGACCCTAGCAAAAGCATTTTTATTGCACCTTTAAGGGCTGATTTATTTAGAGTGTAGAGTTAAATTAAAAAAGAGGAAAGAAACGAGTTAAGTTATTTAAAACTTTACATCCTTGACGAAAAAAATTTCTTTGACTAGGCTTAATCTTACTAAGCATTCAAAGGATTGATATGTCATTATTTAGAAAGGAAGCCATTTCCCACCAAAGTGAGCGCCTAACAGGCAGCATAACCCTAGCTCAACCATTATCTCTTAAGCTAACAGTGCTTATTTTAGTCTCAATTGCTGTTGCTATTATCGTTTTCTTATTTAGTGCTGAATATTCTCGAAAGGAAACGGTTCGTGGTTTTTTGATGCCAAATAAAGGGGTTATTAAAAGCTTTGCTAACCAAGGAGGCACTATAGAAAAAATTTGGGTAAAAGAAGGTGATAAAGTTATTAAAGGACAATCTTTAGTAACCCTTTTAGTGCAACAAAGTAATAGCGAAGGTATTGATCTAAGTGAGCAGCTTACGGACCAATTGAATAGTCAAATATACTTATTGAGTGATGAAATAACTCAACATCAAGCTCTAAAAACGCAGGAGGTAGTTAACCTGAAGGTCCAGCAAACGGCTTTAGAAAATGAGAAAAAAGCACTTGAACATCAGTTGAAACTGGCTGAAGAAAAGTTAATATTGCTTAACGCACAACAATTAAATTTTAATAAGCTAAATAAAAGTGGATATTTATCTAATTTAGAAAAAGAGCATCAACAGCAAGCTTTACTAGAGGCTAAGCAAGAGAAACAAAATATTGCCCGTCTATTACTTCAGCAGAAAAATAAATTAAATCAAGTTACCTTTAATATAAAAAACCTCCCTCAACAATACACTTTGCGGATTAATAACCTCAAACGTCAACAAGCAGATCTTCAACGTCAGTTAGCCCAAGTAGCGAGCAACTATAAATACACAATTGCCGCAAGTAATGATGGTGTAGTAACTGGTATCCAAGTTTTTGAAGGTGAAACTCTATCGCAAAGTAAAGCTCAATCTAAACCTTTATTACATATTTTACCTGAAGGGGCAGAACTGATTGCAGAACTGCTATTACCGACACGCTCTGCTGGATTTGTTCAATTAGGTAACAATACACGATTACGGTTTGATGCATTTCCTTATCAGCGCTTTGGCTTTATTGAAAGCGAAATTATACGTATCGATCAAGCTTTGATATCTCCTAGTGAAATTCAATTACCTATTTCACTACAAGAGCCTGTTTACCGTTTACGAGCAAAGTTGACTCAACAGCAAATGCAAGCATTTGGGAAAAAATTTGACTTAAAAAGCGGAATGTTATTTGAGGCCGATATTATGTTAGAGCAACGAACATTAATTGAATGGATACTTGAGCCTATATACAGTTTGAGAGGTAGAGTAAGTTAACTTGATTGTTAAAAAGTATGTAAAAAATTTGAAAGAATTTTTTAATGGGGTTGTTTATTTAATCTTAAACCATCTTGTTGAAAAGTAGAGTGGCTGACTTTAGTCAAGCTTTACGAGATTAGCTAAAGCCAGCCTATTAACAGCTAATTCAAATTATTGAGTTAGCATTTAATAACCCGACAAACAGTCGGATACATGGAGTATAACATTATGCGTGAATTAAATGTAAATGAGATTAAAGGCGTTTCTGGTGGAGAGGGTAATTGGACTCCATATACAACTATTCACTCAGATGATAAGAAAAGCAATGCAGAATTAATGTGGATTTTTGCTGTGTATCTAGAGTCCTTAAAAGGTGAATAAGTTAACTTTTTCGGCAAAATTTAGAAGAGTTTTTCAGATGAGATAATTATCTTATTGGAAAATGAGGCGGCTGACTCTAGTTGAGCTTTAGCAAAGGTAACTAAAGACAGCCTATTAATTACTGGCTCAAGTGATTGAATCAGCATTTAACAACTCGACAACTTACTTAATATAAAAGTGTCGAATATATGGAGTATAACAGAATGCGTGAATTAAACGTAAATGAAATTAGAGAAGTTAGTGGTGGGTTTGGGCTCATTAGTGCTGCAATTGGTTTTGTGGTAGGAGGGGCTTCATCTGCAATGAGTGGTGGTAGTGCTGGAAATATAGCTAGCTCTGCTTTCTTGGGGGCTATTTCTGGAATGTTTGGGGGACTTGCTGGGGCTACAACAGGTGCTGTTAGAGGGTTATCTGCTGCGAACTCTGTAGCATTTGGCGTGGCCTCAGGCGCTGCGGGTCAGCCATAAAATAAATAGGGTGTAGTTATTTGGCTACACCTTAAACATAGAGTTTATCATGATTAATATTTTACTAAACGGTGTTTTGTTACCTCTTATGGCAACTTGGTTTATTCCAGAGACAATTAGGAAAAATGGGTATAATTCTTTTCAAATCTTTATTAAATTGTTCATTATTTTTTTACTGACAACTGTTGTTTATTATGAATCAAAAGGGTGGGTTGCTCTTTTATTAGGAATGTTCAATTGTGCACTGGTATATGGAGGTGGTATAGCTTTTGTACATTTCACAAATAAAAAATGAATAACAGAAACAAATAGAACTTAATAGCTGAATAGTTTAGTGGTTACTTTTAAATGATAGAAAAAAATTTAGAATATTTAATAATTAAATCAGTACCTTTAATTCTTCAATCTGAAATGGCTGAGTGTGGTTTAGCTTCTATTGCAATGGTAGCTAGCTTTCATGGTCATAAACTGGATATGCCAGCTATGCGTAAGCATTTCTCTGCTAACTTAAAAGGCATGAACCTTCAGCAAGTGATTGAGTTAGCAGATAATCTGGGGTTAGCGAGCCGAGCATTGCAATGCCCTATAGATGAGGTATATAAATTAGTAACCCCTTGTATTTTACATTGGGATTTAAACCACTTTGTTGTTTTAACTAAAGTATCAGGTAAGGGAAACTCTGCGAAACACTTTATCAATGATCCTGCAATAGGAAAGCTTATATTAACAACTGAAGAGTTTAGCCAGCACTTTACTGGTATTTGTTTAGAGCTAACTCCTACCAGTAAATTCGAAGTAAAAGAAGAGCAAGCCAAAATGAAGTTCACTCAATTGTGGAGTTCAATATCAGGTTTAAAAATGGGGCTTACAAAATTAATTGGCTTATCCCTTGTTTTACAATTATTTGCCTTAATGGCTCCTTACTATATGCAATGGGTAGTCGATGAAGTCTTAATTAGTTTTGATAAACCACTACTAACCGTATTAGCATTAGGTTTTGGGCTAATAGTTATTATTTCTGTAGTAACCAATGCAGTGCGCAGCTGGTTGATCTTACGGCTTTCTAGTTTGCTTAATGTGCAAATGGGGATAAACCTCCTTAGGCACCTATTACGCTTGCCCATGAGCTATTTTGAATCAAGACATATAGGCGATATAGTTTCTCGTTTTGGCTCATTAACGCAAATACGTGAGCGTATTACGACTGGTTTTGTTGAAACGTTAGTTGATGGTGTTATGGCTATCACTGTTTTAATCATGATGGCATTGTATTCATTGAAACTTACTGCTGTGGTGCTGGGAGCTATTATATTATATACCACAGTTCGTTTAGCTTTATATCGACCACTGCATCGAGCCACCGAAGAAATGATCCAAAACTCAGCGAAAGAGCAATCAAACTTTTTGGAGAATATTCGCGGCATACAAACGATTAAACTTTTTGGGAATGAGTCACATCGACAAGGTGTTTGGCAAAATCGTTATGCTGAGGTTATTAACAGTGAAATTCGCTTAGGGCGATTGAATATCAGTTTTGATTCGTTTAATAAACTGTTATTCGGTTTAGAAAATGTCTTAGTGATCTATTTTGCTGCGCTCATGGTGATGGCTAATAGTTTGTCAGTGGGTATGGTATTGGCTTTTATTGCCTATAAAGGTCAATTAACAGGGAG
>CAXIBS010000175.1:0-4627 GCA_964022585.1 uncultured Colwellia sp.
CCAATAGAGGCTTAACATTAATAATGCTCTTATTGTTGGTAAAGAGAAGCCTGCTAAATAACCATAAATTAGCCCAATAATTAAACTTAAACTAATAACAACATAGTGAATATTAAGCGTTTGATAAAACCGTAAAGCATTAGCATAATTTAATGGAATAAAACGAATAACAAACATTAAAAACAAATAACTACTTGTAGCAACCAAACCAATATGAAGGCCTGAAATAGCAATGAGGTGCCCTGTACCGGTTGTTTGTAGCACATCCCATAAAGGTGTATTTATCTCAGTACGGGAACCAAAGCCGAGCGCTAATAAAAGAGGTGATAAACTATCGTTGGGTAATAAGTTTTTATAGCGATTATAGAGTGTTTGTCTCATCGACTTAGCTGTTTCTACAATCGTATTTTTTTGATCATTTATAACATAACCTGTTGCACTAATACGCTTACTTCTCAACCATGCCTGATAGTTAAAACCGCCAATATTTGCTAAGCCATGCGCAGGTTTAAACTTTACTTTCAATTTTACCGTTTGTCCTTGTTGCACAACAAACTTGGCATTATTCCAACTTAAGCGTAACTTCATTTTTTTGTTGAGTTTATTTGAATTTAACTGGGTAATATTGAGGTTAAAGCGAAGTGGTTTATTATCACTTTTCTCATGAAGAAGCGATGGAGGCTGCAAGCTAATAACCTTGCCTGTAACCCATTGAGGTGTTGCTGATAATGCAATAGAATCTAAAGTATTGTCCTGCCATAAGTTATGAAAACTAAATGCATTGTAAAACATCCAACTTGCACCAAAGAATATCCCTGAAGTTAAACGTAATGGTTTATATATAAAAAGTGTGAATGAAAGTACAATAATTAAAAATAGCACAAAAATATCTGGCACTATTGGCAGAAATAGTGAGAATATAGAACCAAGAAAAAAACTAGCTAGCCACCAATCCATAGTGAACGAAATATTTCCTATAATTTTGACAATGTTAGTTTGAACACAGAGTTTTTAAAGATAATAGTAAGTATATGCCAAAAAAAATAATTAAGCGCTTTATGCCCGACAGCCAAAATATTAAAACAAATAAACATCTCAAGATTTTTGGTAACCTACTACATAACCCTCATTTATGGCACATGAACCGACATTCAGTTGCAAAAGCTTTTGCGGTAGGTTTATTTTTTGCTTTTATTCCTGTGCCATTTCAAATGGTACTTGCTGCTGGCACTGCCATTTTAGTACATTCAAATTTACCCCTTTCAATCGCACTTGTTTGGATAACGAACCCGTTCACCATGCCTGTTATCTTCTACGGTTGTTATCTTGTAGGTTCATGGGTGATAGGAGAAACCGCGCAAGAGTTTATCTTTGAAGCAAGTTGGCAGTGGGTTGTTGATAGTTTATCAACCATAGGTCCTGCATTTTTATTAGGTTGTGGCATTTTAGCAACTACCTTTGCCCTGCTTAGCTACGTTATTATTCAAGGGTTATGGCGCTATAGCGTTATAAAAGCTTGGCAAAATAGAGCCAATAAGTAAAAATCAAATTATATAAGACTAAAATAAGCTATTGCTTAGGTCTAATTATTGAGAAATGATCATAGGCTCTGTCAGTTGCAATACGCCCTCGAGGTGTGCGCTGTAAAAAGCCCTGCTGAATCAAAAATGGTTCAAGTACATCTTCAATAGTTTCTCGTTCTTCACCAATAGCAGCTGCAAGGTTATCAAGACCTACAGGTCCACCCATAAACTTATCAATAATGGCATGTAATAATTTTCTATCCATAATATCAAAGCCTTCATGATCAACTTCTAACATATCAAGTGCTGCTGCAGCCGTTTCTTGATTTACAAAACCATGAGTTTTTATGTCAGCATAATCACGTACACGACGTAATAACCTGTTGGCAATACGAGGCGTTCCACGAGAGCGTTTAGCTACTTCAAAGGCTCCATCTTCATCAAGTCGTAAATTAAGATAATGTGCTGAACGTTTTACAATGGCAGTTAAATCTTGCACATTATAAAATTCAAGCCGTTGTACTATACCAAACCGGTCTCGCAAAGGAGATGTTAAAGCACCAGCGCGCGTAGTAGCACCAATTAGCGTAAAAGGAGGAAGATCAAGTTTTATTGAGCGAGCAGCAGGTCCTTCACCAATCATAATATCTAATTGGTAGTCCTCCATTGCAGGATATAGTATCTCTTCTACAATAGGGCTTAAACGATGTATTTCATCGATAAATAGAATGTCATTTTCTTCTAGATTTGTTAGCAGCGCAGCTAAATCACCTGCTTTCTCAAGTACAGGGCCAGAGGTTGTACGAATATTAACACCCATTTCATTAGCAACAATATTTGCTAAGGTTGTTTTACCTAAACCAGGAGGGCCAAAAATTAATAAATGATCAAGGGGCTCCCCACGCTTTTTAGCCGCTGGAATAAAAATTTCCATTTGCGCCTTAACATGGGCTTGTCCGGTATAGTCAGCAAGCATTTTCGGACGAATTGCGCGATCAACACCTTCGTCTTCAATACTCGCAACAGGCTCAATTAAGCGATCTGCTTCGATCATTTTAATTCCTACTTTTTAAACATCTATTAATGATAAATTAAGCTTGTAATTAATTTAGAGGATAACAAGCATTGCTCAGCTACAGCATTGACTTCAATGCATGACGAATAACATCTTCACTCGACATTCCTTCAGTATAAACAAGTTTAACCGCTTTATCTGCTTGAGCTTGTTTATAACCTAATGATATTAATGCATTAATAGCATCACCTTTGCTATTATCGATATGAGAGTTAATAAAAGTATCTTCGTGACTTAGCTGCACAGGCATATTATCTGTTACTGGCGTCATTGATGTTTGCCAATCTTTAAGTCTGTCGCGCATTTCAATTAACAATCGCTCAGCCGTTTTTTTACCTACACCCGGTATTTTTACGATACCAGAAATATCATCATGCCTAACACAGCTCACAAATTGATCCGCAGACATTGCCGATAATACTGCCAAGGCTAATTTAGGGCCAACACCATTTACTTTAATCAATAAACGAAATAATTTACGCTCGATTTTGTTAGCAAATCCATATAACAACTGCGCATCTTCACGAACAACAAAGTGTGTATAAATAACCGTAGCTTCATCCACCTCAGGTAATGCGTATATGCTTGTCATTGGCATTGTTACTTCATAACCAACACCTGCACATTCTATAAGGATTTCAGGGGGAAATTTTTCAGCAAGAATACCTGATAGTCGACCAATCACAGTTATTAACCTATAAATAATAATTAAAGTAGCAAAATCATACCACTATATATTTATACAGTAAAGACTGTGACATAGCTTAATATTATACTTTACTTACCTTAATCTACCGCGGACAACTTTTCGAGCTTGCCCGGTAAGCTTTTCTAAACTTTCGTGACTGTGCCCATGGCATAACGCAACAGCAAGTGCGTCAGCAGCATCCGCTTGAGGTGTTCCAGGGAGTTTTAAAATAGTTTTAACCATATGTTGAACTTGACTTTTATCTGCGCCGCCAGTGCCAACAACAGCTTGTTTGATTTGTCTCGCAGAATATTCTGAAATAGTTAAACCACTATTTGTTGCAGCAACAATTGCAGCTCCCCTCGCTTGCCCTAACTTTAAGGCTGAATCAGGGTTTTTTGCCATAAATACTTGCTCAATAGCAAACATATCAGGCTTAAATTGCAGAATAATTTCAGAAACGCCAGAGAAGATGGTTTGTAGACGAGAAGCAAGATCGTCTCCTTGGCTCAGCGCTTTTATACAACCACTACCAAGGTAAGTAAATTTGCGACCTTGCTGTTTAATAACCCCGTAGCCAGTAAAGCGTGAGCCGGGATCAATTCCTAGAATAATAGTCATTAAGCTAATTCGAATAATAAGTTAAATATAAAGAAGGCAGCAAAGTGGTTGCTGCCTACAATCATATTAACTACTACTCGCTTTTTTCTTCTTCAATGATTTTTACACCTAGCTCAGCTAACTGAGCAGGATTTGTATTTCCAGGAGCATTTGTTAATGGGCAGGCTGCGGTGTTGGTTTTTGGAAATGCCATTACCTCACGAATTGAGCTAGCACCCGTCATCAACATTACTAAACGGTCAAGACCAAAAGCTAAACCACCATGTGGTGGCGCACCGTATTGTAAAGCTTCAAGTAAGAAACCAAATTTTTCTTGTGCTTCTTGATCATCAATACCTAATATTCTAAATGCAGCTGATTGCATATCTTGATTATGGATACGTACAGAGCCACCGCCTAGTTCACAGCCATTTAATACCATATCGTAAGCATCTGATAAGGCATTTAACGGATCAGCTTCAAGCTGTTCTGGTGTTAAATTAGTTGGCGCAGTAAACGGATGATGAAGCGCATGCATACCGCCATCAATTTCTTCAAACATAGGGAAATCTACAACCCATAACGGTTTCCAATCACCTTCAAGTAAGTCTAAATCTTCACCTAACTTAAGACGTAGTGCACCTAGTGATTCACTAACTACATTGTATGAGTCTGCACCGAAGAAGATAATGTCACCAGTTTTAGCATTAGTACGCTCTAATAATGCTTTAGCAGCTTCTG
>CAXIBS010000176.1:0-4595 GCA_964022585.1 uncultured Colwellia sp.
GGAGTTCCCATGTGAGAGTAGGACATTGCTAAGCTTCTATTTAGAAAAGCCCGCACACTGTTGCGGGCTTTTTGCTTTCTATTATTTAAAGAAATTAGTGGCGACAGTGACAAAGCGCTGTATTTCCACTTGCTCCCATTCGTTCATACCGCTGCAGCGCCTAGAAGTGAAAAGCAGTATCGCCGGTGGGTGGTAAGCGTGTGGGTGTTGCTCTCTTTATGTGAGAGTAGGACATTGCTAAGCTTCTATTTAGAAAAGCCCGTTACGTAAGTGACGGGCTTTTTGCTGTTTGGAGAAAAATAATAACTAGCTAATTAAAGCCACGTTGTTTAAAACAATTCACTAAAGCTCGAACGTAATTTATTATTCTTATAATTACAGCAAGTAATAAGTTTAATTATAAAAGTGATATTTAACTAGCAAGAAGCTAAATAATAACTCTGATAGTTAAGTTTATGATCAGAAAGTTTAAAAAATAGAAAGTATGCTAATTTTTGCTAGGCAAAATAGGAAATAGTATTTAGGCGTTTTGAAGAGTATTAATGACTTCCAGGGTGCCGCAGTTAACCGTAGTCCTGAACACCGTGTGTTCAGGGCGGAAGTATCATGTTAACCGTAGGCTTCCCGATACGAGCCGGGCTTGCACAAAAGCTAACAATCAATTTCCTTAGGTAAAACTTATCGGCTCAGGGACATAGTTACTTGCGAACATCCCAGAAGACAAGTTCATTATAGCTAAAATAATAGTAGAGATAAGCTTTTTTTAACTGGTAGGAGCTAACTGTTGTCAATTTAAACGTTTTACGCTTGCTTCTTATTCGCTGGGGTAATTGCTTGCTCAATTGTGGATTGTAACAGAGCTATTCTTCGCTTATTTTCTTGTTGTTCAGTTTTTAATTTTTGTTCTGTGGCTAATAACTCATTAGCTAAGTTCAACGCTGTCATAAGAAGTGCTTGATCAGGAGAGGCGATTGACTTGCTACTATTAGCATTAGTTAAGCGCTGTGATAATTCAGCAGCCGCACTGAGTAAAGCGCTTTCTTTTCCGATAGGGCAAGAAACTTTAAGTTTGCGATCAATTATATTGATTTCAACAGTACGATGACTCATTCGCGATAATTCCAAGAATAATTTACGATATATATGACAATAACTTGCACTATAACTGTGCTGATTTGGCTATGCAAGCAAATGCATATCTTTCTATGATTTTTCATGTCTTTTGAGTTTGGCAATGATAGAATAGCGACATAATTTTATTTCATTTGTGTAAGTTATTAACCATGCCTGAACATTCTTCTAAAAAAAGTAAACTCGATTTTTCATCAGCTCAAGCCATAATCACAACTGAGAATATTCAAAGTCACGTTAGTGAGGTTCATGGCGTACTTACTGGGCTTATCTGTGCTGGATATAGTTTTGAAGAACAAAACTATATCGATTTACTGAATGATATACTTATTAATGGTGAAGGCTTTCCAAATGCAGTAAAAGCAGCCATAAAAAAAATGTACAGTGAATTATGGTCTGATATCCTTGATGATGCTTACTCTTTTCAATTAATGCTACCTGATGATGATGATTCATTAGTTGAGCGTGGTCATGCATTGGGAAAATGGGTACAAGGGTTTAACTTAGGCTTTGGCTTACAGCAAAAAAACAATCCGGTAACATCGAGTGAAGTAAAAGAAGTGCTTACCGATTTTGCTGAAATTGCTAATCTATCTGACGAAGTAGAAGAAGATGAAGATACAGAACAAGCTTACTTTGAAATAAGTGAATATGTGCGTATTTCCGCCTTATTGTGTTTTACTGAGCTAGGTTCATCTCCTGCGCCAATTAGCAACAAAGATTCAGATAACACAATTCATTAAAACTGTTTATTAGAGACATTATGAGCAAAGTGCACGAAGTATCATCTACACAATTACCTGGGATTGATAAGTTACCTATCGGTGACTTTAAAAATCATAGAGATAATTTTTTCGATAAAATGGCTCCCAACAGTGTCGCTTTATTTTCAGCTGCTCATGAAGCTACGCGAAGTAATGATACAGAGTACACATTTTGTCAAAATAAGCATTTTTATTATTTAACGGGTTTTAATGAACCAGACGCGTTACTTTTATTGCTTAAAACTGACGACGTTCAGCGATCTATTTTATTTTCTTTGCCCAAAGATAAGAGTCATGAAGTATGGCATGGCCGAAGAGTAGGGCAAGAGAAAGCTTGTCAGTATTATAATTTTGATCAGAGCTTTGAACTTGATGAGATAACTAATCTTGTTCCACAGTATTTAAATGACTTAACTCAGGTTTATTTTTGTTTTGATAGTAATGAAATGTCGCAGCAAGTATTTTCATGGTTAGCACAAGTTAGAGCAACTATTCGTCAAGGTAATAAAGCACCAGAAGTGTTAATAGATGCAACCCCAATTATTAGTGAGTTACGTTTAATTAAGAGTGCTAATGAAATAGCAGTAATGCGACAAGCTAATTATATTTCTGGATTAGCACATCAACGAGCAATGTTACAAAGTGAAGTTGGCAAGTTTGAGTATCAAATAGAAGCTGAATTACTACATGAATTTTCTCGTTTTGGGGCTCGCCAACCTGCCTATGCGAGCATCGTTGCAGGGGGCGATAATGCTAATATATTACATTACACGGATAATGACGAAACGCTACAAGATAATGAACTGTTATTAATTGATGCCGGTGGTGAGTTGTCAGGATATGCAGCAGATATCACCAGAACATTTCCAATTAATGGCACATTTACTGAACCACAAAAATTGCTATACCAACTTGTATTGCATACTCAGTTAATAGTTATAGAAGCAATTAAGCCGGGCACTAGTTTTGCTGAGCTAAATGTGATTGCAAATAAATGTCTAACACAAGGCTTACTTGATTTAGGTATTTTGTCAGGAGATTTAAAAGAATTACTTGATGAAAAAGCATGTAAGAAATACTTTATTCATGGTTTAGGTCACTGGTTAGGTTTAGATGTTCACGATGTTGGTGACTATGACATTAATGATAATAAAGAACAGTGCCGTGAGTTTGTGGCTGGTATGGTATTAACCATTGAACCGGGTCTTTATATGCCTAAAGATGACATTACTTTAGATGTAAAATGGCGTGGTATTGGTATTCGAATTGAAGATAATATTGTTGTTACCGAGCAAGGCCACGACAACCTAACCGTTAACTCACCACGAACAATTACTGATATTGAAACATTAATGCGCAGTAAATAGATAAACCTTTAGTTAATAGTAAAGTAACAAACCATGAGCCAAAATAAAAAAACTTTCGATATTATCATCTCTGGTGGCGGCTTATCAGGGAGTTTAATGGCATTAAGTTTAGCTGATTTAACCAAACCTGATGGTAGCTTGTTATCAATTGCCATCGTAGAAGCCAATGAACCAAATGCTAATGCATCTACAGAGAATGAAGCATTACAAGGAGTAACTACGCCATTATTTGATGATCGGGTGTTAGCGTTATCGCACGCTAGTGCTGAATATCTTAAAAGTGTGAATGTGTGGCAGCACTTAACTAGCGATGCTTGTGCAATCAAGAAAATTGATATTTCAGATCGTGGTCATTATGGTAAAGCTCGTATAGATGCTAACTCTCATAATGTATCAGCACTAGGTTATGTTATTGCCATGGCTAAAATTGGTGAAGGACAATTAAAAGCATTAGTCAGTAAATCTAATGTACAGTGGTTTACGCCTGAATCAATTACCGAGATTGACTGGCAAGCAGACCCTACATTTTTACCTCAAGAAAACTCTGCTTCAACTGACGAATTAAAAAATAGTCTAATAGAAGTATCACTTAAATCTGGAAAAGTATTACAAACACAGCTGCTGCTTGCGTGTGATGGTGCTAATTCACCTTGTAGAATGCTAGCAAATATTGAAGCAAGTAAAAGTGATTATCATCAGCTTGCACTGATTGCGAATGTTGCAACAGAAAAAGCACATAATAATAAAGCGTTTGAGCGCTTTACTGAGTATGGCCCAATAGCAATGTTACCGTTAACAGCATTGAATAATACGCCTCATCGATGTTCACTTGTTTGGACAATGTCGGCTGAGCAAAGTGAAAAATTACGTACTCTAACAGATGATGAATTTTGTAATCAGCTTGAAGTGGCCTTTGGTAGTTGGCTTGGTAAAGTTAAACAAGTAGGAAAACGAGATGTTTATCCGTTATCTCTGTTACAAGCTAAGCAGCAAACATATCACCGAATGGCTCTTATTGGGAATGCATCACATACTATTCACCCTATTGCTGGCCAAGGCTTCAATCTTGGTTTGCGTGATGTGCAATTGATGGCAAGCCTAATTGAAAAGCAGTTACTAACTCAGTCTGATATTGGTAGTTTTGCTTTACTTAATGAATATTCTATACAACGAACACAAGATCAAAAACAAATCATCAGCCTAACTGACTCACTCGTTACTTTATTCTCTAATAACTTGCCTCCTTTGATCGCAGGAAGAAATACCGGTTTAAAGGTAATGAATTACTTTCAGCCATTTAAAAAAGCTCTAGTCAATAAGCTCATGGGCTATT
>CAXIBS010000177.1:0-4549 GCA_964022585.1 uncultured Colwellia sp.
AACACAAGTAAGAAAAATCACATTAGATTATATGGGTGAATAGTAAGTTATGAATAATAAATACCATCGTTTAAATCTAGAAAAGAGTCGAATATAGCATGCCAGTAGCAAACTTATCTTATCGTGCTGTTTTTTCTTTAGTGCTTAAACGTGATTTAACCATTGCCATGCGACACAAAGATGACATCATCAACCCTTTGTTGTTCTTTGTGATCGTTGTCACATTATTCCCTTTAGGTATTGGTCCAGAAGCCCAAACATTAAGCAGAATTGCACCCGGTATTATTTGGGTAGCTGCATTATTATCAACATTATTGTCTTTAGACAGATTATTTAAATCTGACCACAGTGATGGCTCACTAGAACAAATGCTATTAAGCCCTCATCCTGTTTTTATATTAGTTCTGGCTAAAATTGTTGCCCATTGGTTAATTACAGGTTTACCGCTAATTTTAATTGCTCCCTTACTGGCTGTTTTATTACATTTAAATGAGCAAAGCTACACTGCTCTTATTTTAACACTTTTACTTGGTACGCCTGTTTTAAGTTTACTTGGCGCTATTGGCGTAGCCTTAACCGTTGGCATTAAAAAAGGTGGTGTATTATTAAGCTTATTAGTACTCCCTTTATATATACCGGTGTTAATTTTTGCTACTAGCGCTATTGATACCGCGTCACTCGGTTTACCTTATAGTGGTCAACTTGCTATAATTGCCGCGCTATTTTTTGGTTCATTAACGTTAGCCCCTTTTGCCGTTGGTGCTGCGTTGAAAGTCAGTACAAATTAATTAGAGAACATAAACTATGTGGAAATGGTTACATCCCTACGCAAATCCGGAAGTGTCTTATCACTTTGCTGGAAAAATAATTCCTTGGATGAGTGCCTTAGCAGCACTGCTTCTATCTATAGGTTTAATTTGGGCTTTAGTTTTTGCTCCTGCTGATTACCAACAAGGCGATAGCTTTCGTATTTTCTATATTCACGTACCAGCAGCATCTCTTTCAATGGGAATCTATTTTGGTATGGCAATTGCCGCTTTTACCAGTTTAGTATGGCAATTTAAGTTATCTGACGCTTCTGCCGCAGCAATGGCACCTGTAGGAGCAACGTTTACAGCAATAGCGCTTTTTACTGGTGCTGCATGGGGTAAACCTATGTGGGGAACTTGGTGGATATGGGATGCTCGATTAACCTCAGAACTTATTTTATTATTCTTATATTTAGGAGTAATTGCTTTACATAACGCTTTTGAAGATAAAAACTTAGCAGGAAAGGCAGCAGGTATATTAACCTTGGTTGGCGTAATTAACTTACCTATTATTAAGTATTCTGTAGAATGGTGGAACACTTTACATCAAGGCTCAACCGTCAGTAAACTGGGTAAGCCGTCAATGTCTGCTGATATGCTATGGCCATTTTTATTCTGTTTCCTAGGTTTTATTCTACTTGTTAGCGTTATTATTTGTATCCGCTTTCGCAGTGAAATATTAGCAAGAAACAGTATTAGACCTTGGGTTAGAACCTTAGTTTCCCAACAATTAGCTCAGGAGAAAGGCAATGATGTTTGATAGCTTTAGCGCTTTTATTGACATGGGAGGGTACGGCTTTTATGTTTGGCTATCCTACGGTGTCGCCGCTGCATTACTCATTATTCTAACAATTACTTCCGTTACAGGTCATAAAAGAGTAATCAAAAGTATCGCTCAACGTAAGTTAAGAGAAGACAAACTTCGCCAAGTACGTAAACAGCGCGATAATAAAGAAAAACAGTTAAAAACATCACAGTCTGAAGAGGTTACAGAATGAATCCACGTCGTAAAAAACGTTTAACTATTGTTGGATCAGTTTTAGTTGGTATAGCCGTTGTTGCTGGCTTAGTACTTTATGCATTAAGCCAGAATATTGATTTATTCTATACCCCTGCTGAAATCACTCAAGGAAAAAAAGATTCTGGTATTAAGCCTCAAGTTGGTCAACGTATCCGAATTGGTGGTCTTGTAGTGCCTAACACAGTAAAGCGTAACCCAGAAAACCTAAAGGTAGCATTTAGCTTATCAGATATGAAAATGCCAATTGTTTTTAATGATAGCGACCCTATGATCAGCGTTCATTACGAAGGGATTTTGCCTGACTTATTCCGTGAAGGACAAGGTATTGTTGCTAATGGTACATTAACACGTGACTCATCCGGTGAACTATATGTGGAAGCAAGTGAAGTATTAGCCAAGCATGATGAAAATTATATGCCTGCAGAACTAGCTGATGCCGCTGGTAAAGATTATAAAAAACTAGAGTACAGTGAAAAACAATTAAAGAACGAGAACTAGAATTTAACGTAAATAAATTGCTAGATTTTAGAACTAAAAAAACCGCAAAATTTATTAAATTTGCGGTTTTTTAATTTTTATTTCTCATTATTGAAAAACTAAGCAACTAGAAGTTTAGATATTAAAAAACCTTCACCTCACTACTGCATTTAACCATATAGCTTTGCTGCTTCTAGTGTGTTTTTAAGCAGGCAAGCAATAGTCATTGGTCCTACACCACCTGGAACAGGTGTTATGGCTCCACAAACATCATTCACGCCAGCAAAATCAACATCACCAACAAGCTTCATTTTACCGGTAGATTCATCTTTCACGCGATTAATACCCACATCTATTACGGTTGCACCTTTTTTCACCCAGTCTGCTTGTATAAATTCTGCGCGACCAACAGCAGCAACTAAAATATCTGCTTGCTGGCATATTTGAGAAAGGTTTTCAGTACGTGAGTGAGCAACAGTTACTGTACAATTTTCTTGTAATAATAAAATAGCAACCGGTTTACCTACAATATTAGAGCGACCCACGACCACCGCATGTTTGCCTGATAAATCGTCACCTAAATGCTGCTTAGCTAAAATTATACAGCCTTGTGGTGTACATGGAACTAATGCACCAACTTCACCATTTAATAAACGTCCAGAGTTCATAGCATGAAAACCATCAACATCTTTCTCTGGTGCTATTGCCCCAATAACAAGACTCTCATCAATATGCTTAGGTAATGGTAGTTGAACTAAAATACCATGAACACTCGGGTCATTATTTAAAATAGATAGCTGCGCTAGAAGTTCAGCCTGAGTACAAGTATCAGGTAAGCAAATTTCATTAGAAATCATGCCAACTTCAGTAGTTTGTTTAACTTTATTTCGAACATAAACTTGGCTTGCAGGATCTTCTCCAACAAGTACTACGGTTAAACTAGGCGTTACGCCTTTTGACTCTTTTAGGGTAGCCACCCCTTCTGCAATTGCCACTCTTAATTGTGCTGCGGCCTG
This sequence comes from uncultured Colwellia sp., assembly GCA_964022585.1. GTDB lineage: Bacteria > Pseudomonadota > Gammaproteobacteria > Enterobacterales > Alteromonadaceae > Colwellia. The sequence continues at coordinate 3,324 of CAXIBS010000177.1, forward strand.
TTTACCATCAATTAGCATGTGATATTCTTTCGTTTATTATTAAGTGTAAGCTATGAGTTATAGCCGTTAGTTAAGTAATGAAGTATAAACATCATCACAATGATACTTTTTGCTACTATAAATTACAGTTTATCCTCAATAAGTAACCACTGTAAGTTATAGTATTTCTTTGTGTGCTTCGAATATACACGAACCATTAAAAGAGTTACATAGCTTATACATTTTTTCAAAATAGGATATTATCATTTAGTCCAGTTATGTTTACTTTTTACTCATTAACACTGTAGCTTTAGATAACTCTTTTTCCTGAAATCCAAGTTTGTAATACACTAAGATCTTTATTTAGCACTATCATGTCAGCTTTCATTCCTACTGCCAACTCACCACGTAACATCTTACTAGTTTGGTATAAATAACGAGCAGGATATAAGCTTGCCATTCGTATTGATTCGTCTAACGGGATGTTCAAGTCAATATGAGTATTTCTAACCGCTGTTGCCATATCTAATGATGAGCCGGCCAACTCTCCTGTAGACGATGTTAGTTTGCCTTTTTCAACAAAGACAGTGCGATCGTATAATGGGAATTCTGTTAGGTTTGTACCAACAGGTGGCATAGCATCTGTCACTAAAAAAATGCCACCCTCGGGTTTCGTTTTAATGGCTAATTGGCAGCTTGCAAAGTCAACATGGTGCCCATCAACAATAAGGCCACATTGGGTATTATCATTTAATAAAGCACAACCAACTACACCGGGCTCCCTTCCTTGTAAAGGAGACATTGCATTAAATAAGTGAGTAAAGCCAGTTGCGCCTGAATCTACGGCTAATTGTGCAGTATTAAAGTCAGCATTGGTATGCCCTAAACAGACTTTAATGCCTAGTTTTACCATGCGAGTAATGTCTTTAGGGGCAACAGTTTCAGGGGCAAGAGTGACCATAATTCGACCAATATCTTTTCGTGATAATATTGTCCATTCAGCTGATGAAATAGGACGAATATAATCAGTGCAATGGGTTCCTTTTTTAGCAACAGATAAATGTGGCCCTTCAAAATGAATACCTAAAATACCTAGCTGTTTATTAGCGATAGCCTCACTTATGGTGTCGGCAGCTTGGCTCATCACCTCAATTTTATCAGTAATCAAGGTTGGCATCATTGCTGTTGTTCCAAACTGCGCATGAGCCATCATTATTGTTTCTAACCTATCAACTGTTGGCGAATCA
>CAXIBS010000178.1:0-4540 GCA_964022585.1 uncultured Colwellia sp.
ATAGGACCCATTTCTGGCTCTAAGCCAGAGGGAATAACGCCTTTTATCGCAGCTAGTCTGGCATTGATTAAGTTGCGTGCGAAATAAATATCTGTTCCCTCTTCAAAAATAACGGTTACTTGGGATAAACCATATCTTGACAGGGAACGGGTGTGAGACAGTTTTGGTAGTCCAGCTAACGCGGTTTCTACAGGAAAGGTTACCCTTTGCTCTGCTTCTAAAGGTGAATAACCGGGAGCAGAAGTATTTATTTGTACCTGTACGTTTGTTATATCTGGAACTGCATCAATGGGAAGTTTTTGATAACTCCACATACCAACGCCGATGATTACCATCAGCAAGCTTAATACTAAATAGCGCCTATTTATTGCAAGACGCAAAATTGATTCAATCATATTGCGTCTCCTAATCGTCGTCTTCTACTTCAGATTTCAATATATCTGCTTTAATCAGATAACTGTTTTTGTTTACATATTCAGCGTCTTTACTGAGGCCATCAATGACCTCGATATAGTTTTTGTCTGAACGACCGAGGACAAGTGGTGCAAACTCATACTCTTCATCTTCTTTTACAAAGACACCAAATTGTCCTCCCAGTTCTTGTATGGCAACTTTCTCGACGGCTAAATCCACCTCAAATCGGTTTATCTTTACGCTACCCATTAATAATTGGCCTGAGGTTAGGTTTAGCTCAGTGTTATTTAAACGTACACGTGCTAAAACATATGACTGATCTATAGCTGGAATTATATTGGTGATGGTTGAGTTGAATGCTTGTTCACCATGCTCAATATCAACAGACTGACCGACTCTGATTTGATTATACTGGCTAGTAAAAACCTTAAATTCGGCCCACAACGTGTCAAAATTGACGATTTCAAACAAGCTGGTGTTTTGTGTGATACCGCCAATATTTCCATTTCTCTGTAAAACAGTCCCAGAAACAGGGGAAATTATCTTATAGGTATTTAAGCTTTCGTTAGATTCAATAACGGCTAATAGATCGCCTTTTTTTACCTTATCACCAACAGTGGAGTTTATTGTCTTTATAACGCCATTATATCTAGCGCCAACTTGAAATAATTGTTCAGCGCCTATCGTCGTAGCGCCGTATACAGGGATAGTTTGGTTCAACGTTTTTGAAGCTAAATAGGCTGTTTCAACACCAAGCCTTTTTGCCATGTTATTGTTTATTTTGCTAATGCCTTCTTCGCCTTCATGTTCATCTTCACTAGCGATAACACTTTGAATGGGTGATAGATACCCAATAAAAATCAATAGTGCGAGTAAATAGTTTTTCATTTTGAATTCCTAAACGATTCAGTTAATAACTGAATCAATAAATTGTTATTAAACTTAAAGTGATGTTTATTTAGAGTGACAGCGCTTCGTTTGTTAGTTTTTCTATCTCTGCGCCGTAAATCAGGGCAGCAGATGCCGCGTCAATAAGGGTTCGCCGAGCATTTAACAGCTCTTGTCTAGCCGATACATAATCAAGGTAGCCATATCTACCTTTTTGATAGGCGTCTTGAGTATCTTCCAGTGCATCTTCAAGCATTGGAATAACTGACTGCTTTAATGAATTTGCCGTTAGTATGGCTTGTTTTCTATTGGAGTATGCTCGCAGTAAGTGATTTCTAAATCTTAACTTAGTCGCTTCTTTCTCTATAGCAACTTGATCACGCTCTGCTAAGGCACTAGCGATTGCGCCAGAATTTCGCTTTTCAGCAAACAAAGGTAAGCTAAAACCAGCGACCAGTGCCGTATCATTAGCTTCTTGAGAGCGCCTAACACCAACAGACCATTTGATATTGGCAGTTGACTCCGTTTTAGCTAACTGTATTTCGGCCTCTTTTAGTCGCTGTTCACTTGCATAGATTTGAATCGCTGGATTTTTTTCTAACTTCGCAAAAAGGCTGTTGAAGTCACTATCATTGCCAAACTGAAAAAGATCACCTTTTACTTCAGAGAAAGTTACAGAGTTTTCTCCCCAGAAAGCCGCTAAAGAAAGTTTTAAATATTCCAAGCGCTTTTGTTCCGATTGAACAGTTAAATTTGCCTGAGCAATAACTGCTTTTGAGCGTTTTACTTCAGCCTCAGGAGTTGCACCTGCGCGGTTACGCTGAGATACAATCTCTAACGTTTCTTGTGCTAACTTCAGAGCATTATCTGCCAATATAACTCTTTGTTGGGCTGCAAGTACTTCCACGTACTTTTCAGTGACTTGAGCCATCAAGTTTAGTGCTGCTACCTCTTTTTCAGCAGTGAGCAATGCTCTTGAGTTTGAAACAAGCCCAATTCGCGCTGAGCGTTTATCTCCCATTTCAATAACCGAAGATAGAGCGACAGTTAATTCTGCGCTTTCGAATGCAGAGAATTCACCTGAGCCTGCAAAGTTCTCGGCTTCAAGTTCTAGTTCATAAGCGGGATTTAAACTTGCTGTTTGTTCTCGTCCTATTAATGCGGTTTGTTTGAAATCAAATATTTTGAGTTCAGGATTTTGTTTAAGCGTTCGCTGTATTGCCTCTTGAAGATTTAACTGCTTTTCAAATGCATAAACATTAAATGTAAAAAGTGACAAAGCGAGAAACGCGATATATTTGAGCCGAGGTGTTACACACCTCAAAATTTCTATCTTGCGATGCGCACAGGTATAAAGTGCCATATATACTTTCCTATAAATTTATATTGTTATTTAGGTCAATAATGTTGACCTTTTTAAATTTGATATAAAAATTAGGCGTATTTAGGGGGACGAAATGGCACCGACATATAGCCTTTTAGCTCAGGAGAAACTAAGGCGTAGGTAGGAAAATGATCTATTGCTTGTAAAATATTACAAGAAGAATCTGCATTTAAAAACAAGTGACAACAGCAACAAAAATTACAATTTTCAATTGAACTGTTGCTATTATTTACTTCAAATATATTGGAGGTTTCTGAAGCTTTTAGTGGGGTAGTTGACTCAGTTAGTGATGTGTTAAAAGAACTTTCTATCAAGTTTATTTCAAGCTCTTCTAGCGAAAAAAACACAGACTGCACCGCGATTAAAATCATTATCACGTATGATATATATGGTTTAAAATATGATGGGTGCATTAGGTTCATTGTTATCTAGTTCGCTTCAATCAGTCTGATAGTTCCCAAAGGCGTTGGGACTATGTTTAAATCTGAAACATGAGTAAACCCTGATTCAACCACCAAAGAGGGAATAACTCCATCTACATTATCTTTTGTAGTTTCGAAACCATCTAATAATTGAACGACAAAGAACAATATCCGTTGAAATATTGAAGTAGGCTTTCCCCAGTCTGCAATTATTAAAGTACCGTCCGGTTTCAGTACCCGACGAATTTCAGTTAATGTAGCGAGCTTAGCTGAACTGTTTAAGTGGTGAAAAAACAAACTTGAAACTACGATGTCAAAAGAGTTTTCATCAAAAGGCATTTTTTGTCCAAAGCCCTGTCTAAAAGAAATATTTAGATCTTTGCCTATAACTTTTTTCTGTGAAATATCTAGAGCGGTTTGGTCTGCATCTAAGCCTATTACGGTATGTTTAGGTGATTTTTCAGCTATTAATTTTGTGAGCGTTCCTGTTCCACAACCAACATCAAGTAGATTGTTTCCTTTGACGTTGGCAACTTTATCAACAATCAGCTTTTTAAAAAATGCTTCTCTCGTGGTGATAGCAACGAGGCTGTCATAAAAACTCGTTAACCAATGAAATCGTAGTGGTGGAATATAGGTATTGTTTTTCATAAGTTCATTTACCTTTAGCCGTTTGAGCCAGACTTAAACTAGCTATACAGGTGTCAATAATGGTTTTAAAATTTAAATAAATGGTCATGATTGATTTCAGCTAATACTTTAGCTGTAAGATGCGGCGAGCACCGTTTAAAACGACAAGAGCAATTATCAAACCAATCACTAAATCTGGATAACGGCTGCTTGTTACTGTAACTAATAAGCCAGCTAAGATTACGCCAATGTTTGCGATAACGTCATTTGCGGAAAAAATCCAACTCGCTTTCATATGAGCGCCGTCTTCTTTATTGCCAAATATTAAAAACAGACAAGCAATGTTAGCGATTAGTGCTATTCCACCAAATATCATCATTAAAGATGACATAGGCTCACTACCATAAATAAAGCGTCTTACGACTTCACTCAAAGCACCTAGCGCTAAAATAATCTGAAGCACACCAGAGATATGTGCTGCTCTAAGTTTCATGCTGATACTTTTACCTACCGCATAAATAGCCAAACCATATACGGCAGCGTCAGCAAACATATCTAATGAGTCTGCAATAAGGCCAGCAGACTGTGCAATAATCCCAGCAATTATTTCTACAAAAAACATGATCCCGTTAATAGCCAGCAACCATTTTAGCGTTGACGCTTCTTTCATCTCATTTTTTTGGGCTAGATCTTTTGCTTTTGCAGCTTCTGTGCTGCAACTTTCTTTAGTTGATGCTAACTCTGCATCGAGTTTAAGTTGTTGTAACTTTTTTGTTATCTCATCTAAATTTTCATCATGAAA
>CAXIBS010000179.1:0-4515 GCA_964022585.1 uncultured Colwellia sp.
CTCACTTTACCGGAAATCGTTTAATTTAGTGGGTATATTATCCATACAAGCAAATCAACAGGACAAATAACAGTTGGTTTTTGCTCCTTCGTCGCTTATTTTAACCAACTATTTTTTGCCTGTTAACAGGGCGTTAGGTTACACGGAGTTTTCAGCGCACATGAATATTGCTTTAGTTATCGCAGGTTTCTTAAGTGCAATCGCTGCGATATTACATATAGGTTGCATTCTCTTTGGTGCGCCATGGTATCGGTTTTTTGGTGCAGGTGAACAAATGGCAGTGCTCGCTGAACAGGGGAGCATCCAACCAACTATTATCACTAGTGGTATTGTACTTGTTCTTTCTGTTTGGTCACTTTATGCCTTCTCAGCAGCGGGGATTATCTTTCGACTACCATTTATTCGTTTAGTTCTTATTCTAATTACTTTGGTTTATTTAGCTCGCGGTATTGCTGGGTTCTTTTTGATAAGCTCACCTATGGGGCGCTCCCCTGATTTCTGGTTTTGGAGTTCAGTTATTTGCTTATCGTTTGGTGTTATTCATCTAGTAGGCTTAAAACAGCAATGGTCAAACATATGAGCAAAGTGTAACCATACAAGCTGTTCAAGCGGGACAAATTACAGTTGGCTGTTTTCGCTCCGCTCAATATTTTAGCCAACTAAATTTTGCCCCTTAACAGGGCGTATGTTTCAAAAGGAGTTGAGATGAAGGTTATTCCAAGTTATTTATTTGTGGCGATACTCGTACTGAGTGCGACAAGCTGCTCCTCGCACAAAGAATTTATTACTCGTTCTGATTCAGAATGCCTAAATATCGGATATATATTCTTTGATAAAAACAATCTAGAAAATGTTAAAACTATATTATATAGTCGGCCAAATAAAGTTACTATTTCCTATCATACAGATGGGAATAGTCGAAAATTTATTTGTTCCAACCAACCATTTAAAATTATTAATGGCAAAATTGTTGAGTCTACTCTGAATCAAAATATATATTTCTTTCAGGATAGCTCTGATGGTTTGCAAAATATAGTCAAACATAAGGGTGGTTTTTGGTATTCTGAATCTGCACCTAAAGAAAAGTGGTTAAGTGTCTTTGAGCATAAAGAAACCTAACACATATGAGCCTATCTCTCGTCAATAGCCAATAGTGTTCTTTTAGCTGCTGTTAGGCAGCTAGTTGTTATCAATCAGTAAATTCGTTTTCTTCGTTATGTCGGTTAGTCGTTAAACACTCGTTTACGGCAAACACATATTGAGGCTCTCTTAGTGTGATCTCATCACTGCCTGCTTTTTCTCATTCCTTTTGAGGTGCAGGGGCACTAGACATTTATCGGTTAACCTTTAGCTGGCACTATTCAAGTATCATGACTACTCATTGTTAAATAAGTTTCAGTTAGTTTCAGGCTCAGTTAAGGTGTAAACGAGTTTACTTATTGCTCTTATAAGGTAAGTGCGCACCAATGATGTGTCTAATCAAGACAATGTGGCTTGAACTGCTCGGCATAATAATCATCATTGAACATAATGGTTTGACGATTAATGTGATGCTCTGTTTCATCCAGTTAAACTATCAGCTCACGCCATTGTGCGACTTAACCTTTTAAAAATTTATTTTCATCAAATATGGTTTTATCTCTAAGCATGAAATAAATACAACGACCAATTTTATGCGCTAAGGCCGACAAGGCTTTGCCTTTACTCATGCGTCGTTGTAATTTATTAAGGTAGTTTTTGGCTTTGTCATTGCCACGTAAATATAAAACAGCCGCTTCACTAAATGCCCACTTTAGGTGCCCGTTACCAATCTTATTACCACTGCTGCCGTAGGTTTTTCCGGCTGACTCCGCTTTACATTTCACTAATCGACTATACGATGCAAAATTTTGTACTGACTTAAAGCGGGTTATATGACCTATTTCATAAAGGATAGTTAAGCCGAGTATTTGCCCAATACCGGGAAAGCTTCGAATAATATAAAGATAAGCACCGTGATGTTGTTTGGCTTGTTTTTCAATAAAACATTCAACTTTGGCTAATTCTTTTGCATAACAATCAAGTAAAACCATATCGAGTTCTATGGTGCGTTGTACCACTTCATCATCATAGTTGTGGCGTAAATATTCTCGTGCAGAAACGTTTTTTAAGTTGAGGTGGTGTATCGGTAAATTATATTGGCTGTCAGTGTTGACCACATGGGCTTTAAGATTGGCACCGTGCCTGACGACACCTGTTCGTCTGCGAAGTAAATCTCTGGTTGCTCGCATTTCTTTGGGATAATTATAGGCAAGTGGAAAATTGCCACCTTTTAATAGACTCGCTATTTTGTACGAATCGACTTTGTCATTTTTAGCTTTGCCGCCATGAATGGCTTTCATGTAAAGCGCATGGCCCATATAAGGTTCGAGTAATCGAAGTAAAGCTTTTGGATCTGCGCCAATCTTTTGATGAACCAGCTTATTGCCTTGTTTGTCTAAGATGCAAACATAAAGAATTTTGGCATGTAAGTCGATTCCGCAATAATATTTATGTAAAGTAGTATAGAATTTCATTGAGCTTTCTCCTTTTGGTTTCGTCGCCTTAAAGTTTAGCTAAACGCTGAACTTTGGGGAGAAGGCTCAATTAGTATCAAGCCATTCAAGCAGGACAAATAACAGTTGGTTTTTGCTCCTTCGTCGCTTATTTTAACCAGCTATTTTTTGCCTCTTAATGGGGCGTTATATGGTTCTTTAGAATGAATTTAAATCGCTACAAAGCATCCTTTCCATCAACTAGTTCTTCGGGTGAGTTTTTCCATTCTACAACTTGGATAGTTTATGGCTTGGTTGTGCCTTTTAATAGCAGCCATAATTTTATTTTTCTTTGTATCTGAATCTGTAATTTCACGAGCACCTGTAGCATTACTTGGCACTGTATTTTACTATAGTGTTTTAGGTTTGGTGCTTTTAAAAGATTATAAAAGGCTTATTAATAGCCTTTCTATTTAAACAAATAGTTTTATTTCTTAGTGCTATTTTCTTTATATTAATTTTGGATCTTATTCCTATGACAGTTCCTGTTGTGTTGCAGGCAAAGGCTATGATATTTGGCTTTATGTCCGCTGTTGTAGGGTTTATTTATGGACGTATATTTCGTGTCACAAATTATGTTATTGACTACGATAAAATTAAAGTGAGATTAGATTTTAAAATATCTAAATATACGGTTAGTGCATAAACCTCTAATAAGGCAATTAAACGGAAAATTTACAATCAACCTAAATTACCTATAAAAACTGAGTTAGTTAAAGTAATTAGTGAGTTTATACTTAATTAAAAGTCACATAGCAAGAAAACAAACAAGGACAAAGGAGTTTCCGATGAACATCATCCCATTCAGTAAAATTGAAACCGAAAAGTTAAAATTAATATTATTTTTTGCTCGGTTAGGTTTTTGTATTAGTGTCATATTTACTTTTTTTGTTCTATGCTTTTCTTTTTACGATATGTTTTATGTAATGACTAGCGGTTCTTGGTCTGAAGAATCTGGATACATCGTAAGAAGAGGCAGAGGTATAATGGCTTTTTCAAATTATTGGCGAGCCTTTATCGCAGGGGTAATAATCACCCTATTGAGTTGTGTAGTTGCTGCAATAGTATCGATTGATACTAAGCTTAATCAAACAAATGCTTAACAAGAATTTATATAAGGACGAATATAGTTGGCTATTTTACCTCGTTAAAATTGAATCAACAATTAAAAGCTGCTTAACATGCTGTTGGGCTATTTAATAATCAAGGAGTGAATATGTACTTTTGGAATATCGATAAATTAAAATCGGACTTTAAACAGGGAAGTGTCACAGAGAAAAGCATCCTTAAATATCTGATTGCTTATACAATTTTCTTGGGTGTAGCTATGCTCCCTTACGGTGAAACGAATCAATTTGATTTGTTTTCAACTGTCTTAATGATACCACTTTCAGTATTTGGTATTTTATACGCCTATGCCTGTAATGGTGGTGATTCAGGTGATAACTTTATTGCTAAGTATTTTGCTATTGGTTGGGTTGTCACTATTCGCTTTATTGTTTTGTTAATTCCCCTTGCTTTTATTATTGGAATTGTTGTCGCTACTACTGGAGTCGAAATACCAGAAGAAACAACTCTTCTAGACGTGTTTATTGAATCAACGATTACAGTTTTTTTATTTTGGCGAATTGCAGTACATATCAAACATACTTTAGCCTCCAATATTGACTAACAAGTCATGAAAGCAGGGAAATATATAGCTATTTTTTCTCTGCTTTCAATATTATTACCAACATATTACTTCCCTCTAACGAGGCTTTAGTTGCTACTAAGTATAGTAGTAGTTTAACAGTATTTTTAATATTTATTTTATAAAATACAATTGGTTATTGTGTTTTATAAAGTTAATAAATGATACTCTTAGATCAATTCTTAAATTTAAACCATGATAGGAAACCTAATGAAACTTAAAACACTTGGAGCGCTTTCGTCGCTTTATTTA